>JAHEJI010000029.1 GCA_024638965.1 Planctomycetaceae bacterium
GCAGATTCCAGCTTTGCAAAACTCGTTGGTTGTCGACTACAACGCAGTCTATGGAAACCTGATTCTGTTCGCCACGACGATGTTGTTGCTCAGCCAACTTGCGTATGCACGATTTGTCTTTTTGCAAGCGAATGGTTTGATCAGACTCAAGGTCGCCAAAGAAAGGGTTGCCAATTCAGGGGTGATGTCAAGAAGAGATAACGTCGAAACATACGTCGGCGAATCGGATGCGGAGTTTACCGCAAAGAACACCAAGGCATCCGGGAAAAAAACAGCAAGGCAAGCCTCGAAACAGGCTGCCCCGGCAACTACTGAAACAGCTGTTCCAGCCACAAAGTCAAAAGTTCGTCCGCCAGTTCCCAAACCGAAACGGAAAATCCCGCCTGTGCCAGCCCCGTCGAAGCCAGTCGCAGAAAAGCCGACGGCGGCACTCGACAACGAATCTGAAGCTCAAGCCATTCTTGCCATTTCACCAGAGCAGTATGCCAAAATGAGCAAGGCCGACCGTCGTCGGCATCGAAAGCTCGAAAAGCGGCGACGCCGTGCGGCCTAGGACCAGCATCTCCGCGCATTCGGTTCTCATTCCAGCTTGATTTGCGTAGAATCTCCTCTTCGCATTTATGGTCTAACTTTTTTTCAAGAAACAGATGACTGTTCGTACTCGTTTCGCTCCCAGCCCAACTGGCTATTTGCACATTGGCGGCGTCCGCACCGCTCTATTCAATTGGCTGCTTGCCCGACAGGCTGGTGGGCAGTTTATTCTTCGTATCGATGACACTGACAGCAAACGGAATGTGGAACAGGCTCTACAGCCCATTCTTGACGGGTTTCGGTGGTTGGGCATCGATTGGGACGAGGGCCCGGAAATCGGCGGTGCTTATGGTCCTTATTATCAATCGCAGCGATTAGTTAATTATCAGTCGGCGGCGGCCGAGTTGCTCGAGAGCGGTCACGCGTACCGCGATTATGCCAGACCGGACGAAACAGTTGCCGAACGTGAAGCGGCCGAAAAAGAGAAATGCGACTTCATTTATAGTCGTAACTGGATGGCCGAAACCGATGAAGACATTCAAGGCTTTGAAGCGGAGGGACGCCAATTCGTCGTCCGGCTGAAAATGCCTCGTGAGGGCAAGTGCGAGTTTCACGATTTGATTCGTGGCGATGTTTCGTTTGATTGGGCTCGTGAACAGGATCACGTCATTCAACGAAATGACGGAACCTGCCTGTATCATCTTGCTAACGTGGTCGACGATGAGGACTTCAAAATCACCCATATTGTTCGAGCCGTCGAGCACCTTTCAAATACGCCCCGACAGATTTTTATTGCCAATGCACTTGGATACGAATTGCCAAAATACGCGCATATTCCGTTCGTCGCGGAACCGGGAAGCAAGAACAAGTTGAGTAAACGAAAGATCGAAAAGTACTTCAAGAATCGTGACTTTAAACAACTCTTCGACCGCGGTGCAGAGATTGCCAAACGAATAGGGCTGGAAATCGAACCTGCGTCATTCAATCCGGTATTGATCGAGTTTTATCGTACGATTGGATTTTTGCCGCAAGCGATTGTGAACTACCTGCTGCTGGTGGGCTGGTCACTGGATGACAAGACCGAAGACTTCACGCGTGAGCAAATGCTTGAGCATTTTTCTTTGGCACGAGTTGTAAAAGGCGAAGCCAGTTTTGATCCGCAAAAGCTGATGGCATTCCAGGTACGATGCATGAACAATTTTCCCATGAAACGAAAAGTCGCGTTGTGTCTTTCGTTTTTGCAAGCGGCTGGGGTCGTTTCGGACCCGCCGGACTGTGAAATCGGTCCGTACTTGACCAGGATCGTGGCGGCGGCAGATGATCGAATTGAGATCGCGGGCGATATTTTGAAGTTTGATGATTTCTTTTCAGTCGACGATGAACTGGACTACGACGAGAAGGCCTTTGAAAAACGGCTCGTGAAGGCTGAGAACGCTGGCTTTTTGCTCAGCGAACTGAAAAAGTTGCTGGTCGTTGAGGATCACGCTTCACCCCAGGAAATGGAAACACTGGTGAAGGGTTTTTGTGAGACGAAAGGGATCAAGATCGGCCAAATTATTCATGCATTACGAGTCGCCTGCACCGGCAAGGCGGCTGGATTCGGTATGTTCGACACGATGTCAATCCTTGGTGCCGCACGTTGCGCTAAACGAATCGACGTCGCATTGGAACGCCTTGGTCGAGATCGAGTCTAAAGTTTTCGCCGTAGCTGACATTGAACGGGATTGGTTGCAAAGCCCAGCCGTAGGCGTCGGCTCCTCAACGTGCGTGGATCGTAGCTGGATTCGTGAGAAATCAGATGACGTGCTATTTAGGCATCAACAGAAAAGACACATCGCTACCGGTGTTGATCTCGACCGCATCAATGCCTTGCCGAAATAGAATCATGTCTTTGTTACCTCGGAGCCAACATGTTTCACCCGCGATTTCTAACCACGAGCCTTCGCGCAAACCGACAACCGGTACCGAATTCTCTTCGAGATATTCTTGCAGACGTTGCATTCGAGTTTCGCCCTTGTGAGACGAGTTGGGGTCGGCGTCAAGGTAGTGCGGATTGATTTGGAACGGGATCAATTTGAGCGCATCCAACGAAGGTGGTTCGACGATTGGCATGTCATTGGTCGTGCGAATGGTTGGGCAGGCCATATTGGTGCCTGCGCTGCTTCCCATGTACGGCACACCCCGCAACGCCGCTTCTCGAATCGGGCCGATCAAATCGAGGTCGTACAGAGTTTTCAACAATCGAAACGAATTACCGCCTCCCACAAAGATTCCCTGAGCCCCATTTATCGCCTCTAGCGGATCATCGGCGTGATGGATGGAGCGAATTTTGATTCCAGTCGGCTCCAATGCGTCCGCGACCAGTGCTTCATATTCATGACGGTCTGCCAATGCGTAGGGTACAAACAACACCTCATCGACGCCTGCGAAATGTTCGGAAATCGCCTCCCTGCAAAATTCGAGAAAACCGGATCCGTGAACACGGGAACTGGAAATCAACAAAAGCCTTCTCATTGGTACCCTCCCCTGAAATTCCTGTTTTAGCTAATATCTTAACGAACCAGTTAACAACAAATTGATCGTTCAGGTAAGCACCTGCACGAAAGGCCCCAAATGAACACTGCCGAATCAAAAACGTTAGATTTCGTTCGTCAAATCGTCGTTGATGACATTGAATCCGGCAAAAACGGTGGACAAGTTCATACTCGGTTTCCACCGGAGCCGAATGGTTATCTGCATATCGGGCACGCCAAATCCATCTGTCTGAATTTCGGAATCGCAAAACAGTATGGTGGCAAATGCAATCTGCGGTTTGATGATACTAATCCCGAGAAAGAAGAGACCGAGTTCGTCGAGTCGATCCTGGAGGATGTACGGTGGCTTGGTTTCGAATGGGACAATCTGTACTATGCCTCGGATTACTTTGACCAGCTCTATGAGATGGCGATCAAGCTGATCAAAGCTGGCAATGCGTTTGTCTGCGATCAAACCACGGAAGAGGTCCGTGAATATCGGGGCGGATGGAATAAAGAAGGCCGCGTCAGTCCGTTTCGAGACCGCTCCGTCGAAGAGAATCTCGAACTCTTTAAGCGGATGAAAAACGGAGAATTCAGGGACGGCGAAAAAACGTTGCGCGCAAAAATCGATATGAACTCGTCGAATATGAACTTGCGCGACCCCGCAATGTATCGAATTCGGCATACCGAACATCATCGCACAGGCGACCAATGGTGCATCTATCCAACCTATGACTGGACGCACGGTCAAAGCGATTCGATTGAAGGCATCACTCATTCGATTTGCACGCTCGAGTTTGAAATCCATCGCCCGCTTTATGACTGGTATCTCGAAGCCTTGGAAATTCACCATCCTCAGCAAATTGAGTTTGCCCGGCTGAATCTGATGAACACCGTGATGAGCAAGCGAAAATTACTTGAGCTTGTACAAGGCGGTTATGTCTCAGCTTGGGATGATCCGCGCATGCCCACGATCTGTGGATTTCGACGGCGGGGATTCACACCGGAATCGATACGCGATTTTTGTGACCGAATTGGAGTTACGAAAACCAACAGCATGACCGATCTGGCTCAGCTGAACCTGAGCATTCGCGATCACTTGAACAAGATTGCCCCGCGTCGAATGTGCGTACTCGATCCGCTCAAGGTCGTCATCGAGAATTATCCAGAAGGTGAATCTGAAGTGAGAAGTGCGATCAACAATCCGGAAGATGAAACTGCCGGAACGCGTGAGATGCCGTTTGGCCGCGAGTTGTATATTGAACGCAGTGACTTCATGGAAGACGCGCCCAAAAAGTTTTTTCGGCTGACAGTTGGTCGCGAGGTTCGATTGAAATACGCTTTTTTCATTAAATGTCATGAAGCGATCAAAGATGTATCAGGCGAAGTCATTGAACTTCGCTGTACTTACGATCGGGAAACGGCGGGTGGCAAAGCTCCCGACGGTCGAAAAGTCAAAGGCACGATCCATTGGGTCTCGGTAGAGCATGCGGTCAACGCGGAAGTTCGATTGTATGACGTACTTTTTGAAGCAGAGGATCCGAGCGACGTTGCTGAAGACACGGATTGGAAAGAAACGATCAATCCCAATTCGTTGATTATCATGAACAATAGTAAACTCGAGCCTTCATTGGCGGAAGCCAAGGTGGGAGATCGTTTTCAGTTCGAGCGCAACGGTTATTTTTGTGTCGACAGAGACTCAACAGCGGACAAACTGGTCTTCAATCGCACCGTCACATTGAAGGATGCCTGGGCGAAAGAAAAGGCCAGAAAATAGTCGACGTTTGTCAAATACGGTTAGCGCATTACTTCCGTCTGATTGACCGACAACAATTGCAACATGCCAAGCTCCTGCGATAATTGAGTGATAAATTCAATTCAAGGTAGCCAGAATGTCCGAACGCAGGTCGCTTAGATTTCCGATTACACTTGGCGTCACCATGATCGTCGTGATCGTGGCGATGATTATCGGGTGGATCGGGTTGACGGTATTCAATGCCATGCGAGATCCACCTCAATCGTCGCTTCACTGGGCATTACTGACGGTTGGTACCGGATTCCTCGCCTTTGTCTTGGTCGGGGTCGTGATGTATCTGATCTTGTCCATCAAAGCGATCAATCTCAACCGCCGTCAATCCAATTTTATAGACAGCGTAACGCACGAACTAAAAACACCGGTCGCTTCATTGAAGCTTTATCTGCAAACTATCAACCGTCGACAGATTACCGATCAAGAGCGAGCGCAATTCAACGAAATCATGATGGATGATGTGGAACGGCTGGATCGCTTGATCAACCACATGCTGGAAGCAGCCGCTATCGATAAGCCAAAAGACGATAGCGAATTAATCGATATTGATCTGGCCGATCTACTCCGCGACGTGGCGAAGTCTGTGTGCACGCGGTATCGCGTCGATCCGAACATCATTCAGTTGGACTTGTTTCCATTTATGATTCGTGCTCGACATTCCGACAGTGAGATGATCTTTCGGAATTTGATCGACAACGCTGTGAAGTATTCGGGTTCGCCGCCAGTGGTGAAGGTAATCATGAGGATCCATGAAGATCTGGCCATCGTTTTGATCGAAGATAACGGACCGGGAATTCCCGCAGAATTGCGACGAAAGGTATTTGGTCGTTTTGTGCGACTTGGAAAAGAACTTGAGCGCGAAAAACCCGGAACAGGATTAGGGCTATATATCGTTCGCACGCTTGTCAGAAAGCTCGGTGGGAAAGTCCGCATAGTGGATCGGGCTTCAAAGACAGGTACTGTTTTCGAAGTTCAATTGACAGGCCGTTGCTTACGGGTAGAAAATGGGCAAGATTCAGTTGCCATCGCCGAATCAAACAGGGCTGAACTCAAATTACCCAGTAACATCTAGCCTTCCAAATCTGATTTACGGAAGTGGGGAATGAACAAGGAAGCACAACATATTCTAGTTGTCGAAGACGAAGAGCATCTTGCAATTGGCATTAAGTTCAACTTGGAGGCCGAGGGTTTCCGCGTGACAGCAGTCGGTAATGGTCCTACCGCGCTGAAAACGATCGAGTCAAAAGAGGACCCAGTTGATTTGGTTGTTCTGGACTTGATGTTGCCAGGTATGAGTGGTTACGACGTTTGTGAAAGGTTGAGGGAAGTAGGCGAGAACATGCCGGTCCTGATTTTGAGTGCTCGAACTTTGACCGAAGATCGCACTCGCAGCTTTGACGTCGGTGCAAATCAGTTTTTGACCAAACCCTTTGAGCTGGATGAACTGATCAGTCGCATCAAGAACTTGTTGGCAAGTTCCAGCCGAGTGTCGCGTCAAAACGATGTCGCTTCGTCGAACTCGATTGTTGAATATGAATTTGCAGATTCGACCATTAACTTTGATACTTACCAGATAATGGTTCGCGGCAAACAGGTTCGCTTAACACAACTTCAGATTAAAGTTCTGAGATACTTCATCGAAAATGAGGGCCGTGTCATTCCGCGGACCAAGCTGCTTGAAGATGTTTGGGGAATGCCTGGCAGCATTAATACCAGGGCGCCCGACCAGATTATTCGTCAGTTGCGCAAGACATTTGAGCCGGATCCCGCGAATCCCATCCACTTTCTGACGATTCGAGACGCTGGCTATCGGTTTATTCGTGGGTAGCGAGTAAGCCTGCATATTTGGATCAAACGCAGCAAAAGTCATTCTGAAGGAGCTCTGGCGACCGAAGAATCTCACGCAAAACGCGAGAGATCCTTCACCTCGCTCCACTCGGTTCAGGATGACGACAGCCATGCCGAGCCTTGAACTCCAAACATTGAACGGTATTGTGGTTAACCGATGCTGTTTAGGTGAGTCTCTAACCCAGAGAGTATTCGAATCACCGATGTGCTGTGCGACGACAGCCAAAGTGGCCAACAGAAGCACCCGAACATCCATTAATTAGAGTTCTCTGGCCTGCAACTGTCGCTCGGACGGCAACTTTACTTTCCAGGCCAACCCGAAAAGTTGTAGCCCCCGAATGATGCACCAGCTCAGATCGAATTGATACCACTTGAGGCCATGCTTGGCGGATGTCGGAAAAGCGTGGTGATTGTTGTGCCAACCTTCCCCGTGTGAGAAGTAACCAAAAAACAGGTTGTTACGAGAATCATCCGAAGATTGGTAATGTTGCTTTCCAAAGATGTGGCAGATCGAGTTAATCGACCACGTCATATGGTGCGAAAGACAAATCCGGGCGAGTCCGCCCCAAATAAATCCAAGAATCGCTCCCTGGATCGACCAGGTGACCAATCCACCAATGAACAAAGGGATGATGAACGAAGCAAAAACCCACCACCCATAGTTCTTGTCGATCGAAACCAGTAGCGGGTCATGCATCAGATCAGGAACGTACTTTGTGCGTTCGTTACGATCCCAATTATTTTTGAACATCCATCCGGCGTGGGAGTGCCAAAATCCTTTGATCTTGTTCCAAACGCCTTTGCCTTCGAGGCTTGGAGAATGAGGGTCACCGTGATGATCGCTGAATTGATGGTGTTTACGATGGACCATACACCAATCAAGTGGCGAGCCTTCCACCGACAGCGAACCGAGCGCCGTCCAGAACGCACGAATTGCATCGGTGGTTTCAAACGAGCGATGGGTCAGCAGCCGGTGAAACCCGATGGTGACACCAAGTCCCGTTAAATACCAACCGCCGATCAGCATGGTTAGATTCAGCCAGCTCATCATCTCCCACTGCCAGGCTAACGCGATCGCAATGATCATTCCCAACAACGGAAAGATCATCATCGACAACAACGCAAACTTGTACTTTCCCGAGACGGGGACAGACACATGTTCGTGATGAGCGTGTTCGTGATGATGGGTCGCATCGACCGATATCGGATTTGCCGAAGGAAGTACGTCTAACTGAACCCTTTCGGCTTTAGTTTTGACTCGGGGCTGTCGTTCCGTCACGATTGACATTTTTTCTCGTTCCTTATGTAGATCGCCTTGATGGCGATATTGTTACTATCGCTGAACCAGCTGACTCGGAGGTCGAATCGCTACTCAATGGGCAGGAATTGTAGTTTCTATCGGAAAAGAGGTCGTCAGCAGTCCGTGCGGCGAATGTAATAGTTGTGTAATCTTCCATATGAATCCGCCGAGCGAGCTAGCGAATGTTGGTGCGCAATCATCCGGAGATTCGAATTTCCCCAAAAATGATTTCGGAGTGAATTCTGAATGCGGCCGGAATGAGGAACACTCAGCTTAAATCGGGGCAATTAGGATGGCATCTGTGAGCCGATACTCAAATTTCCATTCGGCAGCTCGTTTCTGGCTACACCAAAATCGACTGCAAATGTTCTTCCATTGAGCTGTGCAGTCGTGGACCGATGTGCTCGACGACTCGCGAAGCGAAATAGTTGCCCCAGCGAGCGGCATTGACTGCCGACATGCCGTGCGTGATGCCATAAAGAGCGCCACCTGCAAACGCGTCGCCAGCTCCGACGGTATCGACGGCCTTGACCGGGTAACCGGCGACCTTTTGGACCGACCGATTCTCGACGACGTAGCATCCTTGTTCGCTCGCCGTGACAAAAGAGAGTTCACAGATATCGCCGATTTTGGCTGTACATTCATCGACGTCGTCTGTTTCGAAGAACTCGCGTGCCTCGTCGATATTGCAAAATAGGATGTCCACATATTCTGAGATTACGCGGCGAAAATCGTCGGCGAATCGGCCAATTAAAAACGAGTCTGAAATCGTAAATGCGGCACGAACGCCCAGCCGTTTTGATTGTTCGAATGACTCAACACAAGCCGCTCGAGGGCCCTCAGCATCCCAAAGATAGCCCTCGATATAGCTGACTTTGCATTGGCTGAGAATGTCCGCATCGATTTCTGATTTGTGGAGCGTGGTGGAAACGCCCAGATGCGTACACATCGTGCGTTCGGCGTCGGGAGTGGTTAACACAACGCACGATCCTGTCGGGAGACTGCTTTCGTCCGCGGCAGGAACGGGAAACGCAATTCCCGACTGTTCCATGTCTTGTTTGTAAAACTGGCCGTGCGTATCGTCGGACACTTTGCCGAAATAGACTCCGTTTCCTCCGCTTTGCGCGACGGCAACCATTGTGTTGGCCGCCGAACCACCGGAGGCCAGTTGCAATGGATGACTGTCAAGGTGGTGCAGAACGGTAGATTGTGTTTCGGTATCCATCAGTGCCATCGTGCCTTTGACCAGTGACAGGTCAACAACGGATTTTTCTTCGACTTGAGCCAGTATGTCTACGATCGCATTTCCAACACCAAACACATCATATTTCTTGTCTTCAGTCACGATTTCTTCTTTCTTTTGATTGATTGAGTCGCGGGATCGATTATCGAAGTAATCTCAAAACCCGCAACTGCCGTTCAGAGTTTTGCCCATGGTTCCAGTTCGGGCGCCAGGCATATTTCTCGACACGAGGCTAGTTGGGGAATGCCGATTGAGGCTAAGATTAAACTCAGGACCAGAACTGAGATCAAGAGTAACTCATGGCCAAGATACGAACTTTTTTTGCAGTGAATCTATCGTCGAAGATTCGCGCAAATGCGAGTCGATTGATCGACAAGATGGTTGTCACGGGTGCCGACTATAATTGGGTTGCGGAAGCCAATTTGCATATCACTTTGAATTTTGTGGGTGATGTGCCGGAAAATGAAGTTACCGATCTTTGTATCGATTTCAGGAAAACGCTCGAAGGCAGCCACCGATTCATGATTGCGATTAGCGGTATCGGAGCGTTTCCAAACCTCGACGCGCCGCGCACGATCTGGTTGGGTATCACCGAAGGAGCCGAAGAACTCACCGAGCTCAATCGAAGATTGGCAGACCTTCTTGCTCGATGGCGGTTCTCCAAAGATCGAAACGAGTTTCATCCTCATTTGACACTTGGTCGATTGCGGCGAGGCGGGCGGTGGAATCAATCGCTTACGGAATTGCTGGAAAAGCACCGGTTCCATGATTCGGGAATGTGCAGCATTGAGGAAGTCGTTGTCAATTCAAGCTATTTAGAACGCTCAGGTCCGACCTACACTCCGATGACCCGTGTGAAACTCGTATGATCGCGATTACGGATCGCGTTTGGGCTAATTCCGGTAAGTTATTGCCAATCTTACCGAAACTTATCGCCAAAAGACCGCCCAGAGTGGCCTTCTTACTGGCCCAGGTTACCCAAAAGCCAAATTATCAACAAATCTGATAGCAAATTCGCAAAATAATTGGCGGTGTTACTTCTTGACGTTTTAGTGGTTTTTTGTTCACCTTTGACCTGATGTGTCACGGTTTTGGTGAATGATAGTTGAGAAGGTACTTGTAAAGCCGAATTCCGAGTCTTACGTTATGGGGATCCGGTAATGGCGATGGCTTCGGGTATTCGGTTAGGCCTTCTCACTTAACCCATTCCAACGTACTCACGCAGGAGCCATTGATGGTTGCGAGCACAAAAACAACGGCGTCCAATTCAAAAATTTCTAACGGAAAAGCAGTTATGGCAAAAAAGACATCAGCAAAAGCACCAGCCAAAAAAGCTTCGAAAGCGGAATCGAAAAAACCAAAAGTTGACAAATTGTTGGATAATAACGAATCATTGAAAAACACCGTTCAACAGATCGAAAAACAATTTGGTGACGGTTCGATCATGGCGTTGGGAAACGATTACGTTTCCAAGATCCGTGGAATTTCGACCGGCAGCCTATCGCTCGATGTCGCATTAGGCGGACAGGGGGTGCCCTGTGGTCGGATCATCGAAATCTACGGTCCTGAGTCGAGTGGTAAGACGACGTTGGCTTTGCACGTAATTGCCGAATCACAGAAAAAAGGCGGCGTCGCAGCCTTCATTGATGCAGAACACGCCTTTGATCCAACTTGGGCCAAAAAATTGGGCGTGGAACTGGATATGCTTCTCGTCAGCCAACCGAATAGCGGCGAAGAGGCGATGCAAATTGTTGAGATGCTTGTCAAGTCAAACTCTGTCGATGTGATTGTTCTCGACTCGGTCGCTGCTTTGGTTCCCAAGAAAGAACTTGAAGGAGAGATTGGTGACTCGCATGTTGGGCTTCAGGCTCGTTTGATGAGCCAGTCGATGCGAAAACTGACCGGCGCTATCGCCAAGAGCAAAACTTGTACGATCTTCATCAACCAGATTCGCGAAAAGATCGGGGTTATGTTTGGCAGCCCCGAAACAACGCCTGGCGGTCGCGCACTCAAGTTTTACAGCTCAGTTCGAATCGACGTTCGCCGGATCGGCTCTTTGAAAGATGGCGATGAACAAGTGGGTCAACGCGTGAAGGTGAAAATTGTCAAGAACAAAGTAGCTCCTCCGTTCCGAGTCGCCGAGTTTGACATGATGCACGATTGCGGAATCAGTTATGAAGGCGATGTACTGGATCTGGGTGTCGTTCACAAAATTGTCATCCGCAGTGGCGCCTGGTTCAAATATGGAACGACGCATCTTGGTCAAGGGAAAGAAAAAGCGCGCAACTTTTTGAAAGAAAATCCTGATGTTTGCGAAGAGATCCGCAACAAAGTTCTTGAGGCGGGCGGATACGTTGATGACATCAGCTCAAAAATCCAGGAAGTGGAAGAGTCTTCAAGCGAAAAACTCCCTTCCAACGCGTTTTAGAATTTCTTCGGTCGAACCTGATAATCCGTTGTGGCTTTCGTCGAAATCGTACGGACATTATCTCATCATTAAACGGCGATTCGCCGGGATTTCACCCACAGCACAATGCTGTGGGTGACGCAAGAGCTGCATTGTTGACGTGGTTTTGTGAATCTGCGTCCCGAAGCTGGAGCCGAATGGCACTTACTTTACGGCGACTCGACCCCTCTCCCGACGACACGTGAGGGTCCGGGAGAGGGAAACTAGAAGATTCCTTGCGGAATCAACAGCCCTCACGCGACGCTGAGTCGTCGACCTCTCTCAACTTTGGAGAGGTTGGTCCAAAAGTAAGTGCCATTGAGGCGAAGCCCCGCATCAGCCCGGGCGAAATATTCCACCGGCCTGGGCTGGTCGCCGCCACCGATCGACCAAGTCTCCAATCAAAGAGGGCGGCGGGCGCTAACCGCTTGAACTGTGAGTTTTAGGCCCGTTCCGTTAGGGCTTTCGTTATTTAGCACGATGTCCAAGCCGCTGGCCACAGTTGACCGGCCGGATCGGCACCCAACGAGCATCGGCTCGACAGATTTGAGATTTTGGGTCTCAGTCCAGACGTGGTCCGATGAACCTAGTCCGTTAATGTGTCTGCCGATATATTGGTCTGAACCTAGGTGTGCCGAATGGATCTGTAGGGTTATCGGCTGCTCCCAACCTCTGGAAATAAGATGAAAACTGACGAATTACGTGAAAAATACCTCGAGTTTTTTAAGTCAAAAGATCACACCGTTTGCGCGAGCGATGTCCTGGTGCCCAAGTGGGACAAGTCAGTTTTGTTTACTCCAGCCGGAATGAATCCGTTCAAAGATCATTTCCTGGGCAAAGTGGAGCTTGAATTCACTCGGGCAACGAGTTGTCAAAAGTGTTTGCGAACGGGCGATATCGAAAACGTTGGCCGCACGGCGTATCATCACACGTTTTTTGAAATGCTGGGCAACTTCAGTTTCGGTGATTACTTCAAACGGGAAGCCATCATTTGGGCGTGGGAGTTTCTCACGGATAAAAAGTGGCTTGGAATTGAGCCCGACCGTTTGACCGCAACCGTCTATCTGGACGACGACGAGGCCGCTGACGTTTGGCACAAAGATGTTGGTTTAACACTGGATCGAATTATTCGCATGGGCGAGCATGACAACTTTTGGCCGGCCGGCGCTCCGACCGATGGACCCGATGGTGTCTGTGGCCCTTGCAGTGAGATCTTTTTTCATCCGGAGGGCGGGCCAGAATGCGAGATCTGGAATCTCGTGTTTACGCAGTTCAATCGGGCTGGCGATCCACCTGACAACCTGTTGCCACTTCCCAGTAAGAACATCGATACGGGTATGGGACTGGAACGAATTGCAGCGACGCTTCAAGGTAAGAAAACCAACTTCCATATCGATACACTGCTTCCGATTTGTCAGGCTGCCGCCGAGGTTTGCGGTAAGAGCTATGAACCCGATAGTGAAGACGGCAGAAGATTTCGACGAATCACCGATCACATTCGTGCTTGCACGCTTGCGATTCACGAAAACGTATACCCAGGTTCTCAGAAGGAAGAATATGTTATTCGTCGGCTGCTACGTCGAGCTGTTCTTCAAGGGCACGATATGGGGCTCAGCGATCCGTTTTTGTTTAAGCTTGTTCCGGTGGTCGTGGCTCAGATGAGTGGGCCCTATCCTGATTTGAAAGGGACAGCCGAACGAGTGGCTCAAGTTATCAAAAAGGAAGAAGACAGCTTTTTGTCAACACTGGACGACGGACTCAATCGAATCGAAAAGATCTTTGCACAAATGAAGTCGGATCATTCGACCGTCGTGGATGGGCGTGCTGCAGCAGAGCTTTATCAGACTTATGGAATCCCGGCCGAATTATTTGAGTCAATTGCGCACGATCGCCGGTTCACTTTCGACTGGGATGGTTACAAGCTTGCCATGATTGAACACGGCGAAGTCAGCGGCAAAATTGCGGATACCGTAATGGGTGACGAAGGACCAATCGACGAAATCAAACGCGAAGTCAAATCGACCGAGTTTTTAGGGTATGAATCGTCAGAGGAGACTGTCTCGGTCGTTGGGTTGATTGACGGAGAAGAACGAACCGAAACATTGAGCGTATCCGAGTTACCTCAAATTGTTATCCTCGATCGGACTCCATTTTATGCCGAATCGGGTGGCCAGGTTGGTGACACGGGGTTTATCAGGGCGTCCCAAGGCCGGTTCCAGGTTACTGACACCCAGAAAAACGGCGAAGTTTTCATGCATTTTGGAAAGATGCTGGAAGGAACTCTAGCCAAGAGAGATTCCGTTACGGCTTCGGTCGATCCACAGCGTAGAAACGCAATTCGCCGCGCCCATTCGGCAACTCATATTTTGCACCACGCCCTTCAGCAGAACCTTGGTTCGCATGCACAACAACGGGGTTCAAAAGTGACCGACGACTGGTTGCGCTTTGACTTTTCTAACATGGAACCCGTTGCGCCGGAACAACTGGCTAAAGTGGAACAACTGGCGAACAGCAAAGTTGATGAAGACGCAGAAATCACGGCCAAAATTATTCCCTTGGAGCAGGCAAAAAAAGAAGGGGCGATGATGCTGTTTGGCGAAAAGTATCCAGACCCCGTTCGAATGGTCTCAATTGGCGAGTTCAGCAAAGAACTTTGCGGCGGGATTCATCTGGAAACGACTGGTCAGATTGAAGCCTTCGAAATCCTTGGCGAAGAGAGTGTCTCGTCCGGCACCCGCCGCGTGATTGCCGTTACGGGGCAGAAGGCAAAAGAGAACCAGCAAAGAGTTCAACTTGCCGCAGACAAAATCGCCCGCGAGTTGGATGTGGCGATCATCGATATTCCAGAAGGCGTCAAACGCCTCAACCAACAGGTCAAAGACCTGAGAAAGCAATTGTCTTCCGGCAAAAAAAGTAAGCTTTCAGAAGAGACTCCTTTGGCGACAAATGGTAAACGCAGTGCGGCGCCGAATTATTTCGAGGTGCGCAATATTCTCAAATCGACGGCGAATCAATTGAACGTTTCTTTGTTTGACGTCGCGGATCGCGTAAGTTCGATGTTGGCTGACGTTGAATCTATGGGTAAAAAGGTTAAGCAAATGAGCGACGCACCGAGTATCAACGCCGAAGCCCTGATTGAAATGGGTGAAATGGTCGGAGATATTCGCGTCATCGTTCAAAATCTGCCGGGAAGCAATTCCGGACTGATGCGGCAACTGATCGATCAGGTTCGCAAAAAGACGAATCCGGTGGCGGTTTTTCTTGCTGCCGCTCAAGGAGACGATAAAGTGATTCTGGTGGCTGGAATCAGTCGAGACCTCGTCGAAAAAGGCCTCAGTGCCGGGGATTGGGTCAAGCAAATTGCACCGCTGGTCGGCGGTGGCGGAGGCGGCAAACCGGACTTGGCCCAAGCTGGCGGCAAGCAACCAGAAAATATCAAACCGGCGCTGGTCGAGGCCTTGGAGTTTATGAAATCCAACGTGGTTAGCTGATTTACTGTTGGCGACCAGAATCGAATCTGAGGTTCTGAGATTTGAGAAGTAACCAGTTGAAACTCATTCGAATTGCCTGGAAAGCCTTAAATCTAAAGGCAGATTCGGCGATCGGTTGCCCAAGACTTCGACCCAGGACAGGAAATATCGAAAACGGTGGTTTTCACCATTCGAATGGTATAAACTTTCGATTTCCTAGCAACAAATGGCGGCTTTGTTTGGCAAACAATCCTTGTTAGCCAATTTTCTTGTGCGGCCAACAAATCAAGAACAAACAACTTCAACTTGGGGAGTCTTTTAGATGACAAAACGAATTGCTGTAGCGATCACTTTTTTGCTGGTCGCAGTTGTAACGAGTTGGTCGTTTGCCCAATCGTCGCCGTCAGATCTTGAGCGAGCGACTGTCGCATTCGACCTCCAGATGGGAAAAATGCGGAATGGCGAATTGATGAAAATGTTGGACGTCGAAAAAGAACTCGCTGCCGCCCAGGAATCAGGACAGCTTCCGGGAGAAATTGATCTGACAAAAGTCGAGAGAGTTTTTGGGGCTATGACGTTACCGGATGATCTGGCGACCTTTCAGGAAATGAGTGTCCCGGGGGCGAAGGATTTTCCCTTTAACATGTTCGTGCGCGTTCAGTTCGCGGATAAAGAAACAACCGATGTCATGTTCAAGTCAATGGTGGAAAAGGCGGATGTGGTAGAACTTGAGGGGCGTGAATTCTACGCTCCCAACGAAGAAGGCAGTCCGACGAATGTCGTTATGCATCGCGTAGACGATCAGACAATCGAAATGGGCACAAAAGGTTATCTTCTTCAGGACAAACGCAAAGAACTCTTTTCCGAAGGACTGACCAAGGCCTGGGGCAAAGTCCCCGACCATGCATTTAGACTTGCGTTCGACATGAAGGGCGAGGCCGCATTGCTCGCGGAGGCCGTAGCGATGGGTAAAGCGACCGCTCCGGACGCGACGACACAAGCCTACTTGGACCTGGTCGACAACGCAACGGATTTTCGACTGAGCATCGATCTGGATGCGCCTAATCTGGTCGTGCTGGCCGCGACAGGCGTTGATGAAGAACAGGCAGAAAAATTGAGAAGCGGACTCGATTCCGTAATGGGCATTGCGAAATTCACTGGTCAACAGGCCCTTGGAGGGATTCCAGATCCGACCGCTGCAAAACTGGCAGGCGAGATTCTGGATTCCCTGGCCGCAACTGCAGACGGTACAAACGTTCAAATCGCAGTTCCCAAACCTAATGGTTTCAACGAAGCCATCAAGCAGATGGTGGACCAACTTAAACAGATGCAGGAAGGTCCTGGAAATGACGAATCAGGCGATTCAGACGGACTCGGTTCGGATGGTTAGCAACACGGTTGTGAATCAAAATAAAAAGGCAGGTCAAATGACCTGCCTTTTTTTGTGACTGGACGTAAGTGCCAGCAAGTTCTATCCAATGAAGTAACGCGAGATGACCAATGCAACCAAAAAGGCGATGATCAGAACGAAGCGAAACATCGACGCCACCGCCCACTCGTTGCAAATCCTCCGTGCTTCGGAGAGTTCTTTACGGCCAGATGTTATCAGGCTTGCCGACCAAAGTTCAGTGGGGTGACTTTTGCTTGACATTTCAATTCCAGGTAACTTCAAGGTGATTGTAAATCGCATCGACGCCATCGACATGCTTGAGTGCTTCTTGCACCATTTGCTTTTCAAAAAACGTACTAACTTTGCCTTCCAAAACGACTTTACCTTCCTTCATCTTGAGAAGCATTTTCGTATGATCAAAATGGGGGTTGTGAACGACCGTGTTCTCGATTCGTTCCGCCAAAAGGTCAGACGCTGAAATATCCATCGTGTAGTGGCTAACCGTGGTTAAGGTAGGACAGTGTTTGGACGAAGGGTTCGACTAGTTACATGAATAATGAAAAGCAACTGCAAGATCATGAAAACATAGACGACGAATAAGGCGAGGAGCTATACAAAAACGATCGGTCAATCGGGATTTTGTGGCCGCGCACCAATTCTGACGGTTATCGCGATCGACGGGGGCTTAACCTGACGAACGTTTGAATCGTCAACCCTAATCCCGATTAACGAGACCATTCTTCTACCATGCGTACTTCAACGGAGCGAAAGCACTGTTTGATATGATCGGCACGCATAAGCGAACAAGTGGATGGCAAACGTAATTTTCTTGTTCGTCTACTTTTTTTTCTCCCTGTATTTCCGGCCTTCAAGGTTTTTGAGGACCGAATTCAAGATCTGTTGTTCTTGCTCATTACTCGGATTGAGTGTACGAACCCACTCAAGCGCCGGTTCAGAGTTTTTGCCATGTCTTCCGAGAAGTTTGGTGATTCGCCAGTTGATTGGCAATTTGGTAGGGGGTCCCCACCACCAACTCCGTCGGATTTGGAGTGACCGGTAAGAGAAGTTCGTCCAATTCCTGCGTTCCCACGGTGCGTAGCCAGTCACGAAAACTCCTGCCCGCGTCGTACTGAAAATTTGGGAGTTTTTGGATCACAATCGTCATCACCTCTTGAACGAGGTCGGCTGCAATCTCGGACTGCAAACGTGAATCAAATGATTCAAATGATCACAGCTGCCAGACAGACTGCTAACAGGACGAGGAAGAAATTGAGTTGTTGGTTGCGCCAGGCGTACTGCATTCGTTTTAGCAAATGGGGATTGTCTCGCACCAGAATGATTCGCTGCATTCTCTGTCGAAGACTTGGATGCATCAGCGTACTGCGATCAAGCTGTTCGGGAAAATGACTGGCAAATCGCAACAGAGCATCAAGCAATTCATTTGCCCTTTGATTCAAAGTGTCTGATTTCCGATCCTGACATTCTGTCGGATCTGAAACGGCGTAAAGGTCGGCTTCAAATTCCATTTTCTTTGATAACCACGAGAGCGAAGCAATCAGAAAGACAGCGTAAAAAGTCGAAATGATCAACCAGTCAGGTTGTCCCGTAATTCCAATCGTTAAAAGGGCTGAATTCAGTTTGTGGTTCACTGAAATGCCCATCTGTTCCGCAACCGCCAGCACCAATAGAGGCAACAGTACAAAACCCATTCTGATCGGAAGGTGGCAAAGACGGATATGGCCGGCCTCGTGTCGGAGGATTGCGAACAGTTCGTGCTGTGGAAACCGGTTGAGCATTCCATCGGTCAATATTATCCTTCGAAACCAGGGCACAATTCCTGCTACCAGGGCGTTGGAAATCTGATCACCCGTATGCCAGACACGAACACCCGCGAGTCGCAAACGATTGTCTTTGCAAAACTTCGTTAGATCAGACGTTAGTTGTTCATCGTGAATTGGCTGAACATTCCAAAGCAGGCCGAGGATAAACGGGAACCCAACTAGAACCAACACCGTCGTTGCCAAATAGCCTGCGGCCGTTACGATTGGCGACGTTTCGTTCATCGCATTGACGTCCCGGCAAAGCACGAGAACAGTGAGTGGCAAAAGCGACATCAAAAAGTAAACTCGAAATCGAATTGCCACGAATGCAATTCGTTTGGGATCCAGAATCCGCCGTGATGGCGGCGAGTCGTTGTTGCATGGGCATCCGCCGGAGCCGCTGGGAGACCGCTGAACGTCGTAGAAAATCGCCCACGAAGCGACCAGCGATAAAACGATCGGAAGCAGAATCAGAACTTCATCAATTAACGGCCAATCATCCAGTCCCCAATTCGAGCGCACCACGGTGGGCCATTCGACTGCACACACAATCATCAGGCTGGCAACGAGCCACACGGCCGAATGGCAGGCGGATAGTCGTTTGAGGGTCATTTCCTGTTCTGTTGCAGGTAAATCCCAAAGCTCCATTCGTTTGTTCAAAACGAGTGTTTGAAAGACGGCTAGCCCGGGCACGGACAACGAAACAAACAACATTGCCACGATTCGCGTCCACACGTCTTCCACGGCCGACTGCGAATCAAGTTCACAAACGACCAGACAAACAACAATGACCAGACCGACTAGTAGATTCATGGCTTGCTTCAAACAAACGCTGGCAATGCGCGCAGGAACATATTTTGAGGCTAGTCAATGTGGTTGGAGTTGTCGACGAATCTATCGGAACAGCCGTTAAAACCCGAACGCGAAGATGAATTCTGTTCTGGTTTTGCGAATCAGGCTGACGTTGATGAGCCGAGAGTCGTTTGAGCTGGAGGAAGTCAGAGCAGCCAGTCTGGAAGTTTGCCAGCAGGCGGCAATTTGATGACTCGGGCTTGCTCGATTCCATCGTGCTCTGAAACCGCCGCAATGGCTCGAGGTGAAGCATCACTATCAAGATTCAAAATACCGATCGCTTTGCCACCAGCTTCTTTTACGGCGCGACCTACTGCCATCTGAGCGATGTTTACGTCTTCGGCGGCCAGGATCTTTCCGACGTACGCAATAATTCCGGGAACGTCTAGATGAGTAAAAATCAAAAGATTTCCATCCATGTAGCAATCAGTAGGATAGTGACCGAGTCCCACAAGTCTCGGCATGTTCTTACCAAAGACGGTCCCTGAGGCTTGGAACGTTTGAAGTTCTCCTTCCACGGTCACCGACACAACGCTGCTGAAAACGCCATGTTCTCGCGTCGAACTCGTTTCAAGATCGATTCCGCGATCGTGGCACAATACTTCGGAATTAATGATGCTTGCGTCATCGGTTACGTTTTTTAGCAGTCCGGCGCAAAACGAAGAAGTCAACAACCGCGTGTCGTTGTTGGCAATGTCTCCCAGGTATTCGAGTTTGCAACGCTTAATCGCTCCGCAATGCCATTGATTCATCAGCATGCCCAGGCGATATGCAACTTCGCAGTAGCTGCGCATCGACTTAAGTGTTTTTGGATCGACCGCAATGGCGTTAACCGCATGTTTGATTTCGCCCGTTTGCAAATAATTGACGAGTAACTCAACGGCTTCAACGGCAACACTAATTTGGGCTTCTTCCGTGCTGGCTCCCAGGTGTGGGGTGCACAAAACGTGCGGCATCCCAAACAAGGGACTATCAGTGCAGGGTTCGGTTTCATAAACATCCAGGGCGACTCCGCCCAAATGTCCCGATTCAAGTCCTTCGACCAAGGCTGCCTCGTCATAGATACCGCCGCGAGCGCAGTTGATTAGGCGAACGCCTTGCTTCATTTTGGCGATTTGTTCCCTGCCGATCAGGCCTTTGGTTTCATTCGTCAGTGGCGTATGCACGGTCAGGTAATCGACCAACGGAAGTAGTTCATCAACTTCGTCAATTTTTGTGATTCCGAGTTTCTCGGCCTGGCTTTTGGAAAGAAACGGGTCGTAACCGACAACTTTCATGTCGAACGCTCTGGCGCGCTTGCAGACTTCTAATCCGATTCGACCCAGACCGACGACACCAAGCGTTTTTCCAGCAAGCTGATTACCCGAAAATTTCTTCCGATCCCATTTGCCAGCTTTTAGGCTGGCATGAGCCGGCGCGACGTTTCTCGAGAGACCCAGCATCAAGGCCATTGCATGTTCAGCGGTGCTGACCGTGTTCCCGGTCGGTGTATTCATGACCACGATCCCAAGTCTTGCGGCCGCCGTCTTGTCAATATTGTCAGTGCCGACACCAGCACGAACGATGGCTTTTAGCGAAGCGTTGCCATCAAGCGATTTAGCCGTAATCTTGACGCCGCTTCTGCAAACCGCGCCGTCGTAGTGCGACAGCGCTTCCCGAAGTTCTTCGCCCGCCAGACCGGTTCTAACGTCGTATTGAATTCCACTCGCATTGTCGAGGATTTCCAATCCCTCGTCGGCAATGTTGTCCAGGACAATGACTTTTGATTTGCTTCCGTCCTGCGGCTTTACCGACGTGGATTCGGGCCTGTCCGTTACGACCGACATAGGAGATTCCTGTTAAAAAATTGACGGGAAATGAAACTAGCCATGCTTTTTCACGAAATCGCGCATGAACTCAGCCAAAACTTGAACCCCCTCAACGGGCATCGCATTATAAATCGAGGCTCGAATTCCTCCCAGACTGCGATGGCCTTTGAGCGAAGTCATATTTTCGTTACTGGCGTCTTCAACAAACTTTTTGTCAAGTTCTGGTGACGGTAATTTAAAAACAACATTCATGATCGAACGATCGGCTTTGTTTTTTACATGTCCAAGATAAAAATCGCTGTTTGCGTCAATGACGGCGTATAGCATTTCCGATTTGGCCAAATTCAATTCGTAAATTGACTCCAGCCCACCTTGGTCCTGGAGCCATTTGAAGATCAATCCTGAGACGTAAATCGCAAATGTGGGGGGCGTGTTGAGCATCGAACCACCCTTCACCTGCTGAGCATAATCGAGATAGCTGGCCAAGCGATCACCTGAGCGCGCCAGCAAGTCTTTTCTAATGATGACAACCGTAACTCCGGCGGCTCCTGCGTTTTTCTGAGCGCAGGCGTAAATCAGTCCAAACTTGGAAACGTCGCAAGGGCGACAAAGAAAGTCAGACGAACTGTCGCTGACAAGTGGCACATCCCTGTTGGCGGGGGGCCGGGAAAACTGCAATCCGTGAATGGTTTCATTCGACGTAAAATGGATATAAACAGCGGCGTCGGAAAAATCAATTTCTGATAATTGAGGTAGCCTGCTGTATCCAGAATCGGCTCCGTTCCAGGCCAAATTTAACTTGCCATAGTGCTGCACTTCTTCGCTGCTGGTCAGTCCCCATTTACCCGTAACGATATAGTCGGCCGTTTGAGATCGATCGCTCAACAGATTCATAGGTATCATTGCATTCTGTAAACGCGCACCCCCTTGAAGGAACAGAACTTCATGGGTATCGGGAATCTCCAACAAATCGACGAGCCGTTGCCGAGCGTCATCCAGGATTTCAACAAAGGCCTGGCTGCGATGGCTGATTTCGAGAATGCTGCTTCCAACGCCCGGCAATGCGAGCATCTCTTCTTTGATTTGTTCCAAAACCGATAAAGGTAGAACCGCGGGCCCAGCGGAAAAATTGTAAGCGCGCGAAACAGCGGTGTGTGTTGACATCTAGTTATCCGTGGCCTTCGTAAATAAATAAGCGGCAATTTGTCTGAAGCGTAACCGCAAATTTTAAACTGGCGTCCACAAAGTTAGAAGGCGGTTTTGTGCAACTGACTCCACACACCGAGAGATGTCCACGTTCGCATTGATTGGAATATCAGTTGACAGGCGGAGTTTGTCCAATTAAAAACCGAAAAACATCCAGTTATCAGGGGCGGTCCCTGCGACTCCAGGAACACTCGCGGCTTGCCAAGGATTATATTCGCCTCGGCGAACCACAGCCATTCTAGAACGGCGTGTCGAGGGGGCCAAAAAATACCGCCACAAGGTTTGTGAGAATACAACCGGACATTTGGTCGTTACAGTCTGCTATTTAGAGGAATACGGGTCAACCGACCCGTACCGTGCCGGTGCGGTCTCGGTCGCTCCCGCCGGTAGATTGGCAAGTCGGTTTTGGAGTTCCGTCACGCGGTTGGCGATGTCCGTTTGCTGCGGATCGAGTTGCAAGACACGAATGTAGTTCTCTAGCGCAAGTTGATATTGACCCTGTGAATCGCGAACATGCCCCAGGGCTTTCAAGGCTCGTGTGCTGTTGCTGTTCAGCTTGAGGGCATCGGCGAGCAAATCGCTGGAACGACGACTATCGCCGTATTCCTGGTAGAGACGAGCCAGTTCAATCAGGGGATCGGTCTGCCCGGGATGGCGCTGCCGCCAAGCGTTCAGCAAATCGAATGCGTATTTTTCTTGCCCGGTTTCAATGAGCAATGCCGAAAGGCCTCTATGTGCATCAACATGTTGATCGTCGAGTGAAATGCACTGACGGTAGAGTTGTTCCGACTGATCCAACCAGGATTTATTTTTTGCCTGTTTACCAAGCGCCTGGTAGCTGGATGCCAGATTGTAATATGCGTTGGCATTCTGAGGGTCAACAGTCAAGGCCTTTTGGAATTCGTTGATTGCCTGCGAGACTTGCCCCGATTGAAATGCCTGAATGCCCGTAATGTTGTGTTGATTGGCTCTCAATTTGCAACCACAAAAAAAGAGCGACACTGTTACGGCCATCAAAATGACTCCAAGAATTCTGTTGTTCGCGAGAATTCTGAATTGGTCCTGCCCACAAATGTCTAAATACATTTTGGTTTCCGTTGATGGCAAAAAGAAGATGGCGCGTGATAACGAAAAATTACGCGGCAAAAATAGAAAAAGATTAAAGTCCTGACAATGGCATTGATTTGCCAGCAATTATGGCTCCGAAGTGCCAGCAGAACATTGAATTGGATTGAGTAACGATTAAGTGCCAGCGATCGCCATGAGACGACGTGGTTGATCAATCAATAAGGAAATCAAAAGATCAGGGCGATTGCAAAAAAAAAGGCCGCCCGATGGCAGCCTTGAAGGTCGTTTTTGGATCAATTTTCAGTTAGGCGAAAGATTGTTCTGAATCGAGAGTTTCTTCCGTATTTGCTTCCGAACTAGCGTCCGCGTCTGGATTGTAAACAACTTGAGGTTCTGCGACCTGACGGTAGCCCATCTTGTGCAATACCTCGAGGATTTCGCTGCAAGTTGGAAACATACGGCCGCTCAGTCGCTTGTACTCATCCAGTGCTTGCATGAATTCGATTTCTGGATCGGAATACTCGCGTTCACACGTGGTGGGATCAATCTGACGACGACGATGGCCTTTCCGGCGTTCGCTCGTTACCTCGACCGGTTCTTTACGACGATCATCGCCTTTTCGTGGGCCAGTTTCATTGAGTTTGTTTAGTTTCTTGTTCGTCGTTGTTGTTTTCTTCGCCATCTTTGTCCTACTCTTGACCCAATATTGAATATTCTCACACAACCAATTTTTCATGAACTACGTAAGCGTCCCTCATGACGATGAAAAAATACAACAGTTAAGTAAAATAGCAGGAAGAAATTACATTAAACGTTTAGCTAAGCCTGAATCAATAATCAGATGATCCGGCTATACTGATTTTGCGGAATATGGAAGAACCAGGCAGTGGCGAGTTTTGGTAGCTTGTTGCCATTCTTCTTCCCTCTAATCCAGACAACGCGGACTCCTCTTCCGCAATCCGGGTAACGATGGACCATTGATCATGACAGAATATGAATTTGTCCGTCATCCAGACCTGATGGAAATGGAATCCCATTACGACGATCAATGGCAAAAATATAGCAATCATCGAGAAATCGTTACAAAGACCCTGGCTTCGTTTGCCAATCAAAAATCATCGTTGTGTGTTCTCGGATGTGGGGCGTGTTTCGATCTGGAGTTGGCAGAATTAATTCGTGATTTTTTTAAAATCACGCTTGTTGATTTGAGTGGAGACGCAATCCAGTTCGGGCTCAAAAAACAATCGGTTCGGGCTTCCAATAATGTGGTGGTAATTGACGGAGTAGATCTTGCGGGTGTCGATCAGTTCCTAACTCGGTACCTGCAACATCCGTCTCGTATCTTGTTGGACAAGATCATCATGGAAGCACGCGATTATTCGCCGGATGAACTAGAGAAATATGATGTTATCGCGTCCACTTGTTTGCTTTCACAACTTCTGGCCAAGGCAACTGAATGCGTCGACGAAAAGGATCATCGTTTTGTAGAGTTGTTAGTCGAAATTCGTAAACGGCATATCGAAATCATGCTCGATAGCTTGAAGTCGGGTGGCACGGGTGTACTGGTCACCGATTTCGTTTCATCCGATGCATTGCCTGAACTCTTTTCGGTTGCGGCAGCGGACCTGACATCGCTGCTTCAAACGGCGATTCAGGAAAAGAACTACCTGCATGGCTTAAACCCCAAAATGGTTGCCGCCGTTTTTCAAGACCCAATAATCAGTGAACGGATCCGTTCGCTGAAAGTTTCAGCTCCGTGGAGGTGGATCACGGCTGACAAAATTTACGCCTGTTTTTCCATTGTGTTTGAAAAAGCTGGCGACGACCAAGCCGAGGAATCCAGCCTTTAGTTAACTGGCGGCCTTGAGTTAACGATAGATTAACTTCACAGATTAGACAAACCGGCTTGGTTGATCGTAAATGATCACGCCAAATCCTGGGTCGGATATTTCGTCCTGTGAGAACCGAAAGAGGTTTTGAAACCAGTCAATGGTTATCCCCAACGAGTATTGAAACGGTCGCACGCCGGGAAGTTCGGCCGATATTTGGTAGTAGGGATTAAGCGGCGACAAATGTTCCGAGATTTGATTCCAATACACCAGGGAATTGACGGCTGTGAGCCCTTCTGGGTTTCGGCCAGTTTTCGGCGCGACGGGCGCGACGGGGGCGTCGGGCGATTCCTCAATCACTGCAGGGTTGATGGCAGGAGGAAACGAGCTGGCTGCGATCACCGGACGAGATGTTGTTGAATCGTCGTCCAGGATGCCAAATGCCAAGCAAACACCGATTAGCAAGACGGCTGCAATTGAATAAATGGCTGACAACCGGGCAATCGAAGAATCTGTATTCAAAACTCGATAGCCGCTTGTTACAGCATGGCAATTCGAATCCTGTGTGAGGTTTAGGCAACGATCTAGTAACTGATAATCCTGCAGCATCATGCGGCACTCTGCGCAAGTTGTTGAATGGGCGACAAGATCCATGTCACCGGCAGGCGAAAGCCTCAGGTCGAGTCGTTTGTTAATTCGTTCTTCGAAATTCAAGCAGTTAACTTGTGGAGTCACCGAGAACACCTCGTTTTCTTAGTCGACAGATCATTTCGCGACGAGCTCGATGGACCCAGGTCTTGACAGTACCCAATGGCACATCCATTTTGGTCGCAATTTCGTCATAACAGAGTTCATGCCGATGGAACAACGTGAACGCCTGACGATAGTCTTCTCGAACCGATCGTAGAGCAAGTTCCATTTCCTCAGCCAGCAATTTGGCATCGTTATGGATCTGCCAATCGTCTTGAATCGGATGCTCCAGCGTGATCGTTCCGGGCCTGCGCATCCGTTTGGCCAAACGAGTGCGACAACGATTGCCTGCGATCGTAAGCAACCAGGGTTCAAAAGCTCGGGCAGGGTCCCAACGATCCAGATTGCGCGCGACGCGCAAAAACGTTTCTTGAGTCGCGTCTTCGGCGTCTTCTCGCTGGCCCAGCATACGGTAACACAACCCGTATACCTGACCACGAAATCGCCGAACGAGCTCACTAAACGAGATTTGATCGCCATCGAGACATCGATTCACGAGGACTGCAAGTTCTTCCCCCACAACTTCACCCCAAAGCGGTCGATAGACCTAGGCTATACTCGACCCCCGCTGTCGGGGTTTCGAATATTTGACTGTTCCCTAGAAAGTATGGTACGCCACAATAGAGTATCTTCGAACAAAGTTGACCTTGATTGGTGAGATTCTGAAAAAAGCTCGGAAAAGGGTCCCAAGGCGCTGCTTTTGTGCCGCAAACGACTATCCGTTCAAAGCGCAAAAAAAGCCAACTGAAATTAGCTGGCACAAGCAGTTTTGTAATTTTCTTATTATCGACGGTTAAAGAATTTCCTGAGGACGTCATCGGCCGCCGTTGTCGATGTTCCCTGGCTCATTTTGGGAACCGGGGGCAACTTACCTGGTTCCTTTTTTTTCTTCTTTTTGTCCTTTTTGGAATCGGAGCTCGACAGGCCAAGGTCCGTGCTGTCTAAATCAATCGTCGAATTATCAACGCCGTTGGTATTTTTTTCGAGCTTTTCACGGTCGATAGCAAGCGTATCGGCGAGTTGCATCTGGATTGTCTCAGACGTGTTGATTTCTAATTTTTCTTCCGTATTGGGCTCGTCGTCGTCCACAAGCCAATCGGCAATGCTGTCTTCGATTGACGGTTGTTTTGCGGCGCCCGCTGATGCGGTTCGGGCGGCTGCCTCAACGACATCGTTGATTTTTGGTTTTTTGTTTCCAGGTTTGACGTGATCGATGATCACTTCAAATTGGAGTCGACCTACGCGAAGAGAGTCGCCGACTTTTGCGATATGAGGTTTTGTAATTCGCTCACCGTTTACGAAAGTACCATTTCGGCTGTTCATATCTTCGATGAAAACTTTGCCATCGGCAATCTTGATTGCCGTGTGGTTGCGGCTGACCAAGTCACTTGTTGGTCGAAGGTGAGCTTCTTCTCCACGTCCTATGACGAATTCAGGAATTGCGACGGTGATTTCTCGACCATCGTTTTTGCCACCAACAACCTTCAATATTACCTGCATTCCGTCAAATCCTTCCTCTGCACCAAGGAATTAATCTCCGCCAAATTGGCAATTGCGGCCTCCAACAAGGTTACCAATTGTACATTCGAACACATGTTTTAAAGCATTATTATTATCTTCGGCCATCTTTCGATGTCAAATCCAATTTCCCTTAATCCCACCTTAAGGGGGCCAAGCCATGTGCAAATGACGTTGCGTAGAGCGATACGAGTATCTTGAAATTTTGTCACATTGCAAGTCCCAGCAGAATTTTCAGCAAGATATTCACTTGATCAACGCTTTTTCGTCCATTTTCGATTCCCAAATTGGGCAGATTTTGCTTCATCACAAAGTCGTTTTTCTTCATCCGACAGTTTAGAGGGTTCAAGTCGAAAATCGAGTTTATCGGAAAACCGAATGGCCAGTTCCCGGCAAAATTCTTGCTGAGCGACCTCAAACTCGGTCACCTCGAGAATGCCAGGCAGCTCGGGGGCGCAATTCGATCGGGCCAACAGAATGCTTCCATGTTGAATGAGCGAGTTTTTCAAACGTCTTTGTGCGCTACCACCAATCTTATGCTCTCCCAAAATGATGTCGCCTGGAGTTCGGCGCTGAAAGCATAAAAAGGCCTTTGGGTGATCGGCGTCATCTTTCGATTCGAACTCACGAGATTTTTCTACGAGACGTGAATCGATTCCAAATCCAGCCAGAACAGCAATGATTTCCTGGTGAACCAGTTTGTAAAGCTCACAGTTTCTTGTGGACCAACGACTAACACTTGGAATACACAGACTGTAGGTAATTTCACGATCATGGACGATAGCCCCACCACCGGAGGCCCTGCGAACGACAGCGCACTTCAAACTCGGTTCGTGACGTTTTCGATCGTCGTAGGATTGAAAATATCCCAACGACAACGTCGGAGTCGACCACGAATAAAACCGAAGCGTCGAGTCACCCGATTGGTCGGCCGAAATCAACAACGCATGATCGACCGCCATGTTCCATGATCCAGATCCGGGTTGATCGATAATGAGCCGAGCCGTTGCCTTCGTCATTCTTCGTCTTCATAGGCCGATAGCGGTGGACACGAACAAACGAAGTTTCGATCACCATATACGTCGTCGATTCTATTCACCATCGGCCAGAATTTCGCTTGCCGCGTTTGAGGTGTTGGCTGCACAGCCGCGCGGCGGTCATAAGGTCGATTCCATTCGGCGTCGGTCACGTCGTCAATCGTGTGCGGTGCTTGATGGGGGAGACATTCTTCGGCAGTCACTTCGCCTCGTTCGACAGCTCGAATTTCTTCGCGGATTTGCAGTAGCGCGTCACAGAATCGATCGAGCTCGACTTTGGATTCGCTTTCGGTCGGCTCGATCATGATGGTTCCGGCTACCGGCCATGACATCGTCGGTGCGTGGAAGCCATAATCCATCAGACGCTTAGCAATATCGACCTCCGTAACGCCGCTTGCCTTTTTTATCGGACGCACGTCGACAATACACTCGTGCGCGACACGGCCGTTGCGGCCCTGGTAGAGCACATCGTAATTTCCTTCAAGACATTTTGCGATGTAGTTGGCATTCAAAATTGCGACCTGTGTCGCTTTCTTAAGGCCGCTTCCACCCATCATGTAAATGTACGCCCAGGAGATCGGAAGAATTGAAGAACTGCCAAATGGAGCGGCCGCGACTGCGCCATTGTTTTCACTGCCTAAGCCGCTGATTGGACAGACAACGTGGTTCGGAAGGAACGGGGCAAGGTGTTTCATGACGCCAATTGGACCCATCCCGGGGCCACCGCCACCGTGTGGAATACAGAATGTCTTGTGAAGATTCAAGTGCGATACGTCTGAACCAATGGAGCCAGGCGTGGCAATCCCCACGAGCGCATTCATGTTGGCTCCGTCCATGTAGACTTGCCCCCCGTGCGAATGGACGATGTCGCACGCTTCGCGAACCGTTTCTTCGAATACTCCATGCGTACTCGGGTAGGTGATCATCAAGCTCGAAAGTTTATCACTATGCTGTTCGGATTTTTCATTGAGATCAGCCAAGTCGATATTGCCGTTTTCATCGGTCTTAATGACGACGACTTTCAAGCCCATCATGCTGGCGCTGGCGGGGTTGGTGCCGTGTGCAGAACTTGGAATCAGGCAGACATCTCGATCTGCCTGTCCCAGGCTTTCGTGGTAGCGGCGAATCGCCAGGAGTCCAGCGTATTCACCTTGGGCTCCTGAATTCGGTTGCATTGAAATCGCATCGTAACCGGATAGCTCGACCAACCATTTTGCAAGTTCGTCAATCATCTCAAGGTAGCCCACCGATTGCTCACTGGGAGCGAATGGGTGTAGCCCACCGAATTCGGGCCACGTTACCGGCAACATTTCTGTCGTTGCATTGAGCTTCATCGTGCATGAACCAAGTGGAATCATTCCGTGAGTCAACGAGAAGTCTTTGTTTTCGAGTCGCTTCAGATAGCGAAGCATTTCCGTTTCCGAGTGGTAACTATTGAACACAGGATGTGTCAGAAACGGAGTGTCGCGTTGAATCGAATCCGGAATCGATGACTCATTTTCGAATTCGATGGCATCGACTTTCACTTCCTGACCCAAAACCACCTGCAGCAGTTGAGCAACGTCGCAGAGAGTCGTTTTTTCATCCAGACTGATGCCAAGACGATGATCATCAACCAGACGCAAATTGACTTTTGCCTCGTTTGCACGATCGAGGATTGCCTGGCGATTGTCGACCCGTATCGTCACCGTGTCAAAAAAATGTTCGTGATCCAGGCCAATTCCGTGTTGCGCAAGTCCATCTGCCAGAACTTGCGTCAACAAGTGAACTCGTTGGGCGATTGTCTTAATTCCGTCCGGGCCGTGATAGACGGCATAAAACGCAGCCATATTGGCCAGCAATGCCTGAGCCGTACAGATGTTGGAAGTTGCTTTGTCTCGACGAATATGTTGTTCACGGGTTTGCATTGCCATTCGCAACGCGACTTTGCCACGCCGATCCCTGGAAACACCAATAATTCGACCGGGAGCTGAACGCTTGTAGGAATCACGCGTCGCAAAAAAAGCAGCATGAGGACCGCCGAAACCCATCGGCACGCCGAACCGTTGAGCTGATCCCAAGACGATGTCAGCGCCCATTTCTCCTGGCGGTTTCAACACCGCAAGACTCAACAAGTCCGTGGCGACAGCGACGAGGGCTTTTTGGTCATGGGCTGCCAGAATTGCCGAGCTGAGGTCCCGTACCTCGCCCGTCGTTCCCGGGTATTGAAGCAATGCCCCAAAGAACTCGTTGTCTGCGATTTTCTCAATCGGACTGACAAGAATCTCAAAACCAAAATACCTGGCTCGAGTCGCGACTACGTCGATGGTTTGCGGGTGCACCGTCTCGTCAACAAAGAACAAATTGCTAGGCTGCTTTCCCGCCCGCTTGCATAAAGCCATCGCTTCGGCTGCAGCTGTCGCTTCGTCCAAAAGAGAAGCGTTCGCCATCTCCATGCCGGTTAGATCCATAACCATTTGCTGAAAGTTGAGCAGCGATTCCAATCGTCCTTGAGAGATCTCAGCTTGATACGGCGTGTAGGCTGTGTACCAACCGGGATTCTCCAATACGTTTCGCTGAATGACTTGCGGCACATGCGTGTCGTAATATCCCATCCCGATATATGATTTATACACACGGTTTCGTGATGCGAAATCTTTCAGCTTGTCGATCGTCCGATGCTCGGAAACGGGCGCGGGAAGATCGAGTTCACGGTCGAGCAAGATACTCGCTGGCACCGTCGACTCAATCAACTCGTCGAGCGAACTGACCCCCAGAAATTCCAGCATCTCAACGATCTCGGACTCGCTCGGGCCGAGATGCCGATGAATGAAACGGTCTTCCTGTTCGAGCTGTTTCAATGAGGGACGGGCTTCTATTTGTTTCGTTGTCATGGAGCTCATTAGCCTTCTTCGCACATTTTCTCGTATGCCGCGTGATCATGCAAATTTTCCAGTGCAGTTTCGCTGGCAAGTTTCACTTTGAGGATCCAGCCCTCGCCATAAGGATCTGTGCCAAGAACTTCAAGATTGTCCGGAAGACTCGTGTTCACTTCGATGATTTCGCCATCAACAGGGCTGTAAAGATCACTTGTCGCTTTGACCGATTCGACTTCACCAAACGATTGAGCGGCAGAAACCGCCGTACCAACTTCCGGTAGTTCCATGTAAACAAGATCGGTCAAGGCTTCGACCGCGTGCGCCGATATGCCGATCGTCGCAATCTTGTCTCCGCCCTGATTGGCGACATGCGCCCACTCATGTGTTTCAGCGAAAAGTAGTTCTTCAGGACTCACAGGTTTTCTCCAAAAGTGTAAAAAGGTGTTTAACTGAAGTCGTGAGACTTCAGAGCCAGGTTTATATAATCTGAATTTCACGATTCCAGCTTCGACTGATTTTCAATCCAGCTACGGCTGAATCCCCACAAATCCATTAGCGCCGATAAAACGGTAGCTCCACGACTCGTCCTGAATGCGACTTGCCCCGAATATCAATGAGCAATTGCGTACCAGGAGTTGAAAACTCGCGTTTGACGTAGCCCATCGAAATTGATTTTTCAAGCGTGGGTGCATACGTGCCGCTCGTGACGACGCCGACCTTTTCGTCGCCGCTGAAGATCTCACAGTTTTCCCTGGCAGCTCGACGGCCCTCCAATTCAAGGCCAATCCGGATCGGAAGAGTCTTGTCTTGGCGAGCGGCCAAAATGGCCGCACGACCCACGAATTCGCGATCCTTCATTTGGATCGCAAACTTCAAATCGCATTGTGCCGGATTTATGTCCTCATTGAGTTCGTGGCCGTACAGCGGCATCGCCGCTTCCAGTCGTAGCGTATCCCGGGCAGCCAAACCGGTCGCTCCGCCGCCAATTTTTTCCGCCCTGGCAAAGACTTCGCGCCAGATTTTTTCAGCGACTTCCCCGTCGACAATTAACTCGCAACCGTCTTCGCCGGTATAGCCCGTACGGCTGACGACGGCTTCTTCGCCACAAACTCTCGTCGTGATACCGGTGTAATAGGTAAGTGAATCGGGATCGACTTCACAGATTTCTTGGACAGCAGCGTTAGCTTTCGGGCCTTGAACAGCAATCATGGCCGTTTCCGTCGTACGATCGTGCAGCTTGATATCGCTGCCAGACGGGATTCTTGAATTGATCCAGTTAACGATCTTGGCCCGGTTACTCGCGTTTACCACCATCATGTGGTACCGAGTCCCATCCATTGTCGGCAAGTGGTAAACGAGGACGTCGTCCAGAATTCCACCGTTTTCATTCGTCATCAACGAGTATCGAATTCGGCCGCAATCGACTCCCGCGACGCGACGAGTCGTCAACGTATCAAGGAACTTGTCGATGTCAGTTCCCGCAAAGAACAAACGACCCATGTGAGAGACATCGAACATGCCAACCGCTTTTCGCGTCTGATGATGTTCGTCGATGATGCTGGAATATTGAACTGGCATCGACCAATCAGCAAAGTCCACCATCCGGCCATTGTGTTGAACGTGCCAGGCATGCAAAGGCGTTTGCAGAAGTTGATCTACAGAACTCACGGGATTCCCTTAAATTGTCAAACCGCACGGGACATGGTTCGCGAAAGTGCGACCTGCGTCGCCTCGGGCGGGCGAATGGTGAACATGGAATGTAAAAGAGCAGACCGTATTCTATCCAATCGCATTGACGATTCCAGTGCCTTTACGTTTTTGTACGGGCTTCTTGAATGTCGTTGCAATGTAACCGATAGTAGCGGAAAGTTTCACGCTCTTTGACGGATTCTTCGTGTACAAACTCAAAGACCTTCCACTGCACCCGATCGAGGCGTCCCATCTTCACGCACGTCGCGAACGCGTATTTCTGCTGATGGCTGGATTGTTCCTCGGTTCGTTGACGATGTTGAATATCCTTGGCATCAGCCGGTTTATCGTGCTTTTCAGCGTCGACGCCACTGAGACGGGACGTGCCTGGCATTGGGGAGAGTGGGCAAAGACTACGACTGGCTGGAGTTTTGCGCTGGCGGTTGGTGTGCTCCCCTACCCCGTTACATTTCTTTGTACCGACTTGATCAGCGAGTTTTACGGGCGACGGCGCGCCGGTTGGGTTGTGACGGTCGGGTTGTTCTTGAATGTTTGGGTGGTGTTTATCCTGTGGCTGGGTGGTGTGATGCCTCAGGTGCCGGCGATGGACCCAACCACGGGGCTTCCGCCGGTGGAAAGCCTATCTGTCGTCGACGGAATGGTACAGGACCCGAACAGTTTTGCCTTTTATCAAATACGGGCTTTGACTTTCGGCGCCGTTGTCGCTTCGATGTTCGCCTATTTGGCGGCCCAGTTTTGTGACGTTTACTTGTTTCACTTTTGGAAGAAGCTGACAGATGGCAAGCATCTTTGGTTGCGGAATAATGGATCTACTTTGGTAAGTCAAGCCGTCGATACAGTAGCTGTAATCCTGATTACTCATTTTTATGCTCACGCTCTGCCAATTCCTGCCGGGTTGCCAGCGAGCGAAGTTTGGCAAAAGCTGTTAATGTTCATCGTAACTGGATACGTTTTCAAATTGATCGTCGCGTTGTTGGACACGATTCCGTTTTACATCCTCGTGTCATACTTGAAAGGCTACCTGGAATTCGATCCGATTGCCGAACGTTGATGACTCCCGGTCTTGCGTGATCGTGGCCCATTGCCAGGAGTTGACTTTTAACCGCGCTGAGCGAAGCGGTTCGCACTGCTACCTTTACAGCCCGCTTGGCTTATTCTTCCCGGTGGCTGTCAAACCACTTCAAAATATAGGCGACCTTCGCCATCAACCTGCTGGGGCGAGAAGCGATGCCATGCGATGCACCCGGAATGCGCACCATCACCGTTTCGACTTTTTGCAGCTTTAATGCCTGGTAGTACTGCTCAGTCTCAGAAATCGGGGTCCGGTAATCGGCCGTGCCTGTCAGCAACATCGTTGGTGTTTTTACGTTTCCAACCAATGAAATGGGCGAGCGTTTCATGTACTCTTCGGGATGGTCCCATGGTAGTCCTGGGAACCAGTACTTATAGAAATAGTTGTACATGTCGGCGGTCAACGCGAAGCTGTACCAGTTAATGACAGGTTTGGCGACCACTGCCGCTCGAAATCGATCGGTCTTGCCGATGATCCAGGCCGTCAAAACGCCTCCACCGCTACCTCCGGTGACGTACAGATTTTTTTGATCGACATAGCCTTTCGCGATCACTTCGTCGACACCCGACATTAAATCTTCATAATCGTTTCCGGGGTAATTGTGATGAATGAAGTTCGCGAATTTTTGACCGTAACTCGTGCTTCCCCGAGGGTTCATATACAGAACGACATATCCATGAGCAGCAAATAATTGCAGTTCGGCTGAAAATCGCGAGCCATAATTCGCAAACGGGCCGCCATGAATTTCAAGAATCAAAGGATACTTTTTGGCGGGATCGAAGTTGGGCGGTCGGATGATCCAGCCTTGAAGAGGTTCGCCGTCATGAGAAGACTTAAAATTGATCTCTTCAACTTCCCCTAGTTTTTTGAACGCAAAAAGGTCCTTATTAAGTTGCGTTAACCGTTTTGGAGACTCACCTGCAACCGTGGTACGTGCCAGATCAGCCGGATAATAAGGGCTGGTAAGCGTAAATGAGACGACGCCGTTCTTCGATAGGCTATAACCTCCGCCGCCGTAGGGCCGTCCCAGGCTTGCACCGCCAACCCGATTGGCAAATGAACTCGTTTGGCCAGAAGAATCGAAAACGGCCAATTTCGTGTCACCATGATCGTCGTATTGAAACACGATTTGTCCTGAGGCCGTCCAGTTGATCGAGCCGATATTGCGATCCAAATTACCGATCAGTTCTCGGACGTTCGATCCGTCGCGGTTCATCGCGTAAAGTTTGTTGGCTTGAAATCCCAAATATTTGTCGTCGTAACCGAGGAAAGCAATCGTGTTGCCATCTTCAGAAATCGCTGGCCCCCGATCCGGTCCCAGACGGTCGGTGAGCTGCTTTATTGTTCGAGTGGCCAAGGAAACTTCGTAAATCTCGCTATTGGCAGGTTGATAGTCGTGATCGGGATGTCGGTTGGCAGAAAAGATCAGCGTCTGATCGTCATCGGCCCAACAAATCGGACCACTGTGATTAAACTCGCCACTCGTGATCTGACGCGGTGTGCCGCCCGAAGAACTGACGACGAAGATCTGGGAGAATCCACGAGGCAAGAAGCCGCGGCCATCAGCGCGATACCTGACTCGGTCAATCACCTCAGGGGCATCCGCCCATTTCGCACCCTTCGGAGCCGCAGGCAAGGCAACCATTGGATTCTTTTTTTGCGGGACGCGCATGGTAAACGCAATCCACTCGCCATTCTTCGACCAGGTAATGCTTGAAGGAGATTCGGTAACGCGGGTCAAACTTGTTTGCCGTTTTGAATCCAACCAGTAACAGTGAATCTGATTGGAACCGTTTCGATTAGTAACAAATGCCAGACGTTTTCCATCGAGCGACCAACGCGGTGAAGAAAAATTCGCCGAACCCGATAATAGTGGCAAGTGATTCTCGTTCTCGTCGATTTGCCAAATACTCGTCACTCGCTGATCGGTCATCTTGTCAAACTGGTTGCGCTGATAAACGATTTGACGTCCATCAGGAGAAATTTGAGGGTCGGTGACCAGTTCGAACTCAAAGACATCCATCAACTTTAGCGTATTGTCGTCGAATTTATCGGGTTCGTTCGGAAGGTCCTGACCGACGACAAGCTGAGTCGCCAAAATCAGACCAACGGCGTAACTGACAAAAACAAGCTTTCTTAGGTGTGACGATCCAGGCATTCGTAGTCTCAGCGTTCAAGTATTCAAATTTTTCACTCGAACAGTTTAGTTGACGACACTTTGAATGGCTGCGCATCTCGAGCGAGAATTTTTTCTTCTCCGCATCGAAAACAAATGGCTTGCATGTTGCGTCATCCTCTCGCGCAAATGAATATCGGTACTATTTTAGTTGCCCAAGGAGGATTTGGCAGTTTCTTTGGTTGATATCTGAAAGCGCGTGAAACCCGTAGTTTCATATTGGAATTGTTGCCGACGTAGGTGGTAGACCTGTCGATCGGGGTGCGGATTGCCGTAAAAATGAGATACAATTTCAGTTAGATGACCAAAACCACTTGCCGGAAATTTCCGAGCCCATGAAATTTGAAATCAGCCTTCCCGATTGGGCGATTGAAGAAAATACGAAACTTCCAGATGAAATTGTATCCGTAAATGACCGCATGCAGGCGGTAATCCGTTTTGCTCGATCAAATTTTGAGAACGCTACTGGCGGCCCATTTGCGGCGGGTGTTTTTGAAAAAAAAAGCGGGAGAGTCATTGTGATCGGCGTGAATCGAGTCGTCCCAACGAACCTCTCGTCAGCACACGCCGAGATCGTGGCTCTATCTTTGGCCCAGCAACAACTGCAGACTTTTGATTTGGGTGGCCCCGGGATGCCCGATTATCAGCTTGTCGTCAACGGACGGCCCTGTGCCATGTGTTTTGGCTCAATTCCCTGGTCGGGCGTCCGCAGCGTAGTGGTTGGTGCGAGCGGTCAACAGATTGAAGAGCTGACCGGATTTGACGAAGGTCCAATTCACCCGAATTGGCAAAACGAGTTGCGATCGCGAGGCATTGAAGTAATCGAAAATGTTCAAGCGGACGAAGCTTGTCGCGTTTTTGAGGCGTTTGCCAAAAGCGGTCAGCCGGTCTACAACGGCCGCTCGGGAGATAAATTCGAAAAATAAATGTCCTCGTCCGAATTTACAATTCGCGCATTTCTGGTCGATGTCGTTAATCGTTCCGTCAAACCGTCCGAAGTCACCGTTAAGGACGGAATAATCAAGAATGTCGAAACGGTCGATAAGACGGATGTCGCTCATTTTTTGATGCCGGGGTTTGTGGATTCACACATCCACATTGAAAGTTCCATGCTTTTGCCGAGCCAGTTCGCGCGCACCGCTGTTTTGCACGGTACGGTGGCTACGGTTTCTGATCCGCATGAAATTGCCAACGTCTGCGGTATCGACGGCGTTGAGCTGATGTTACGAGATGCTTCAGGCAGTCCGTTCAAGTTTTATTTTGGCGCTCCCGCATGCGTCCCGGCGTCCAACTTTGAAACGGCGGGAGCTACAATGGACGCAGACGTGGTGGCAAAGTTGCTCGACGATCCCCGAATCGCCTACCTCAGCGAAATGATGGACTTCCCGGGAGTGCTCTCTGAATCAGTAGAGGTGTTCGCCAAAATTTCCGCAGCTCAGAAACGAGGTAAACCGGTTGATGGCCATGCGCCGGGCCTACGCGGCGAGGAGGCCAGAAAATATTTTGCTGCCGGTATTTCCACCGATCATGAAAGTTACACACTTGAAGAGGCAATCGAAAAGATTCAATTCGGATGCAAGATCGCGATCCGAGAGGGTTCCGCCGCACGAAACTTTGAAGCCCTTGAGCCCTTAATCGATCAATATCCCGATCTTTGCATGTTTTGCAGCGACGATAAACATCCCGATGAACTGTTATTGGGTCACATCAACCAATTGGCCGCCAGGGCCGTCAAAAAGGGCCGTGACTTAATGAATGTCCTGCAGGCGTGTTCCCTAAACGGGGTCAAACATTACCGACTGAATGTGGGGCTTTTACAACCAGGTGATCCCGCTGACTTTATTGTCGTTTCGGATTTGAACGAATTTCAAGTCCTCGAAACTTACATCGATGGAGAACTGGTGGCGAAAGACGGCGAGTGCCTTATGCCGGTTCAACCCACTGAGACGATCAACAAGTTTGCCGCTTTGCCCATCAGCCCAATTGAAATTGTCGTAGAAGCTGCCACAGATCAAATTCGAGTGATCGAAGTACTTGAGGGTCAACTGATAACGAATTCGGCGATTGAGGATGCTCGAATTGAAAACGGGTACGCGGTTTCGGACCCCGAACGAGACCTTCTCAAACTGGTTGTTTTGAACCGCTACCACCCAGCAAAGCCTGCAATCGGATTTGTCCGCGGTTTCAACATCAAGCAGGGTGCGTTCGCGTCATCCGTCGCACACGATTCACATAACGTGTTGGCAGTTGGTACCTCCGACCGGGATTTGGCGTCGGCAATCAATAGCGTGATTCGGGAACAAGGCGGACTTGCCGTCTGCCGTGGGAATGAGGTGGATGTTCTGCCGCTCCCCGTTGCAGGTTTAATGACGACGGAGAGTTGTGAAGTTGTGGCGGAAAAGTACAGTCAGCTTGATCGTCACGTGAAGGGATTTGGTTGTACTTTGAAAGCGCCCTTCATGACGCTTTCATTTTTGGCGTTGCTGGTAATTCCCTCATTAAAGCTGAGTGACCGGGGATTGTTTGACGTGGACAAATTTGAGTTTACGTCGTTATTCGTGGACTAGTCCGGGTTTTTACGCGTCGGGATAAGTAGTTAGCCCGTTAAACGCCAACGACTGGCCTTCAGCTCAACTTCCGCGATACGTTGAATAGCCAAACGGACTTAACAACAGCGGAACATGGTAATGCTCATCGAGCTGGAGTATTTCGAACTCGATTCGCACCACGGGGTAAAAGCCCTGAATCCCCTGCCTGGAAAAATAAGACTCTGTGGCGAAGTTCATTCGGTAATGAGCTTGCTCAAGCGAACCTTCCGCCATCAGGTCGCCGATCCGGCCATCGTCGCTGGTCACCCCGCTACCGATTTCGATCCAATGATCTCCGTCTCGTTTTTCAAGGCTGATCGGAACTCCCACGGCAGGTTTGCCGGAAACCGTATTAAGGACATGAGTTGTAATGGGACTGCTCATGAATTCAATTTTCCTAATCGAAGCAAGGTGATTTTTAGTTGTTCGTTCGAGGCAATTTGTAACTCGGTTTCGGGGTCGTTGGGCAGACGCGATTCCA
>JAHEJI010000182.1 GCA_024638965.1 Planctomycetaceae bacterium
CCGACGAAGATACGCCAGTGAATGGAAGCATCATCGCTAATGACAGTGATCCGGATGGCGATGATGTAACCTATTTGCTTGCTGGACTTCCGATGAATGGTCAGGTCGTTCTCGACCCCAACGGGACATTCACATACACGCCAGACGCTGATTTCCATGGAATAGATACGTTCGACTATCAAATCTGCGATGCGGATGGTGCCTGCGTCAACGCCACGGTGTCGATCATGGTCGTGGCAGTGAACGATGCCCCGGTCATTTCAAGTCCGGTTCCCGAGCAGAACAATCTTGATTCCGATTCTGTTGTCATTGACGTGACGTCACACTTTAGTGATGTGGAAGGCGATTTGTTGACGTACGCGGCTAACGGCCTCCCGCCAGGGCTCTCGATTGATCCGGTGACAGGAATTATTTCTGGAACGATCGATTCAAGTGCCTCGACGAATGGACCGTACGTCGTCGAAATCGTCACCCAAGACGGAAACGGCGGAAGCGTGGGCCAGTTTTTCACCTGGAACGTTGACAATCCTGCTCCCGTCGCAGGTGATGATGTCTATTGGACAAGTGAAGATACGCCAGGTACGGGTACGTTTGGGACGAACGATGGCGATCCTGACGGTGACAACGTTGCCTTCACGCTGACAAGTGGACCGGCAAACGGTACCGTGACATTGAACTCAGATGGAACGTTTACTTATGTTCCGAACACCAATTTTCATGGCGTGGACAGATTCGATTATGAAATCACCGACGCTGACGGAGCCAAATCTTCTGCCACGGTCACGATCAATGTGACGCCAGTAAATGATGCGCCAGACGCAAGCAATGATTTGTTCTCAACCGACGAAAACACGCCGATCACCGGCTTTGTGGGCGGTAACGACTACGATCCCGAAAATGACTTGCTAACCTACTCGCTGTTGACAGCCCCATCAGTAGGCACGTTGACGTTTAATCCAGACGGCAAATTCAGCTATCTGCCAGACGCCAATTTTTCTGGAACAACATCGTTTGAATATTCCGTTTGTGATCCGGACGGGCAATGCGATACCGCGATCGTCGATATTCACGTCGGAGCTGTCAACGATCCTCCGATTGCCGTTGATGATGCACAAACCACAACCGAAAATCAGACTGTGATTGTCGTTCTGCTTGACAACGATTCCGATCCCGAAGGAAATCCGATCCAAGTGACCGAAATCAATGGCGTGTCGATCTTACCGGGCGAAACGATGTCGCTTCCGTCCGGCGCGAGAGTCACGCTCAACGCTGATGGCACGGTCACCTATGATCCCAACGGCGTCTACGATGGCATGACCACCGGCCAATCTGCCCTCGACTCTTTCGTGTACACAATCGAAGACAGCAACGGCGGAACGGCGATGGCCGAGAGTGTTATCACGATCAATGGGGACAACGATCCACCGATCGCGGAGGACGATTTCGTACGAATCACCGTTGACACTACTGTCACCGTGACTGTTCTCGGCAACGACGTCGATCCCGAAAACGATGACTTGGCCGTCGTCTTGTTGAACCAGCCGGATGGCGGAAGTGCAACAGTAAATCCGGATGGTACGATCACTTTCGTGCCAAAGACGGGTTTTGAAGGCACCGTCAGCATTCATTACCTTGTCGAAGATCCCAGCGGTGGGACCAGTGAAGCGACTTTGACAATCGAAGTTGAGCCAGAATTCGCGTTCGATTCATTCACGAACTTATCGCAAACTCGCAACTCGGACACGGCGGATCAATTTACGGTTCGCAGGGGTCTCAGCCAACAGATTTTTACGCTTGCACCCGAACCGATTTTTAGCGGCTATGCAAGACCCGGCACTCAAATCATTGGCAGAATTTACGATGCGAGCGGAGCACTGGTCGGTGAAGCTTCGTCGATTACAGATCCGGGCGGCAACTGGATGATGCAAATCCCGGGAGCCAGGGGGAACGAGTTCTATCGAATTGAATTCGAACAAGTAGCTGCCGCGGGAATCGATGTTTATGGCTATCTGGGGATGAATCCTGCGGATAATTCATATCAATCGATGGAACCGATGACCGTTTATGACCAACCTTTATCAGTCGAAACGGCGATGCAGACTTCTTATGAAGCTCTTCTCCAGGCTCAACGAAACGCAACTAATTCGATCGGGTTTGGCCGTTAACTATCTCAGAGCACGCCATTAACAGATCCCATCAGCTCGTTACAATCGTGTATCGGGCTTGATGGTGATTTATGAAATACGCGATTTGCAATGAGCTCTATGGCGACTGGCCATTCGAAGAAGCATTCGCGCATGCGCATGATTGTGGATACCAAGGCATTGAGATTGCACCTTTCACAATTAATCCCGATGTTGCCCAGATCGGAGCTGCGGAAAGGATCCGTATTCGCAATCTCGCCGAACAGAATCAGCTCGAAATCGTCGGCCTGCACTGGTTGTTGGCCCAGACAAACGATTACCACTTGACGCATCCTGACGCGCAGATCCGCAACAAGACCGCTAAATACCTCGTCGAACTCGCCCGATTCTGCAGCGACTTGGGCGGGAAAATCATGGTTTTTGGGTCTCCCCGGCAGCGAAATTTGCACGAAAATGTCACTTACCAGCAAGGCGTTGATTATGCGATCGACGTTTTAAAGAGAACGACTGAAGCTCTGGAAGAGCTAGATGTTACGCTGGCACTGGAACCACTTGGACCAGAGGAGGGGAATTTCATGTTGACCGCCAGCTCTGGAATTGAGATTGCACAAGCGGTGAATTCACCGATGGTCAAACTTCATCTCGATGTCAAAGCGATGTCAACCGAATCCAAGCCAATCCCTGACATTATCCGAGACAGTCGAGACTGGCTGGTCCACTTTCACGCCAACGACCCCAACCGGCAAGGTCCCGGGATGGGAGATACGGATTTCGAGCCAATTTACGAAGCACTCAAAGCGATAAACTATGACGGCTGGATCAGCGTTGAGGTCTTTGACTATCAGCCCGGCATCGAGGCTTTGTCCGGTCAGAGCCTTCGTTATTTGAAAATGGTTGAGGCAAAAACAGCCTGAACCAAAATCTATTGATTGCAATGACTTGAAAACCTTTTTCAGTTAACAACAATTGACGGCAAATCGAAATACTAATTCGGACGGTCAGTCAATGAAGAAACTCGCGGTTCCCTTTTTGGCGACGCTCGCCAAGATTGTTAGCGGGGCGACGGTGCGCTGGATCGACTGCGAACCCGATGATTGTCAGAGAATCTACTTTGCCAACCACACTAGTCACCTAGATGCTCTGATTCTGTGGTCGTCTCTGCCCAAGAAGATTCGAATCCAAACGCGACCGGTTGCGGCCGTTGATTACTGGCATAGTGGGCCGGTTCGTCGCTATCTGGCGTCCGCATTCAATCTGCTGTTGATCGACCGAAAAAAAATCAAAGTCCACAACAGTCCGATTGACATGATGATTCGTGAGATCGGGACGTCAGAATCGTTGATCGTGTTTCCCGAGGGAGGGCGAAATCCAACTGGCGAATTACGAGAGTTCAAGAGCGGCCTCTATCATCTAGCCAAAAAAAGGCCTGATCTGGAACTCGTCCCGGTTTTTATCGACAACGTAAATCGTGTGATGCCCAAAGGCGAGTTTCTCCCGGTTCCGCTGCTTAGCTGCATTTCCATTGGCAGCCCGATGTGGCTGGAATCTGGAGAAAACAAAAATCAATTCCTGGAACGGGCTCGACATGCAGTTTTGCAATTGAAAGAGACTTGACCTGTAAGCAAAAACCGGTGCATCCTTATTATCTGCTGCTGAACTGTCTAAAATGGTCTGGATCAGTTCCCATTCAGGTTCGCGACAAAAAGCCAGTTCTGTAAGAAAAACAAAATTTCGACGAAACCATTCCAATGGCCAGATTGTTGTCACAATTTAGTTCGTTGTTCGAATTCGGCACGCTCGATTCGCGAACGATTGCCCTGGTTTTTGTCGTTCTGGTTAGCTTAACGATCTTGTTGTTTATCGGCCAGATTCTCAAGCGTCAGCCAGAATCCAATTTCGATCCCGCGATTGTCAGAACATTTAACAAACGCGTCAGTGCCTGGTTGACGATTTTTGTCATCCTTGTTGTCACCCTTTTGTTTGACGAGACGTTTTTTTTTACGGTCGTCCTCTTCGGACTGGTTTCATTTTGGGCGCTACGTGAATTCATTACGATGACTCCAACTCGCCGCGGAGACCATCGCACTCTATTCTGGGTGTTTTTCGTCTTTACACCCATGCAATATGTGCTCGTTGGATTGGACTATTACTCCCTTTACACAGTTGTCATTCCCGTTTACGGATCGCTGTTCATCGCGGGACGAATTGCTTTCGCAGATGATCACAAACGGTTTCTTGAACGCATCGCCAAGATTCAGTTTGGGTTGTTGATCTGCGTTTACGCTCTCAGTCACGCACCGGCTTTACTGAACCTGGAATTATCGACTTGGAACCCGGATTTGATTGGAGGAGCTGGCTGGGAAGAATGGGATGGCAAGCCTGCAGGTCTGCTGTTCTTTTTCATCGTCGTGGTTCAAGTCAGTGACATGCTCCATTTCGTCTGGGACCGGTTATTTGGCAACCATATAATTGCCCCGACGGTCAACGCGACGAAATCCTGGGAGGGTTTGATCGGCGCCGCAATGTGCACTTCGGTAGTGGGGATTCTGATTCAGCTGACGATGCGAGTAACACCTTTCACCTGGTACGGTTCCGGATTAATGGCACTCATCATCAGCGTCATGGCTTCGTCCGGTAGTATGACCATGTCGGCGATCAAGCGTGATCGCGGGGTCAAAGATTACGGCACGCTTGTACAAGGACACGCAGGCGTACTGGATCGCATCGATTCGGTCTGTTTTGCGGCACCAATTTTCTTTCACGTGACTCGTTTCTTTCTCGAAGATCGAGTTTCTCAGGCGCCCGTGATTCAGGATGTTGCCGCATTTTTGGTCTCAAACGCTCCCGGTTTCACTTGCATCTACTAGCGCATCGGCTTCACTTGGAAATGAACTCTTGGAACTAGAAGACACCATCGCGAAGTATGGCTTAGACGTCCCGCAGACTACTCTGTCTGCACTGGACGGTTATTGTCGTTTGCTGTGGAACATCAATCAGACTTTGAACCTCACTCGCCATACGGATTTTGAAAAATTCGTAAGTCGCGACTTGGTTGACACCATCGAGCTTTCCAAACTGATTCCAGAAAATCAACAAGTATTGGATGTTGGCTCTGGCGGCGGTGTGCCGGGGATGGTCCTATCAATTATTCGGCCTGATTTAAACGTTACGTTAACGGAATCGGTCGGCAAGAAGACTGCGGCGCTAGACCAGATCGCGGAAGGGATCGGTTTAGAGGTTGAGATTTACAATTGCCGAGCTGAAGAGATGCTCGAAGATTTTCGCTTCGATACTACGATTGCCCGAGCGGTTGGGCCTTTGCGAAAAATTTGCACGTGGCTGGAAGATTGTTGGCTGAATGTTGGGAGGTTGCTGGCAACCAAGGGGCCCAAATGGAAAGAAGAGATCGTCGAGGCGAACGAACTTAAAATGATGAGAAAACTACTGGTCGAAAAAGTCGCTGAATATCCAACTCCTGGCACCGAGTGGAATAGCGTGATTCTTGAAATCAAGCCCCGATGATAAAAAAAAATTTCTTGGTGAAAGCGACAATTTGGGGCTGATGCAAAACGCGCGCCAGAGCAAATCAATGAGCGGTAGAAACCGTCAAAACTTTTTTTGAAAATTTGTTTGGGACTTCAAACGTTGTTTTTTTCGTGTTTTGCTCTCGACCCCGAAAAACGTTTTTTCTATAACCCCAAGCCCAAACGAAAGAGATTTGACGATCCCTTGATTTCTGTCAACTTCTTGCGAACATGGAAAACGATTTTGTCGAATTAATAGATTATGAAACATGTTTCTTACATTGAATGATGTAAGATTGATGTAGGCTTTTTGCCTTACAGATAACCCGGCATAGACACGGCTGAGGGACCAATTTTAGGGTAGGCCAAAGTCATTAGTGGCTAGTGCTCAGCACGTCCGACTTTCGCCTGTCTCCCAGCGACTCCCATCGCTACGACAATGCTGGCTTATCGAATATTACCGCATCGCGTTACTTCGTTAACGCTTTGCGGTTTTTTTTTGATTGCTATTTGGGGTAACAACTCGCGGGCAATCTATCTTTCTGCCGACTCTTGCTGCAACGTCTCGGTTCACCAGTAAAAACGCCGCTCAGGAATGCCCGAACATTACGACTGCATTTGAACTAGGTTGCATTTGCATTGTGCAACGTTGTGCCAGTATTGAATCAGATTTCTAGTTCCGAGTCGTGCACAATCGAGTTGTTAGTCGCCGTTTTTGAGGTTGGCCAACATTTGCAACAAAACTCGCTGCAACGTCTTCGCATCGGCAGCGGAGATACCCTGCATCGCATGACCACGCAGTTTGAGCGTCATGGGGATGGTGCGCTGCACCAGTTTGGTACCCGTATTGGTAATGGATACTACAAAAGCCCGACCATCGTCCGGGCAGCGTGAGCGTTTTACCAGCCCTTGCTTCTCTAGTCCGGCAACCTGTCGGCTGACGGTTGTGGCATCGCGGCCCAGTAACTCCGCCAGTGACTTCATTTGCTCCGGTTTCGACAAATGGGCCACGACCGTCAGGATGCTGATTTCTTCGGCGGACACGTCCAGTCCTTCCTCATCGAGAAAATCCTGGACGTGAAGACTCAGCGCATGGGCCACTCGCCCCACCAGGAAACCCGCTGATTCGGTTGGATTAAATTTTAGCATACGCAATCCTTGCAAACTTCATTTGCATGCATTATACATGTTTCTCGTGGAATGGCAGACCGTAACGATTGCTCGACTTCGGATCGCGATTTTCTTGGCACGACAAGAAACGTAGCTGGATTCGCCAGAATTCAGACGAGTTTCCTTAGGCAATCCGAAGTCTTGGCGACGACTTCGGCTACATATTACTCAAAAGAATAATGGATAAACGACTAGTTGGATATTGGACCGCCACGAGCTTGTTCTGCCTCGCCATGGCTGCGGGTGGGACCGTTTAAGACCAGAGTCACGTCGTTTGGATTTTGGGTACGGCACTCATCCGGAGAGCCAACCATGAACGCACCATTCACCAAACAGTTTCGCTGCCATCAGACTCAATCAAAGGCCACTCACATGTTCACGACACGATACTTTATTTCAGTCCTGATAGCGTTCACACTGTTTGTGCCGCAGGTGCGGGCTCAAACAGAAGGTACGCAGGCAGCCGACAAGGTTGGCCAGGAACCGGCCAAAGAAACGGTTCAAGAGTCAAACCAAACCTCCGAAACGACTCCAGCTCAAATTGAGGGCGATCTTGAGGAGGCCGTTGAAGCCGCCGTGCAGGCTTATGCGTCCGCGTTCAATTCACATGATCCAGAAAAATCGGCTCAGCTTTGGACCGAGGGCGGGGTCTACACCATCCAGCCCAGCGGTGATCAAGTTGTCGGTCGTGACTCGATCCAGAAAGAATTTAAGGAACTGTTTGCCGAGGATCCCCAACGAAAATTGGTACTTGAAACCGAACAGATGCAACAAATCTCTCCCAGTGTCGTTCTGGCTGCCGGTGTCGCAATCGCCACTTCCAGCGATCAAGAAGCGATAGTTACCACGTTTCAGGCCATCTTAGTTCTCAGTAGTGGCCAATGGTTGGTTGATCAATTGGCCGAAGATGAATCGGCCGATGCCGAAAACCAAAATGAAGCACTTCAACCGCTTCAATGGTTGATTGGCCAATGGAAAGACCAAGTTGAAGACGAGCTAGTCGAAATCGAATGCAACTGGTCGGCCAACCAAACCTTCATCACCAGGGCTTACGCCGTTTACGAAGGCGAGCAAGTTGATTCTTCGGGCTTGGAGATTATTGGCTGGGATCCGAGGCAGGAAAAAATTCGTTCCTGGCTTTTTGATTCTGATGGAACATTGGTTCAAGGCATCTGGACGCAAGCAGAAGATCGCTGGATCGTGCAGTCAGTTGCCACACTGTCAGATGGCACTGCTGGTTCCTACACCAGCGTTTATCGCCCCTTGAGCGACGACAGTTACGGCTGGCAGAAGATCAACCAAGTGGTCGATGGAAAGCTGTTGCCGAATCTGGATGAGGTCGCGATTTCTCGCAAGCAAAATTCTGAATCTGACATAGAAAACAACTAGGTGGTGCGATGAAAAAAGTAACAAGATTCGGAACTTGGACGGTGTGCCTGGTTTTGGCGACCATGATGGTTTGCGAACAATCCATGGCCCAGCGCGGAAAAAGCGGTTCAAGTCGATCCAGTATGAGCCGAAGTCGTTCGCCGTCCATGAGTCGGCCCTCGCCCAGTCGGCCGACCTCACGACCAACGTCACGACCGACCTCACGACCAACGTCTCGACCAACGTCTCGACCAACGTCACGACCAACGTCACGACCGACGATGAGTCGTCCATCGACATCGCGACCGTCCACGCGACCATCCATTTCAAGGCCATCGACGCGGCCCTCATCTCGACCTTCGACCCGTCCGCCAACTCGGCCTTCAACCCGACCTTCAACCCGTCCCTCGATCAACCCTGGCATCAAGTTGCCAACGACTCGACCTTCGACCCGTCCCTCAGCTCGCCCTTCAACGCGCCCGACGACGCGGCCTTCAACGCGGCCGGGTGGAAATTTGGGAAGTCGGCCTTCCACCGGTCAGCGACCTTCTTTGGATAAACTGAGCGATTTTTTGAATTCGCGGCCTTCAAGTCCGACGACCAGGCCATCGACTCGGCCCGGCGGAGGCGCGGCGTTTGAGTTCTTGAAAAACCGTCCGTCCACGCGACCGACGAATCCTTCAACTCGTCCATCGACCAGGCCAACTACCCGACCAACGACGCCCAAACCGGGTACGCGGCCAGCAGTTCCCGATCGCCCCTCCTCAGGCGATCGGCCCGGAAACCGCCCGCCCGGGGCAAGACCGCCAGGAAATCGGCCCGGTGAAGGACCAGTAACTCTACCCGTCGAACCACCTACAACGGGTCGACCACCAGGAAACCGGCCCCCTGAAACGCGACCTCCCGGAAGCCGTCCGCCTGGGGCAAGACCTCCAGGAAATCGGCCCGGTGAAGGACCAGTCACTCTCCCCGTTGAACCACCTACAACGGGTCGACCACCAGGAAACCGACCTAACCGTCCTGGGTATGGGAACCGACCCAACCGCCCTGGATATGGGAACCGACCGGGCCAGCGCCCGCCAGGCTATCGACCCCCTGTCTATAACCGCCCAGTCCGACCGTATCATCCACCGCATTACGGTGGCGGGTATTGGAACCGACCGAACTGGCATTGGAATTGGCATAACCATTCAAACAACTGGTGGGCTCGCGCCACAACGGCTGCCGTCGCCGGCTGGGTCGTGGGCAATTGGTCTGCCCAGCCTGTTTACTACGACTACGGCCAAAACCTCTACTACGAAGGGGACAACGTTTACTACGACGGTGCCGTCGTAGCCACGGCGGACGAATACGCCCAGCAGGCCTATACGATCGCGACCAGCGTTCCAGAAGTCGAACCGGATGATGTCCAATGGATGCCGTTGGGTGTGTTCGCGCTGACTCAGAAGGATGACGCAGCAACGGTCGAGAATGCTTCGCTGTTCATGCAACTGGCAATCAGCAAAGAAGGCATTATTGCTGGCACGATCCAGAATACTTCAACCGACAACTCGATCGAAGTGGAAGGAACTATCGACATGCAAAGCCAGCGATCAGCCTGGGGCGAAGTCGGCAAAAGTTGGCCGATCATGGAAACCGGAATCCACAACCTCACCAAGGATGATGCCGGTGTGCTCCTGCATTTCGAAGACGGCCAAACGCAGCAGTGGCGAATCGTCCGAGTCGAACAGCCTGAAGACTCAGCCGGTTCGAATTGATGAAAGGGTCACTGGTACCTGCTCAAGAATCCGATTTGCCGAGCCCCGACAATTGGGGATCGGCAGCGGGCAACCCGATGGAGAAAAAACTTTTCAGTCCACTAAAGCATTTCCAAGATTAACTACGCATTACAGAGCGCCAAATGGTACTTGCTTTAGATTTTTTGTAGAACGTCCACGCAGTTTTGAACAGGAGATTGGCTTGATTCGAATTGAGACGAGCAAAGTCAAAACCGCTAATGGACGCTAATAAACGCGAATGACGGAGCACTATTTTATTAGCGTGTATTCGCGTCCATTAGCGGTTAGTTTTTTACGCCCCTGAGCGAGCATGGTTTTTCTAAAGTGAGTGCCACTGGGCTAACGCCAAAGCCGCTCACGATGAACAATAATTTTGGAAGTGCTCTAGCGCTGTCGAAACCAACGCAGTTCTTGAACAAGAAAAAAACGAGGCGACTTATGAAGACCATCACAACGGCCCTGGCGGCTATCATTCTGCTGGCCACAACTGTTATCGCACAACCGAAATCCGAGACCACTCTGCCAGTCGAATCTACTCAGAAAGTCGCATCCACTCAGACAGCCGAAGCAACCGTACCTGCGCCCGAGATGCGGATCTTCCTGTTCTCGGCCAAACCCAGCCCGGAGGCTTGGCAATTCATGAAAGAGAATCCGGGTGACCGTCGCGCCGCCACCGAGGGCGCCATGGAGAAAATCGGGGCCAAGATGATTGGCTACTACTGGGGCCTGACGACCGGGAAGAACTACATCATCGCCGCCGTTCCCGATGGACGCACCGCCCAGGCGATGTTGATCCAGCGGCTTTCGTCCGGCCTCGTGCTGGAGTACGACGCGATTGAACTGGTCGAAAGCTCGGAGATGCCCGCAGTGTTTGAACGTCTGAAGGAATTGGACGCCGCGGATGATTCGCTCAAGTAGACACTAGCTTCGGCTCCAAACAACAAACTCGACAGCTGGCACACAATCATTCATTACTTTGACTGAATTAGGAAATGCACCCCATGAAAACATTTACAACAATCACAACCGCTGTTTTGGCAATCGTGCTTTTCACGGATTCGGCCATGGCGCAGGACGCCGTGGCGATTCCCGATGAAGTAACACTGTTCAAGAACGTCAATATCTTCGATGGAACGACGGCGGAATTGAAACGTGACCACGACGTGCTCGTGGTCCAGAACATGATCAAAAAGATCGGTCAGGATATTCCGACTAGCGGTTCTTATGAAATTGATGCAACAGGCTCCGGCGTAAAAACGACGAACGTGCGAATGGGTGGGTTGGACGGTTACACCATCACCACCGTCAGCGAAGAAGGAAAGAAAACCAAAAAGCAAGTCAAGGTCAACGTCATTGATGGCAATGGGATGACGCTGATGCCAGGGATGATCGACTCTCATGTTCACCTGAATATGATGGTCCCGGTATCCGGGCCATCCGCTTTGGAAGGCGTGTCGTGGGAAGAGATCGGTTCCTACGCGGTCGTCAACGCGCAGGAGTGGCTGCAACGTGGTTTCACCACCGTCCGCGACATGGGTGGTATGCATCAAGGGATGCGAAAAGTAATTGACCGAGGCAGCATCGCTGGCCCGCGAATCTATTGCGCCGGCGGCATTATCGGGCAGACTTCGGGGCACGGCGATTGGCGGCTGGCCAGCCAATACGACGCCAAGGAATCGAATCTTGTCCGATTGGGGCTGACACGAATCGCCGACGGACGCCCCGAGATGCTCAAAGCTTGTCGAGAGAATTTT
>JAHEJI010000183.1 GCA_024638965.1 Planctomycetaceae bacterium
GACAAATCCGGAATTGCGGAACAAATACTCATAGCGGTCGTAATACGAAATCGAAACGATCAGCAAGAAAACGTCAGTGAAGATCATGAACTCGAAGAAGGCTGGAAAGAAAAATTGATCCATATCTTTTGCCGTCGCCGGAAACTCAACAGTCGCCGGAAAAACACTGACTAACCAGAGTAAGAGGTTGCCAACAGCAAACAGCACCAAGACGAACCCAAGCAAAACGGCAATCATCTTCTTAAGCCGAATGAAACCGTCCAGCTCTCTCGGCGCCAACGTTTTTGAAACCAATTTTCGAATTCGATAAATCAAGGTGACCGCAAGAAACATCAGTAACGCTCCGCCCATATCAAACAGAACGACTCGAACAGCCTCAGTTTGTGTCAACCAACTATCAAAGTTCTCAAAGGAACCGATGTCTTTGAAAACCCTACGCACGACGATCAGTGAGATGATTTCGTATTGCTTACAGATCGAACTCGTAAACGACTGCGGCAATGCGATGACTAGCAGCAAAACTTCGTAGAACAGGATAAAGCTAAACGGTGTATAGACGGCTCGGAGAAAATTGAATCCGATCCCAGGGACAAATCTTGCTCCCAAATCAGGTGCAACACGATTGAAAAGAATAAGCGCTAGATGCAGAAAGAAACCAGCCACTGCCAAGCGAACAAAAACACGCTCCAGTCGGTGCCTGTTTTGCTCGCCATTGAGATAATCATAAAAGCCCGTGACGATCTGGATGAATGACTCTCTGGCTAAATCCATCAATTCTGTTACTCATCTTTGCAGAGACTCGTTAATCTTAATGCCGCGCTCAACGGCGTCGGCTTGGGCACCGAATTCATCCGACCGCGAAGCTTCGTTCTGAGACACGCTTTATCGTTAATGGTGAGCTTTTGCGGGCTCGGGCTGTGGTTGCAAATGTTGATTCATCCGCCGGGCTATGATTCCAGTGACGGCCGCGATCAAAGCACATCCCCCGGAGTAAATCCAAGGCAGGCCTTCGTAGACTGTTTCTTTTGGGTTTAGCCCCATTAAAAAGAACAGAGTAGTGGCCATCACAAACGTGAGCGAAATGCCGAGGTAAGCGAGGTATCGAGTTTCGTAGTTCATCTTGATATTCCTGTGAGGTTGAAACGTGTTTAACGATGTTGAAACAAACGGAGAAACGAGTAAGCTCTTTTTCGTGCGGATGAACCGATATTGCATTTCTGAAATCAGGCACTTTGCTACCAATTTCAGTTTGAGTTGCAATGGCACAAATATTCGGCCGCTCATCACACAGAAGTCTTGGCGACGAATTTCGTTGCCAATTTCCTGGTAGACAACACCCGCCAATCGAATGGCTGTTCGCGAGCCATCGGGTAGATCCTTAAGCCCTTGATAGCCTTTGGAATAGAATCGCTCCGCCAGATCCAACAACTCCTGAACTGCCTGGCGAACTTGCCTGTTCGACGGCGTCATATCTTTGAGGGGAACCAGTGAATGCCCATCGCTTGCAGCCGAATGGCGGAGGCCAGGCCTCCGAAGCCGCTGCCGATGACGGCTGCCGAAAGCCCCGTTTTCGGTTGTGCTTGATTGACCACACGGAACGTTGAATGATCAGCTGCAGTGAACGTCTGAGTGCTAGACATAGTAGCCCTCCATCCGGTTTAGAAAGCTGTCTAATGCTGAGGACTTCAGTTCTGGTTGGTTTTGAAGACTTGATAACGCTCCTTCTATTTTTCTGCGAATAGATTTTTCACAAACGGTTGCGACGGACTCAAGAAGGGTCGAGGCAACTTTGTCTAAGTTGCCCTGATCGCTTTCGATAAGCAGGCACTGCATTTCCGCAAACTGCCTTTCCGAGCGGAGACGACTGAACCACGCCCAAGGCCACGTGACTCTTGCGTTTTTTAGGTCGTCTATCCTGCCTCCGAATTCCGAACTGCTTTTCAACTCGGAAAAGTCATTCTGCATTTGAAGCCCGATGCCTAGTTGCATTCCAAACGAATGGAAGGCAGCTTGAGTTTGAGGCGAAGCACCGGCGAGGACGGCCCCGAGCTTTGCTGCCAACGCGGTAACGCCGCCAGTCTTCAGTCGCGAGATCGCTCTGGTCGTCGGATAGATATGCATCCGATCCATCTCGACGACTTTGGCCGTCAAATCCAATGCCTGACCCTCGTGACAACGGCGAATGGTTGAAATCGCTTCGCCCATCGTCTGCGCCAGTTGGGCCGAATCCAAAGGTAGGTCCTGAAGTTTTTCGATCGCCGAAAAGTACATCCAGTTTCCGGTGTTGATCGCCAACGGAGTTCCCACAACTTTGTGCAGCGTGGGTTGCCCCCGACGCATATCGGACCCATCTTCGATGTCGTCAATCACCAATGAGCCCGCATGCAGTAACTCAATAAATTCAATTAAGTCATTCGAGACTTGCCCTTTCCCACCCGCCATTTGATAAGACAACTCTATCAACTCGGCACGGAGACGCTTTCCTTCGGCCTGCAAAATATGGTTTAGCGGATTAAAGATTGCCGCTTGCCACAGTTTGCCAGGCACACCTGTCAGCTCTTGACGAGTTCGAAGAGCTTTTGATGTATGTTTGACCCGAGGTTTTAGCTCTGTAAAACTGGACATGGTTGTACCCTAAAAGAGTTAAGAAATCGGACTGGAGTTAGACCACGCGGCGGCGCTCCGATGAGAATTCGGGCCGCATCGAGTTTGGTAAATTCGTGAGCGTAAAATCGCTCGATGGTCGTGTCTGGTAACGCTCTGTAAAAACGACGAAAGATCTCAAATCGTTTCCGCGGAGATACGAGTTGAAACAGAAGGCGATTGAGAAATCTCGAGAATGTAGCCTGAAACCGGTTTTGAGTTGCAAGTAGCGAGATTTGCTGGTCAATTTTCTTCGGAGAACTGGTCGCAATGGTCTCCGCAAACCGCACTGCCAACGGCAGCGAGTATCCCGTCGCGGCGTGAAACCAGCCGCCACGGAATCCACCGCGAATCGGTGCGGTTGCATTTGGTTTCATGCTTGAGTTGAAGGGCATCGGCAAACAACCGTTCTCCTCGCGCACGAGGGTCCAGTTTTCAATTGATCGTTCGGCCAGGTAATTCTTGACTTCGGACAGACTGTTTTGCCGATCCAGAGTTGGGGTTTCCGAAAAATAGGTGTCTTCAATGAGGACTCTGCGACTGGTTAGGGGAAGCACGTACAAGAATCTAAAACCGTCTTGTTGATCAACCGTTGCATCCATGAGGATCGGTAGCCGGTCAGGCCATTCCTGTTGTTCCAGTTCGACTTCGAAACCATGAAATTTCTGAAAGCCGCAACGTATGCTGGAGTGGTCACGACGTGCGCCCCGGCAGTCAACGATGACTTTGCCCGTGAAAGTCGCGCCAGATGCAGTTTGCAAACTGTCTGCGGAAATGGCCTCGACGGAATCCCCCGTTTGAATGTCGAGGTTTCCCTGCAATGCAACTGCCTCGACCGCCGCGTTCAATTGGGCAGACGAAAAAGAACAGTAGCCAAGATTGATACGTTTCTCATAACTTGGGAATTTGACTTTGTAGGCAGGCCAATGCTGGTAAGAAACGGCTTTTAGCCAGGTCACCGATTCGGGTACATCGGAGCCATGGAACGACCAGGTATGGTTTCCGAAGAGCCGATCGTTTTCCTCAACGATCAAAACTCGGGCGTCGGTTTGGTGGTTGTGAATGGCAAGTGCGAGCAAGCCGGCTTGGAGACCACCTCCAGCAATTACAAAGTCATATTCTCGATTTTGAAGCAACATTACTGGATTGCTCCCTCAAGCCGTTGAGGTCGAATCGAATCGGAGATGACATGCAATAAAAGGTGTGGAATCGCCACCGCGCTCAGCCCGATAAACAGGGTCTGGATGATCGCCGGAGTCACCAGGTTGGAGTTGCGGCTTGCCAGAAATCCCAGGGCAAAGAGAGCGAGGGCGATGATGCTAATCGGCGTCAATCTGAGCAGGAAATTCCATCGCGGTAGACCAAACTGTTCCCGCAGGTGGACAAGGCCCCGAATCGAATGCCAGCCGCAAAAATAGACGCCGAAGGAGACCAAAGGATTGGCGGTTGCAAACAAGATAGCAAATGAAGTAACCCTAATCGCGTGCTGGTGAGCTGGAGACAACCCCAGCCTTACTGATCGCTTGCAGATTTACTCATGTTTAGAAACCCGAGGCGATTGGCCGATAGTGGTGAACTAAAAATCCAGCGAACCAAGGGCGGGCATCGGAAGATCCCTATTGCGGAAGCGATCCGGTACGTCAGAGAAAACAAAGCCAGTGTCAACCGCCCCGATCTTCTTGGGATCGGACGAAGTGATTCTGCGGCGCACTCTCCTGCTTCTCAATCTTGGTCTGAACGCATGCTGGTGGCTCTCTCTGAAGGGAATTACCAATCAGTGATCGGGTTGTTACAGGCGATGTACGTCGAAGGGATTTCGGTCGCCGACATCTGCGATGGGCCAATTCGATACGCGATGAGCTCAATAGGCAGCAACTGGCCCAAGGACAAAAAGAGTATTTTCATCGAGCATCGTGCGACGGTTCTCTGCGTACGAGCCCTGAGCCAGATCAGGCTGTCGCTTCCGGAAATTACCGAAAATGCCTCTCTGGCCATCGGTGGCGCTCCTCATGAGGATCCCTATTGGCTGCCCAGTTTGATGGCGTCATTAGTGCTCCATGAGTGCGATTCCACGAGGTCAATCTTGGCCCAAATACGCCTGTCGATGTCTTGACTGATTCAGTCCAAGACGAAAAACCGAGCGTCGTTTGGCTCGCAATTACAAGCCCGGTTCGTAGCAGAACTCACCATCGTGAAATCGAACACCTAGCCGGGACAGTTGATAGTTACGGCGGTTTATTCCTGATTGGTGGGCAAAACGCAGCGACTTACACTGGTCCAAATGCACAACATTGTCAGTCGTTGAGTGAAATGAAAATGCGAGTGGTTGAACGAGATGATAAAGGCATTCCAAAAAACTGACCGCTCCATTCATTGATCCCAAATTAGATTCCTAAACCAAATAGGCAAGTTGTCTGAGACTTAGCGTTGCGGTAACCAAATCGCAAGAAATTTATTAAGCCCAACTTTATTCTGGAGAATCCAATGTCCGCATCCGCAATCCAAAATCAGCCTGCAATAAACGACGCCGTAAATGAAATCGCGGATGGTTTAGCTCGAGTCCTTGCCGACACTTACTCGGTTTGTCTAAAGACTCAAAACTACCATTGGAATGTTAAAGGCCCACTGTTTCACACGCTACATGCGATGTTCGAGGAACAATACACCGAGCTTGCCGTCGCGATTGACGAAATTGCCGAACGAATTCGAGCGTTGGGCGAGCCTACTCCTGGCTCATTCACGGATTTTGCGAAGCTAAGTAGCATTAACGAAGAGAGCGGATCACCTTCCGCCGAAACCATGATTTCGAATCTGATCGAAGATCAGGCAACCATCGTTCAAACGTGCAAGAATGTTTTCCCATTGGTTCAAGAATCAAATGACGAACCAACGGCCGATTTGTTGATTCGTAGGATGCAAGTCCACGAAAAGACAGCCTGGATGCTCAAGAGTTTGACTGAATAGCGACTTTCCCTCTCTCTTGTCCAATCAAACAAACTCATTGATTCGAACAGTCATGCCAGAAAACAGGATAACTTCGAACCAGCCAGATTTTGTGTTCACGATCATTCGTAAGCCCGAAAACTGGCGTCCACGAAACTACTTCGACAAATCTCCCTCTGGCAGGGTTTTGTCGAAGACTCTAGTTGCGAGCTACGTAGAAGCTCACGACGACCTAGTGCGGTGGAATCGGTTGGCATTGCATAGGTCGCTTGATACTTGGGCAGTCATCCAAACTATCGAATCTGGTTCCTCTACTGGGTACTGTTTCTTGTAGCGACAATGACAGCTCAATGCAAAGTCTGCTTGATGACATCAAGCACTTGATCGCTGAGGGCAATAACGATTCAGACATTGCAAAGCAGTTGTCTTTGGAACATCCAGACTGGTTACCACATATACGCCGTCGTATCGAAGACGGAATTCTCTAGCTCGCTTTACAAATTCACACAGACATAGACTAGACTAGTCCGAGTATCTACTAGCAAGCCACGCGACAGCCCCTGGAATTTTTGCGCGCGCATTAAATGGGAAAGACAAGAGAATGATCCTTAACCTCGTTGTCAGGGCGACAAATGCCGGAATCCCAATCATCCAGAACCTTCATTTCTGTCCCTGATTGCGCCCAAATTATCGGGGATTCAGACAGCCTCGTAGACATCAAGGAAATTGCTCGAATCCTCGGTTGCTCCACCAAGACGGTGCGGCGCAAAGTCGACAAAGGAATTGTTCCAGCGATTCAACCGGACGGCCCCGGCACCCTTTTGCGTTTTGACGCAAGCGATGTTGTCCAGGCCGTCAAGCAAACGGAGCTTTGCCAACCTGGAGAACCAGTTGGAGTCCAAGTCAGCACTCAAACCCAAGAAAAAGAAGAAAAGCTACCAGGGCGCCAGCCGCTTTGGAAAACTAGAAAACAAAATTGAGAAAGGAACAAATGAAAGAGAATACAATATCCGAGGTGATTCAGTGTCCCAATTTCACCTGGAAGCTATTTCAGCGAGATGGCGTATACTATGCCGACGGACGTCGTCACGGACATGGAAAATCATCGCTCGGTACTCGTAGTCGGCCAAAGGCGATCAAGGAGATTTTCGAGCTCGATCAAATCGTAGTGAACTCCGAGAAACACAATGAAGCGTTTATCGCGACATCTGTACCTCCAGAGATTTTACAGGGGAAGAGTCTCCCGATTGCACTGGGATGGGAACGATACGTAAAACATCGTGACCTGCCAATTCACCTTGGTGGCCTTAAGCCGTCGAGTATCCGAAAGTACTCGGGTCACAAAAAGCGTCTCAAACGATACTGCCAATCGGTGGGACGAGACGACTGGACGAAAGTGAATAAGGAACTTCTGAGGAGCTATGCCAAGAGCCTGGATGGCAATTTGGCACCGGTGACGATTCACGACGATCTCACCATGGAAATCTCGGTTTCCTCGTGGTTGATCAAAGAAGGCTTGATTCCTCCGTCTTGCAAGATTGACTGGAAATTGCAAAATCCTGCCGGTGCTGAACGGTACTGCTACGAGCGAGATGAAGTCACCCGCATGTTACAGCTGTCAAAACCGTTTAAAAAGAATCGTTGGCTGTACCCGACAATCTTGCTTCTGAGCCGAACAGGAATTCGGATTGGGGAAGCCCAGAACCTCAAGTGGTCGGACATCGATTTGAAACACGAAGTCGTCCACATACGCGACGAGAGCTTTGCAAACATAGCGCCAAATCAACGAAGTCATGTCAAAGACGGTGAATCACGAGTTATTCCCCTAACCACTGATCTTCTGGCGCACCTGATTGGGAACAAGAAAGCCACCAGATATGTTTTGATTGGTGACCGTGGCCGTCAGCTCAACTACAACCACATTCGTGAAGCTTTATCAAACAGATCATCGAACCGCTAAGCAGTGAATTTCCAACTCCCAATGATGAGTTGGGATTCAAAGACGGACGCTTCCATTCGTTTCGTCACTTTTTCGTCAACGAGTGCTTCGCTGCTGGTGTACCTGAAAGCGACGTTCGACTTTGGGTGGGGCATTCCGATTCGAAAGTCATCGCTTTGTACCGCCACATTCGAGATGAGATTGCGAAAGCTAATATTCGAAAAATTGACTTTGGGACATCGTAGTCTCAGGGCGTTTTTACTTGAACCCGATTACGTCAAAGGAAAATCTCCACAGCTGAAACCAAGGATCAAGAAGTCGGTTTTGTCCCAGTAACGAGGAAATTTTGTCCCAGTCAAACTCTCAACTGTTCAAAAACGAAAAAAGCCCGAGAAACAATACGTTTTCTCACGCTTTGAAAAGTAGTGGTGAGAAGACTCGAACCTCCACGTCCATTCGGACACTTGATTTAGACTCAGGTCGATCAGGCGTCTTTTAAAGACGCCCAATACCGCTGATTGAAAAACCGCGTTACTCGCTACCAGATGTAACAGTCGATTCCACGTTTGACGCATTCTTCACGTACGTGTCAAACCAGTTAATCATCTCGGCTTGCGTGTGCAAGACAGATTGACGTGCGCGGTAACCGTGTGATTCATAAGGGAGCATGACCAGCCGAACGGTACCACCATTCCCTTTTACCGCTTGATACATCCGCTTTGATTGCAATGGAAACGTCCCACTGTTATTGTCATTTTCGCCATGGATCAACAACAGAGGCTCGTTGACTTTGTCGGCGTGCATAAACGGCGAGATCGCCATGTAGATATCTTTCGCATCCCAAAACGCACGCCGTTCGGACTGGAATCCGAACGGAGTCAGCGTGCGGTTAAAGGCACCGCTGCGAGCAACGCCCGCTTTGAACAGATCGCAATGCGCCAGCAGGTTGGCCGTCATGAAAGCGCCATAGCTGTGGCCACCAACTCCGACTCGGTTGGGATCCGCGACGCCCATCTCGGCAGCTTTGTCGATAGCGGCTTGGGCGGCGTCGACAATCTGTTCGATAAACGTATCGTTCATAGTCTCTGGATCTCCAATCACAGGCATGGTGGCCGCGTCCATGATCGCATAGCCTTGGGTGAGCAATGTCAGATGCGTGATGGAACGCATTCGTGTAAACCGAGACGGGCTGCCGGAAATCTGCCCCGCCGTTTTGGCATCGTTAAACTCGCGTGGATAGGCCCAAACGATCAGCGGCAACCGAGTTCCCTCTTGGTAATCGGCGGGCAGGTATAGCGTGGCGGACAGTGGAACTCCGTCCGCCCGCTCGTAGGTCACAAGCTGTTTCTTGATCCCGCGGATTTGAGGAGTTGGGTCAGCAAATGCCGTCAAAGCCTTAACGGAATCGTCGTTCAGGTCGCGCAAATAATAGTTCGTCGGCGTTGTGGGTGTTTCCTTCGACGTGACGATGGTGGGCTTTGTCGATTCGCTACTACTGACAATCCTGGTAGGCGATTCGTAAGTGCCTTCGGCACATCGCCACAGGCGCTCTGTTTCGAGTGTTGTCAAATCCTGTCGATCAACGAATGGCAAATTACCTTTGGGTGACGCACCGGCGCCCAAACGATAAATATAGCCACCATCCTGCCGAGCCACATAATGTCCGGTTTCATCGGGAACCATGGCAATACTGCCGGGATCGCCATAACGATCTCGAATTGAACGATCCATCAACACGGTTGGCGTTTCCCCTGGCGATTTCAGGTTGTGCATAAGTGAGCGGATCCAGCGACGATCACGATCGTACTCGGTTGTGACAATCACCGAAGGATCTGCCATGTAGGAAACGCCGAATGAGCGATGTTCAACTTTCAATAAAGGTATTGGTTCCGTATTAAAGGGCGCAGACAGAGTCATTATTCGATCCCGATGCTCTGCTTCAACGTTGGGATCACCGCCGTCGAGCGCTTCTGCCCATACCAGAGTCGCGGGTTCACCTGATTTCCAGTCGACGTTTCGTGGACCGGTCCGGACACCTTCGATCGGGATGTTCTCGTCCATTGGAACATCGGCAACCGTAAACTGAAGACTGCCATCGAGCCCCCAGCATTGAATTTTGCGAGGGAAGCTGCGATACGTCATTAAATAGCTGAATGGTCTTTGGACAGTCGTAACCAGGATGGATTCGCCGTCGGGCGAGGGATTAACGCTCGCAAAAATCTGTGGCTCGCCGATCTTTCTGGCTTTGCCGTCGAGACCAATCACGGCAAGCTGGGTTGTTGCGTAGTGCTCAAACAGGTTTTCATCGTCGGCATTCGTCAATAAATCCTGATAGGTTCGTGTGGGCGATTTGTTACCGTACGATTCCTGGATATTTGGACCGGTCGGCGCGCGGTTTTGAACCGGTTCTTTACCGCGACCCTCGGGAACGAGTTGACAGAGAACGTGTTTCGCATCGGGCATCCAGTCAAAACCACCCAGAACCGTGTTCAGCCGATCCGTCAACATCCTCGGTTCTGTCGGTTGGTCGACCGAGGCGAGCCAGAGCTGCTGCCCATTTTCGGTAACGATCGTAAACGCAAATGTCTGCGAATCGTGAGCCCAGCTGACACCAGAAACTTTGGCGTTTTTCGCCATCGGGATCTTGAAGTGAGCTGTTTCGTTCCGATCGCCATCAGGAGCTGCATCACGCCGTCGGAGTGTGAGGCCTCGATCATAGCTGGTCGCGAAACGGCTGTTAGCAACCGGATCGATTCGGACCCCGGCAAGCTGTAACATTCGCCGCGAGACGTCTGAGATATCGGGCATCGCATCACGGTCGACTAGCAACATCCAGTTTGCGTCCGGGCTGAAGCGGACGGCAGGCTCTGGCGCCGCATCAATGATGTCGATCACGTTTTGCGGAGGCGTTAAGTATCCGTTTTCGTCAGCCAGTATGCTCTCTACTTGAAGACACGATAAAAGTAAACAAACACAAATTAGTCGTTGCGAAACTTCGAGTTTCATGAGAGCACCAGTTTGATGATGAATTTGATTCGTAACAGCCTGATAATTGTGAGCGAGTTACTTTTTTTCGCCATGTAACTCCGCACCCGGCTCTTTACCCTCGTAGGCTCGATACAGGTCGAGGATGGCCTTCTTGAGCGTTTCAGCCGTCGCCGCATCAGCATCCTGTTTGCATTTCATGGCGGCAACCATGACGCGATGTGCAGTGGCGAGCTGGCCAGTGTAATCTTTGTGATCCGACTTGATTCGCTGAGTCAAAAAGTACTGCGAGACAATGTGTTGGATGTTGGTCGCGTGGTTTTCTTTAGTCGAAACCCAGCGCGTAACCTGGTTGATCGACTTGCCCGTCGCCGGGTTTGCTCCCAAACCGTCCGCAAACTCATTGATATTCGTAATGGCTTTGGCAATTGTGGCGGTGTCTTCCAACATTTGTTCGAAACGCAGTTGGTCGGTGTAGATTCCACAGGGAACTTCACAATGACGCCTGACGGTTGGAGTCGGTACCGCTTTGTTCGTGACGGTTGGCGAATGGAATGGTTCGTTAGCAATTGAGGTTGTTGCAAGCGCTGCCAAGAACAGAGTAAAGCTGAAAGTCATCAATGTTGTTTTCATGGTTGTTCCTATGTTTCGTATGAATTGGAATTTCTATTTGTTGAAGTGTGTTTAGTGGTGATCGTCACCACCAACGGTCAATCCGTCCTGTCAGAAGGGTTCGCTCAACTGACCGTTACAAAAATCGGTACAGACAATGTACCAAAAATCCAAGCTTGGTCAGGCCAATCCAGGTTTGCGTGCTGAGACCGAATTTTCGTGAATTAGACTACGTTTTGTGTGTCAGTCCAACCATCGCGGGCGGAGAGTCGTGGGCGTCCGAATGGGTTGGGCGAATTTAACGTTCACCCAGCGCGGATTTTTCCAGCCATCGCATGCCACGATTGATATTCCCGAATACATCCTCGGTCCAGCCGTGGCCACCCCGATATTCCTTGACTTTCACGCGGGCTCCAAATCCCGGGAGCGCTTTTTCAGCTTGGCGTGCGTGCAATTTTATTGGAATCATTGAATCATCCGGTGAATGGAAAATGAAAAATGACTGACCCTCAAGATTCTCGGTCTTCCAGCTGGGCTTGGGGCGGTAGATGCTCATGGCAATAAA
>JAHEJI010000280.1 GCA_024638965.1 Planctomycetaceae bacterium
TACGAAATCAAACGTAAACGGCATTAAGAGTTGTGTGACAAATTCGACTGGATTTGAATCAGTCACCAATTGCCGCAACAGTTTTTCTGCGACGGGATACCACTTCGTGGTTTCCCCTTGCCACTTAACCTGAACGCGTTTCGTTTGCGTGGCACGATCGTTTTTGATGAATTCAATTTCCTCGACCAGGATCTGCTCAAACTGTTCAATGGAAACTCGCCCATGATGAACTTCTGCCCACAATTCCCATCGCGAACGTTCGGTGGTCGCCAAGTCGTCCATAATTCGCACAAAAACGTCTTCGCCTTTTGCGTTTTTCATGGTCGCTGGCAGAGCAACACATCCATTGCCGCTCAGCCAATCCGCCAGATATTGGATCGCCTGAAAAACGTTGTACCGAACTTCTTCCAATTCATCGTTGGCGATCACTTCCGACTTGCTCAGGGTCGCGGCGAGCACCGCCCGCTCGTAACGCGGATCATCCTTCAACAGGCCGTCCACATCAGGCCCTTCAATGAAATCCAGGAGCAAATTCTGCTCGCGCTCATCAGGAACAAGGGCACGAATCAAATCCAACAAACTTGAGTCAGCGGCGTTTTCTTCGCGGCGTCGAAATGCCTCGACGATCGCCATCCCGGGTCGAACGAACGCCGGATGAGCGACCCAGAATCCGTCGAGCCGCCTCTTCAGTTGAGTCACGACATCCTTGACATAGCCCACCATGGAAACTTGATACGAATCCTGGTTTCCGTCTTCGTAAAGCACACCGTACATACCCCCGATGCTGATTCCTCCAATCGGCTCCAACGCCTCCACCAAAATATGATGGGATTCGCGGATATGATTGATGACGATGTTGGGATCTGCCTTGACCGGAATTCGATAATTCGGATCTTCCTTGAATACTCGTGCGGTCGAAGCCAGAAAGTCGTGCCAACCTAAACTGCCGCCAAGAAAAAACGGGTAAAGCGTGTTGGCCATTTCTCGAATGCGAAAAATGGCTCGCGGATTTTCGAAAACGACAAACAAGCGCACGGAACCGAGTTTGTACTCGGGATGCCGTTTTTTGATTTGCGACTCCGCCTGCTCAATCATGGTCCGCACGTATTCCGCTTCTTCTTCGTTCTCAAGTTTGGGAACGTAAAAGACTAATGCTTCGGGCCGCGACCAGTTATGAAACAAGTGCATGGCAAAATCGTACAGATGTAAGGGGAGGGGATTGCCATCGAGCAAATGACTGCCGTCCGGGAGAGCCAGACCAGGGATCCTCTTGATCGGAATCGAGAGCCCGCTTTCTTCCAGTTCGTAGACCCTTCCGTTTTTGGGATCCTCGAACCGCAGCGTACGATCAAAACAGGCCGTCAAGTTCTCGCAGCCTCTCAGAAAATTAACCATGATCGGTGTTTTAGAATCTTCGTTATCCGCTCCCCAACGTGGCACCTGACCCAATGCTTCGACAAGTTGAGTCACAATCTGAGGTTCATCAGGCGGACGTCGATTTAACGCATTCATTGCATTGATCGACATCTTGGCAGTATCCGGCGGGCCAAACAAAGTGACGTGAATTCCCTTTAGAAATTCAGGAACTGAAATCTGTCGATCTGTCGACGCGGATTCCGCCAACGGGCCAATCACGATCCGCCCATGGTCGTCTTTCCTTCCAATCACAGATTCATACTCCGGCGAATCGACAGCGCGAGCACGATTTCGCTCTCGCAATTTGATCACGTGTTGATCGAGAAACGCACGGTCTACTTTCCGCTGATTAAGCACTCGATTCAGCTTCTCCCGGGTGGAACGATAAAGCTCACCTACAAACAAAAGCGCTTCGGCAGTCTCAACGTTCGGAAACGCAGACCTCAAACCGGCCGCCACCACCAGTCCAGGGATTTCACCGATCTTTTCACCCTCAGCTTTCAAACGGCCGATGATTTGGGGCGACAAGTAGTCGAGATAGTATGGAATATCGTAGGTCATCATCGTTTTGCTCGCGGATTCAATCGCACAAGTGTATCACGTTCGTGCGAATTGGCTGCCAGCGAAGCTTCCATGGCGGACTTGGATTAACGAACAGTGTATAATCTGCAATCGTCGATTTTTGCGACTCACAGATCTCGCTTTGGACAAGTGAGAGAATCCTGTGTTAACCAGGATTTTGCATGAACTGTCGTAAGTGGTTTCCGAACGTGAGGTAACCCGACGCGTAAACGAGGCGCGAACCTCGCTCACGCTCATTGAAGTTGCGATTGTTAGTTCCGGAGGAACGGTATGTGATAGCCTGTGACTTTAGTCACAGGGTTACGGTCAACAAAATGGTAATGAGTCCCGGAGGGACGGCATAAGTGAGCGTCGTCCACATGCCGTCGCTCCGCGACTCACGTCGATCTTTATTGTTTTCATCGGACTAAAGTCCGATGCTTTCACATGTCGCCGCTCCGCGGCTGCCGAAAAGCGCAACTTCAAAACTCACGCTTCGGGTTACCCTTATTGGTGCAAAAGCGCTTAAACGCGGGGGCGTCTCCCGAGTTGGGCGAGTTGCGTCTGTCGTGTTCGCAGTAATTCCACCGCGAATAATAGTGATGCCCTAAACTTAATATTTGGAACAACATGTCTCACAACCGTGCAACGATTTACTCCAACGGAATCGCTGACTTCCAGCGTATTTACAAAGTCACCGGAAAGTCATCCACCAAGATTTCGATTCCGGTTCGCCAGGATCATCTGGGCGATGTTCTGGCATCATTAACGGTTTCTGGACCAGTCAACATTGTCTCGCCACCCAGTTTCCAACCAGCGAATACGGACGATGGCAACATCGAAATCGATAATGGCGAAGCGATGGTTAGTCTTGCCAGTCAACTCTCAGGATCCGCCGTCGCCGTCACCATCGGGAGCACTAGCGTTGAGGGTCAACTACTGGGTTTGCAGACTCAGCAAGTCGCGACCGAAGGTCATCCCGTCGACGAAGTCTCGCTGGTTATTCTTTCCGAAAGCGAAATCAGACGATTTTCCTTGCGTGAAGTTCAGGCCCTTAAATTTCTCGACCCAATTATCCAGGCAGAAATTGATAA
>JAHEJI010000184.1 GCA_024638965.1 Planctomycetaceae bacterium
ACCTTCAAGGAAATGGAAGCATCGTACTACGTGCAAGCCAAAGCGCTGGTTGAAGGCGGTGTGGATATCCTGCTGCCAGAAACAGTGATCGACACGCTGAATTTGAAAGCCTGCCTGTTTGCGATTTCCCGCTATTTCGAAGAATCGGGCAACATTGTGCCCGTCATGGTTTCGGGAACCTTCGCGGAATCGGGAAGTACCTTTGTATCGGGACAATTGGTTGAAGCGTTCTGGAATTCGATAGCTCATTTTCCAATGATCAGTGTTGGCATGAACTGCGCGCTGGGCCCGAGTATCATGAGAACGCACTTGGAAGAGCTTTCCAAAATCGCGACTACCTACATTAGTGCGCACCCGAACGCGGGACTGCCAAACGAGATGGGCGAGTTCGACCTGTCTCCTGCCAAGATGGCTGAAATGGTTGGCCAATGGGCTGACGAAGGCTGGGTCAACATCCTTGGGGGCTGTTGTGGTACGACTCCCGAACATATTAAAGCCATTTCTGATCGAGTTCGCAACTGTAAACCGCATCAACGCCGAGTGGTGGAGCCCTGGACACGGCTTGCAGGTTCGCGGCCCTTAACACTGCGTCCGGAATCAAACTTCCTGATGGTCGGCGAACGGACCAATGTAACTGGTTCTCGCAAATTTGCCCGCCTGATTCGCAAAGAGAACTTTGAAGAAGCCGTTGAAGTCGCCCGCGATCAAGTCGAAGGTGGAGCGGCGGTGATCGACATTAATATGGACGACGCTTTGCTTGACGGGGAAGCCGCGATGACCAGGTACTTGCGGCTGATCGCCGGTGAATCGGATATCAGTGCCGTACCTGTCATGATTGACAGTTCGAAATGGACAGTGATTGAAGCTGGCCTGCGGGCGACCCAGGGCAAAGCGATCGTAAACTCGATCAGTCTCAAAGAAGGTGAAGAAGACTTTCTTCATAAGGCCAAACTCATTCGACGCTACGGTGCGGCGACGGTCGTGATGGCGTTCGACGAAACAGGGCAAGCAGTTGAGACGGAAGACAAAGTCCGGATCTGCAAACGAGCTTACGATCTGTTAACCGATAAGGTTGGCTTTCCGCCGCAAGATATCATCTTCGACCCGAACATTTTGACCATCGCCACAGGAATGGAAGAGCACAATAATTATGCCGTGAACTTCTTCGCAGCGACCAGGGAAATCAAGAAAGTGTGTCCTGGGGCAAAAGTTTCGGGTGGCGTGTCGAACGTCAGCTTTAGTTTCCGTGGCAATAATGTCGTTCGTGAAGCGATCAATGCGGCATTTCTTTATCACGCAATTGATGCCGGCCTTGACATGGGAATTGTCAACGCCGGGCAGCTTGAGATTTACGAAGAGATCCCGAAAGATCTGCTCGAACGCGTCGAAGACGTTTTGTTCAACCGGCGACCGGACGCGACGGATCGGTTGCTGGAGTTTGCTGAAACAGTCCAAAAAGGTTCGAAAAAGAAAGGCCGCGTCGAAAATCGTGAATGGCGTCATGGCTCGGTCGAAGAGCGGTTGTCGCATGCGCTGGTAAAAGGAATCGACAAGTTCGTCGAAGAAGACACCGAAGAAGCTCGTCAGAAATACGATCGCTGTCTCCAGATTATCGAAGGTCCCATGATGGAAGGCATGGGGATCGTTGGCGACCTATTCGGAAGCGGCAAAATGTTTCTTCCACAGGTTGTCAAATCGGCTCGCGTGATGAAAAAAGCAGTGGCATATCTTTTGCCGTACATGGAACAGGAAAAGATCGCTGCTGGACTAAAGAGTCAGAGTTTCCGCGGCAAGGTTCTGATGGCGACGGTCAAAGGAGACGTTCACGACATTGGCAAAAACATCGTCGGCGTCGTGCTGGGCTGCAATAATTTCGAGGTGATCGACCTCGGTGTCATGGTATCGTGCGACAAAATTCTTGAGGCAGCCGTTAAGCACGGTGTCGACATGATCGGTCTTTCGGGCTTGATTACGCCCAGTCTCGACGAAATGGTTTACGTGGCCAAAGAGATGCAACGAACGGGTGTGACGATACCGCTGTTAATTGGTGGTGCGACGACCAGCGACCGACATACCGCGGTCAAAATCGCTCCGCAATATCAGCACGGAGTCATTCACGTTTTGGATGCCTCGCGCAGCGTGGGTGTTGTTGATCGATTGATAAACCAGGACCTCAAACCTCAGTTTTTGACTGAGAATTCAGAGCTGCAATCCAATCTTGTTGCTGGCTACGAAGAACGTCAGATGACTTTGGTGCCGTACGAAGAAGCCTTGGCAAAACGACTCAAAACGGATTGGGCCAAGATCGACGTGGCTAAGCCAACTTTTACCGGTACCCATACGATCGGTACCAAAGATAACAATAAACTGCGCGAATCAACCGAAGCAAGTAGGCGGGAACAAGCGCCGCGCAGTTCCGGAGTTGGCCAGAATTCCGAAGACGTATCGAATGCCGGAACTTCGAAAACTCGTTTTGGCCTACCAGATACCGACATTACAATCGACCTCGCCGAAATCGCCCGCTACATCGACTGGACGCCCTTCTTCATGTCATGGGAACTACATGGCAAGTACCCGCAGATTCTTGACGACAAAGTCGTCGGCAATGAAGCCAGGAAACTGTTCGCGGATGCGCAGAACATGCTGAAGGAAATCATCGACGAACAACTTCTTGCTGCCCGAGGGATTTATGGATTTTGGCCTGCCAACAGCGAAGGCGATTCGGTCATCCTATACACGGACGAGTCTCGCTCGGCCGAGTTGACGCGTTTTCACATGCTTCGTCAGCAATGGCAACGCCGCGGCATTGAGCACTTCCGTTCACTTGCCGACTACATCGCACCTGTTAATAGCGGTCGCGAGGATTACATCGGTGGATTTGCAGTCACGACGGGACATGGTTGTGACGAACTGGCGGCCGAGTATCGAGCCAAGCACGACGACTACAATGCGATCATGGTCGCCGCGCTTGCCGACCGCCTCGCCGAAGCGTTTGCCGAAATGCTCCATCACCGCGCACGAGTCGATTGGGGCTTTGGCGCAGATGAAGACTTATCAAGCGAAGAACTAATCAAAGAAAAGTACCGTGGAATTCGACCCGCCGCCGGTTATCCGGCCTGTCCTGACCACACCGAAAAAGCCACGTTATGGGAATTGATGGATGTCCAAACGAAAACGGGTATCAAACTCACCGAATCCTTCGCGATGTGGCCCGGGGCATCGGTCAGTGGACTTTACTTTGCCCATCCCGAATCTCGTTACTTTGCGATCAACAAGATCACCAAAGATCAGGTTGAACACTACGCGGTTCGCAAAGGCGAATCAGTAGAAGAGATGGAACGGTGGTTGTCGCCCGTACTGGGATATTAGACGAGAACTCGTAAAAGGTATCCAGCGAATGAGTTATCCAACTTAAGCATTCGGGCTCGAAAATTACTGCTTGGGCGTTCTTCCAGCGAACTGGTTCTTCGTGCGAAGCGTAGGAATGACATGCCTGGAACTCATTTTAGATTCAGTACGGTTCACCTTTTCGTTTTCACGGCAATTATCGCGATTTGCTTCGCTCTCTATCAACGAAAGTTCGACGAATCGCCGAGAGGAATCGGTTATTCAGGTGGTTGTGGAATGGGATCGCCGCCCCGAATTTCCGACCCGATTCAGCGAATTTATCTTCGCGGATACGATCTAGATTCCGACAACGAGTTCGAGTTTTAACGAAGAGATAGGGCGTCATTTCGCTTTTTATCCTCAAAACCGACACGCCACGCCCCAATTCCTTTTTTCCTTTGGCGGCGTTAATCGATGTCGTGGCAATTCTCTGAATTGAACTAATCCGTCCCCACGGATACGGCTAGCCCGCATATTCGAATTAACGGTCAGGGAGGGCAGTTACAATCCGTTCTCAAATTAGATTTTTCCAGAAGTCTCGATTTGGTGTCATAGGGTTTATCTGGAAGTAATAACGACCTCAATATGACTGACAAAGAAGATGAAGCAGAACAAACATAAACGACGGAGAGTCCTGGCGGATTTTAAGGTACAAGGAAATCTGTGCCTGAGAATCGTGATCTATTGGATTGTGTGCCAACTTTCGATGATCGGGACCATTCTTGCATTTTCATTCCTTGGGGGGCCAGCGAGTGAAGTGGCTGCACCCGTAAGTCGATTCATTGTTCCCCCACTTGTTATATCGAGTTTGGTCTTGCCAATTGCCTTGCTCGACATGCTCATGTTTAGCAATCGATTTGCGGGACCTTTATTAAACTTCCGTCGAAGGCTAAGTGAGCTCGTTGAAAATGGAGCTTGCGAAGATGTTCGTTTTCGTGGCGGGGATTATTACCGTGACATGGGTGACAACTTTAATAAACTCCGTGAAAAGGTTCAGTCGTAACAACCGACTGTCATCCACAAACAACACCAGATATTCAGGTCTAATCGCGAATTAAGTTATGTCAAAATCAAAAATTCGAGCACGGCGTCCACGAAAACGCGCCTTTGCCAAAGAAAATCGTCGCGGCATCGCTGCGGTCGAAATGGCGTTTGTCGCTCCGTTCGTGTTGTTGCTTGTGTTTACGTCTGTCGAATTCTCACGAATGATGATGGTTCGGCAAGCATTAACCAATGCTGCCCGGGAAGGATGCCGACATGCATCTTTGGTCACGACGCAGTCGGATACCGACGTCGATTCCGTCATCAGAGACCGGCTAGGAGGTGTGATCATTGATGCTGACAATTCAGACATCGTTCGCATCGGTGTTACGCCGACATTTACCACTAGTCCAGCTTCTGGACAGACAATAACGGTTTCGGTCGAGGTTGATTGTGCTGACGTTTCATTTCTGCCACCGTTTTTCTTTGCAGACGCCGTAATTTTCTCGCAATCATCAATTAATCGAGAGTAACATCGGGAGTTCGTAAAACATGAAAATCAAGAATAACATCATCCGATCTCGCTCGAATTCGTCTCGCCACGGTGCTGCTGCCGTCGAGGCTGCGTTGTTGCTGCCCATGCTGTTTATCGTCACCTTTGGCGCTATCGATATCGCACAGTATATCAATCTGGCTCAAATGGTAACGCAAGCGTCGCGAGAGGGTGGCCGAATCGCCAGTCGCAATGCCACGGGTTCAATCGACGAAGTTGAGACTGCGTTGATGGACTATTTTGGGAATTGTTTTCCAAATCTGTCCAACAACGATCTATCGGCTGCCGTCACCTTTCGTCTTCTGAACGAAGACAGTGAAGAAATCACCAATTTGGCAGAGACTGTATCTGGCGACCCGTATTCGATTGAAGTCACATTTGATTATGAATACGTCCGTTGGTTGAATGGCCTTGATTATTGGGATGGCACCATCAACATCTCGACCACACATTTTCGCCGTGAGTAACCACAATCCACCCTCTCATAACTCTTCACTATTCCTTCCCACACACTTTTCCCGGGGACAAGAAATGACCAAAGTTAAAACACTCAATCGAGACGGTTCCGTAGCAGTCATGCTTGCTATACTGATTCTGCCCTTGTTGGCGTTGACTGCATTGGCCGTCGACTATGGTTTTTTGCTTTATGTGAAAACCGATCTTCAACGCTCGGCCGATCAGGCTGCAATTGCTGGAGTAAGAGATCTGGTACCCGATGCTTTCGGCAACCAGGACTTGGTCGCGGTCAAGGCCTCGATCCGAGACTACCTTGAGAAGAATATGGGTGGTTTCGTAATCGACGATGATGACATTGAGATTGGTCGTTATAACCCAGAAAGTATTTACAGTTCGCTGGAGCTCCTGAATGACGGGGTCCTTGATACCGTTCGAATTACTCTTCGCCGGGATGACCTCACGAACAGCTCCGTCTCACTTTACTTTGCGCGTATTTTCGACAAAGACACGTCCGATGTAATGGTAACTTCCTGTGCGGTGTTACAGCGCGCACGGTTTCTCGAACCAGGGACATCAGTTCTGCCAATTACGATTGACGTTACTGCCTGGAGTCAGTTGCAATTTGGTGATATCGCTTCAGTTTACGGTGACGGGCGCCTTGAGGATCCGAATGGCAATAGTATTCCGGGCAACTGGGGAACCGTCGATATTGGGGCGAGATCTAATAGTACCCAGGGGTTGAGAGAGCAAATTGAGAACGGACTTACCCAAGACGATCTCAATTCGTTGCATAGTCAGGGAGCAATTCCCGATCCGTCACATATCGACAGTCAACAGGAATCTTTGATATTAAATGGTGATACTGGGTTTTCATCCGGCATGAGGCACGCCATCACCCCTGCACATGGTACCAGAAAATTGATGCCGATTTACAGTCAGACAGAAGGCCAAGGGGGAAATCTGACTTTTGAAATCGTCGGTTGGGGCGTTGTCGAGATTGTCGATTCCGGATGGAACGGTAACACCAATTCGTATGTTGAAGTCCGGAAGTCTTACACCTACGAGGGAGATATGACCCCAGCCAATGACCTCAGCGACGAGTCTGTCATGATTGATGCCGTTTTCACGTCACCGGTCCTGATTCAATAAGGCAAGCTTGATTTTTCTGGCCAAAAAGAGTTTTTGAAATGCGTGACTCGATACGTTGTAATAAATAAAGATATCAAGACCATTTCCATGCGTCCATTTTCGGAATGAATAGATGAGAATTCACACGCCCAAACGATCAGGTTCAATTGGAGTTTTAATTTGTTTCCTGATGTTGCCATTATTAGCATTGGTTGCGTTGTCGGTTGACTATGGCTTCTTGCTGTATGTCAGAACTGATCTTCAAAGAGTGAGCGACCAGGTGGCGATTGCTGCCGTAAGAGATTTGATCCCAGACGAGAATGGAAATCAGGACTTGGAAGCTGTGCGAGCGACGATTCGTAGGTACGTCGCGATGAACATGGGTAATGATTTTTCGATACTTGATTCTGATATTGAGATTGGCCGGTATGATCCGGACAATATTTACAACTCAGTTGATCTCCTGAACGACGGGATTTTTGATACGGTCCGTATCACGCTTCGCCGTGATGACCTGGCGAACAACTCGGTCTCACTCTATTTCGCGCGAATTTTCGATCGAGAAGAATCGGACCTAGCGGCAACGTCTGCGGCAGTTTTGCAGCGCGCAAGATACCTCGGACCGGGCACGGGAGTTTTACCAGTGACCATGGACGAAGACATCTGGAACAGCCTCGAGATGGGCGACATTGCGTCAATTTACGGTGATGGTCGAATCGAGGATGATTTTGGCGAGCCAATCCCTGGCAACTGGGGGACCGTAGACATCGGTCCAACAACCAACAGTACTAACGATTTGAGAGATCAAGTCCTGAATGGCCTATCTCAGTATGATCTCGATTCATTGCAACGTCAGGGTGCCATACCGGATTCAAGTTCTATCGACAGCCAACAAGTTCCCGTAACGCTAAACGGTGATACGGGGTTTTCAGCGGGAATAAAGAACGCAATTTCGGTGATCCACGGCAACAAGAAACTTATCCCGATCTACAGGTCGGCAAGTGGCCACGGTGGTAATCTTACGATGGACATCGTTGGCTGGGGTGCTGTTGAGGTGGTTGATTCGTATTGGCAGGGAAGCCAGCAATCGTACCTCAAGGTCCAGAAAGCTTACATGTACGACGGCAGCCTAATTCCCTCAAACGATTTGAGCGATCTGTCGGTGACAATTGAAGGCGTATTCACTTCGCCTGTGCTTGTTCAATAACCTAATTGGCGTGACATTGCAAAGTTGACATTATTTCATTCTGATCCTTGAACCTCATTATTGAATCACCGTGATCAAATCAGCACGGTGAAAGAAAACGAAAACGATTTATCGTGGTACGATAGCGTGCTGTTCCTCAAACTGCAAAATAGACTATTTTGAGTTCTACAGTGGCCGCTTCGTCGTGAGTAGAATCAGGTCGTTTATAGAAAAACACCGTCTGTCCATCACCATCGTTGCGCCTTTGTTGCCGAATCTTGTCGGTTCGATATTCAATATCTGGTACAACTTTTCCAACATCAAACCACTGTTGACTGAAGCCCAACTGACGCGGTTCATCAATGCAGTGAGTATCTACAACGCGATTATTTATCCGGTGCTGATTTGTTGCTACGTATATTGGGTGATGTCGCTCAAAAGCACACAAACCAAACTCATCGCCGGCGAACCGGTTGAGCCAGAGGAGTTGTTGCCTGCGCAACGCAAAGTCATCAACCTCCCATGGGGCATCGCTACGATCGGATGTATCGGCTGGTTTCTGTGCATTCCAGTGTTCCTGATCGTAATGTACACCAGTCACGAGCCTCTGAATCCTCACATCAAGATTCATTTGCCCGTCTCGTTTACGATTGCCGGGCTGATTGCGATCACTCAAGGATTTTTCATAACCGAGCTTTGTAGTTTGCGTTTGCTCTATCCGACCTTCTTTCCTAATGGTGGGGCTGCTGGAACAAAAGGTGCCTATAGTCTTGGCTTGATTGGTAAGGGGCTGATTTGGGCGGTTTCGGCCGTCGTGTGTCCCGTCGTCTGTCTGCTGTTATTATTCGTCGCACCGGATCAGGCCCGGAATTCAGAATGGTTTTCATTTTTTGCGATTGCCGTCAGTTTGGTCGCTGTGTTTTTCGGTTTAGCCAGTGCCGTTATGATGGGACGTCTTGTCACCGAGCCGGTCAAGCACCTGCGAAAAGCTGCACAACGAGTCGGTGCCGGAGACCTCACAGCGCGAGCCAACATTATCCGGGCAGATGATTTCGGACCCTTGATTGATGAGTTCAACAACATGGTCACCGGGCTGAATGAAAAAGCTTTGATTCAAGAGACGTTTGGCCGCCATGTGGGCGAACAGGCCGCGCGAGAAATTTTGGCCCAGGAATCCGGTCCGACTGGAATCCAAAAAGTCATTTCGGTCATGTTTTGCGATCTTCGTAACTTTACTGCGCGCAGTTCCAATATGGCTGCGGCCGAAGTCGTCTCGATGTTAAATCTATTTTTGTCGGATATGGTTGAAATTGTCGAGCGGCACGACGGGATGGTCAACAAATTTCTCGGTGACGGATTCATGGCGCTCTTCGGTGCCGGACAATGTAGCGGTTCTCATGCCGATGACTCAGTTGCGGCTGGTTTGGAAATGCTGGAAAAGATGGAGGGTATCAACCGAAAACTGGGACATTCGGAGTTGAAGAGACTTGACATCGGCATTGGGATTCACACCGGACCCGCGATCGTCGGTAGCATTGGTTCGTTGAAACGCCTGGAATACACGGCAATCGGTGACACCGTCAACGTTGCATCCCGGATCGAGTCGTTAACAAAACAAGTGGGAGTTCCGCTGTTGATTACGGAGTCGACGAAAATCCATCTCACACGCGACTTGTCTTGCCGAGAGCTTCCACCCCAATATGTAAAAGGAAAAGCAGAAGCGATCTCGGTTTTTACTCCGGTTTCCGAAGAATGAGACGCATTGGGTTACTCGCTTTCTATGTCATCCCTTCGCTTTAGCCAGTATTCGATCAGCGACGGTTAAACTTGATGCACAACGTACCGGCCGAGACAGATTTCAGACAATATTGGTTGTTTTTTTTCGAATTCCGGTCGAATTTTTGTTAACCAATTAACCCACATTCATGAATTGGTTGCCCATGATTTATCAGTTGAAATCCAGACTTTTGTCTCTGTCGCGGTATGATATAAACGACGACCAAGGTCATTTGGCCTATCAAGTCAAAGGAAAGTTCTTTTCAATCGGCCACAACCTGTCATTTCAGAACGCAGATGGAGTTGAGATCGCGCAGATTCGCCAGCGGATGCTGACGATGATGCCCAAATTCGAGATTTATCTTGGTGCAAAACATTTCGCTACAATCGTCAAAGAATTTAGCTGGTTCAACAAGAGGTTTGTCCTGGATGTTCCTGGCCCCAATGACTACACCATCCGCGGAAATTTTTGGGACTTTGAGTATGAGTTTAAAAGGAAAAATCGAGTGGTGGCCACCGTGTCTCGGAAATTCTGGTCTTTGGGTGATACCTACGGCGTAGAAATTGACAAAGATGAAGACCACATATTAATCTTGGCAACCGTCGTGGTTATCAGCCTCTGTGGTCGAGACGAAGCAGTTGTCGTTACATAAAACACCCTTCATCCGTGGCCAACCAGGTTTCCAAAATTGGCCACTCCGGTAAACTCGTTTGTACTCGAGGTGTTACACTATCAATTCGTAAGATTGGTTGTTTTTTGATCTCTCCGAATGATGGTGCCCTTTAGGCCATTGAATATTGGCCCACCGTCGATATGCGGCAGCTACCGAATTCGATATGAACGAAAGTGCAAAATGGAAGTTCAACAGATATTGGCGTTAGTGTTTCGCTGGATCCATATTATTCCCTCGATGATTTTGGTGGGCGGAACAATATTTCTGCGTTGCTCACTCGTGCCGGCTGCAAACGAAGTTGGCGGCAGCGATGAAGTCCGCGAAGCGATTCGACGACGCTGGGCGAAACTGGTGATGTTGTCGGTCCTGCTTCTGTTGGTCAGTGGCGTCTACAACTTTCATCTCAAAGCCGTTAACTATAAGATGGACGGAACCTATTTGGCATTGATTGCAATCAAGGTGCTGCTTGCTTTGGCCGTTTTTTATCTGGTAGCCGTTGTTTCTGGCCGGAGCAGTATGGCTAGAAGATTTCGTGAGAAAGAGATCTTCTGGTTAAATGTGTTGTGTCTGGCGATGATCGGTATTGTTTGCATCGCGGGTTATGTCAAGGTCTTTCCCATTCCGGAAAAAGTAGAACCGGTTGAGCAAGCACGTTTGGTTGTCGATTCATACGAAGATGCGACACAATAATTGGTTGGGAAAAGACTCGCATAGAGCCGCCAAGATGGGAAGTTAGGTTTTAAAATTGCTGTTCGTCTGCTTCCGGAATTGATCTGGGTTTGATTTCCCAGTTTTTCTTAGCATCTTTGCGCGATACCGATCCACGCGTCTGCCGAAAAATCCTTACCTTTTCGAAAACTATTCGTCCGAGTCTTTATCTCGTTTTCGGTTTCTTTGGAATTGGTCTCTGCGTTTTCGGCTTTTTCCTTGAGCATCTTTTTCAAACGTGGCTCGATTTCGGCTTTCATTTCGCTGGCGTTCTCGACTGCCCGCGTTTGAATTTCGATTGCTCGATCGATGTATCCACTTTGGTAAAGCAGATGACCCAGCGTGTCCAGAATCGCACCATCAGTCGACGACGCGGACCGCGAGTTCAGCGGCGTTGGTAGCTGCTGCGAGCAATTTGTCGTCGACTGCTATGCCTTCCATTTTTATTTCCACAATCGACTAAGCTACTCGATTCAGCATCAATAGATGATCCTTGGTTTCGTTAGCGAACTCGGTGAAAGCGGTGACTGCTGTTTCACCGCCCTCTTTCAACAGCAACTGAATACGAATCATTTTGAACTCGATTCTGGCTGGCCC
>JAHEJI010000185.1 GCA_024638965.1 Planctomycetaceae bacterium
CATGAACGCGGCGAACCACATACGGAATTGCGAATCCGTGTTGGTTCGAATTGTGCTGACGCCGAATTCGTTCGGCAAATCCAGTTCGTATCGATTGACGGCGCGTCCCTGGTCATCGAGTTGCACGACCGTCCGCCATCCGTCAAGGACGTAGGTTAACTTCGAGTTGCCAAGTTGGGCGACGCAAATGTTTCCGGGTTGTTTGAATTGAGAATTAGTCCACGTCCGATTCGAAATCAGGCGACCGTGGCTGTTAATATCGAATGGCGAGTCGATCTCTCGTGAGCGACTTGCAGCGTCGGAGGAAACGCCGGCAGCCAAAAGTTGTCCGTGATAGGCTTCCAGGAACTGTTTGTATTCGGAAAGCATTTCTTCGGCGATGTCCTCGCCCTCGGTAATTCGTTCGATCGCGGCCTGCGTATCTTTCAGCCATTCACCCTCGATGTTGCGAGCAAACTGGACGCGCAAATTCTTGTCGAAGATGACCAAACACGGAATTGATTTAACACGGAATTGCGAACTTGTTGCCAGATCTTTGTCGTAGTAAAACGGCATCGTTGTGTTTCGAGCCACTTCGTGAAGGGCCATGTTCATGGAATGCACATCTGATTCGTAACTCGCGCGATTTGGTTCCGAGTAAACGACGCCGTAGTTTTGTCTTTCACCTGGAATGTCCTTCGCGAGCTGATCCAATTCATAAATCGTTTCCAGCTTTGCGTTACCGGAAATCCACAGCAGCGTTGTTGTTTTGCCTTTGAAGTCTTCACTCTCCAGGATCTTTCCCGATTGCGTCAATAAACTGAATTCAGGTACCCCATCTCCGATCAGTTCTGACGGCAATGCATCGGGAATCTTTACGAATTTGCGAACGGGGGTTGCGTCCGTTCGTGGTTTGAGCGCGAATTCCTCAGCCGGAATCAACTTGTCAAACGATGCCTCGTGAAATCGAGCCACGATTCGTAAGTTAGTGATTTCTGGAGACGAACGGACTTTCGCGTCGAGGCAATCGCTCGGAAACGCTGCTTGCCAGATCGTCGAATTCTCCTTGTCGATCCACAAGTCAACGTCACCTTCGTCATTTTCGGTAGGATAACATCGAAGGACAAAACAGGGCCGCCCATCGACTTCAGAATCTTGAAATCTTTCCAGTCGGATATCCGGCCGCAACCAAGTTGGTTCCATCAACCCGGTAAGCAAACCGATCGTCGGAGGAATCAGGTGAGTCTCCTCTTTCGCCTTGTTTGTATCCAGAGGCATTTCCGAATAACCGGTAATGAAATGGCTGGCGATTGGGTCGGCATAGAGTTCGTTGATCGGTAGATTCTCTTTGACGGGCAAGAGCAGTCGCTGATTATCAAGGTTGCCGGATTCGATGTCGTACACGTAACAACTAAGCAAACGACCATCGCAGCGAATCTGGGCATTGAACAAATCTGCCGCGAACTCGCCTTGTGGACCAAGCGCGATTGCCCACGGCTGCGGCTCTTGAATCGGGCGGCCATTGAGCCGATAGCTCATATATAAAACGGCTTTGTCAGAATACTGGTCCGCATTCCGATACTTGGTCAGAGTCCGCGAAAAAATGTCGATCGCAGATAAGTTGTCCTCTGAAATAATGACCGATTGATCGTTTTGGGTGGCGACTTTTTGCTCGCAGCCGGCGAGGAGAAGAAAAACAGAGACGGCGGTGCCCACGACGAGAAACCTGCGACAAAACCGCGAAAACTGGATCAGTGCGACTGGCAAATTGGAGAATGTCCGGCCGGTTTGAGATCCGTTCATGGGTGAGCTTTCTGAGAATTCAAATATTCGGTTGCAGCTAGGTTTGCCCGATTAAACATAAAGCCAAACAATGCGTAAACACCGATAGCAGCGCAAGTTGACCATCGTTGGAACAGACTGCTATCATCATTAATTAGTTTGTCGTCCCGCCTTTAGGCGGAAACCGAAACAAACCGCCTGAAGGCGGGACTACGAACTACCCAATCCTGCCGTCCGCCCAGAATCACGACTTATTGGTGCACGTTATTGGACGAAGACACGGAATTGAGAATTTCTGGGCAACTAATAATCTGGAGAGAACAATTAACGGATTCGAAGAATTTTCCGCAACGCTGGGCGAATGTTGGGTACAACCTCAACGGGATCGATTCGGTCACGCGATTTTATCGGATGAAGATGTGGCAGACGCGTTTGGCGATGCGCTTGAGAGTCCGTTTGGATATTACCCGCCACTAACCGAAGCTGTTTTTCCGGGCGATACCGTTGCGATTGTTCTTCAAGACAAGCTTCCTCGTTCGCGTTTATTATTGGATTGCCTTTTAAAGCGGCTAATGGTCACTAACGTTGAGCCAACGGAAATTACCGTAGTTGTGTCTCCTGCGACGGCAAAAAGTTTTGGCCTGGAACTGAAACAGAAGTCGTCGTTGGAAGAAGGGGAGCCGGTTGAGACCGAATCTTATTTTCCGCTTGACGATGATTTTCAATCGATTCAATTCAAGATTCACGATGCCGATAACGAACATGGAGTTGCATACATCGCGGCGAACGAAGAGGGATTGCCCGTCAAAGTCAATCGGGCAATTGTTGATGCTGATGTAATCTTGCCGATTGGATGTCCCGATTCGAACGACCCAGACGGCCTGGTCGACTGTATTTACCCGACCTTCTGTAACGCGGAAACGCAAGCGCGTTTCCGGCAGCAGAAAGGATCCATTGCTGAAAGGCGAGCCGAGATTGCCCTCGCAAACGATCATCTCGGAGCCTTTTTTACGATTCAGATCATTGTCGGGCCGGGCCAACAGATTTACCGAATTATTTCCGGCGAAAGAACTGCAGCGATTGAACTTGCAACGACCGAATCGAATGAAGCCTGGCGAATCAAGCCTGTTGAGGGAGCCGACATGGCTATTGTGACCATCGAAACGGAACAGCAAAGTTGGAAAGATTTTGCCCGGGCAATTGTGGCCGCCAATTCCCTTGCCGTCAGCTCGGGACCGATCTTTGCTTGGTCCAATCTCAACGAACGCCCCAAAAGCGAAATTCGAAAAGCACTTAATGAACCGTTTGAATCAGTTCATCGTGCAAAATTATCCAGGTTGATGCAGCAACTGGCCGACATTGTATCGGAGCGACAAGTGTTTCTGAAATCGAAACTACCACAATCCATCACCGAAGAATTGGGACTGGGGTATGTAGATTCTGTCGAAGACGTTTCCCGGTTGATCGCGAACCAATCGTCTGGCGTTCTGCTTCGCGATGCCCACAGGTGTCATCTGACGACTGAATTGGAAAGCCAAGATGCTTAGTGATGAAATCCAGTCCGACTATGACCAACTGACAAAAAAATCCGGGATGGTCGTGCTGAGTGAACGAACACTGATACAGATAACGGGCAAAGATCGTCAGTCTTTTTTACATAACTTCTGCACGGCGGATACGAGCAATCTTGAACCGGGTAATCTAACCGAGGCGTTTGTACTCAATACCAAAGGAAAATTGCTGGGGCACGTTTTCCTGATTGCCACCGAATCTCGGATTCTGCTCAGTACGGTTGCGGGTCAATTCGATGTTCTGAACGAGCATCTTGACAAGTACATCATTCGCGAAGACGTTCAACTGGTTGATGTTTCGGATGAACTGACGACGGTGTTTGTGTGCGGCCCGGCAGCTCAAGGCGATCTGGGCCAAGTATGTGACCTTGTCCCGGCAAAAAACGGGGTAGCCAGTTTCAACTTTGCGGATCAGATGGTCGAAATAAGCCATCTTGAGTTGGCGGGGGACGGCTTCATGTTCATTTTGCCTCGATTCGCAAAGGATTCATTTGTTCAACGGTTGCGCGAAATCGGAATCCATCTTTGTTCCGAGGAAGCATTGAACGTCGTTCGGATAGAGAATGCGACGCCCTGGTTCGCGATCGACGCCTCCGACAACAATTTGCCCCAAGAATTATGCCGAGACGAACAGGCAATTTCGTTCAACAAAGGTTGTTATCTTGGGCAGGAAACGGTCGCTCGAATCGACGCGATTGGACATGTAAATCAGTTGTTCGTTTCCTTTCACTTATCCGATCCGGTGGCTGTAGGTTCAGAGCTTACGTCCGAAAACAAAACAGTGGGGCGTTTGACTTCTGTGTGCTGGTCTCCCAAAGCTGAATCATGGACCGGCATGGGTTTTCTGAAGCGATTGATGTGCAAACCTGGAATCGAGGTCAAGGTCGGTAATGTGAGAGCCAAGGTCAAGACAAAAAAACCGGGCTCACAATTGTGAGCCCGGTTTATTTCTGTTCAATCTCGATAAAGAATTGAAGCTTGTTTTAGTTAGTGCTATTCCACCACCAACGTTCGGCGGTGGGAGTGACAGCGTTTTCGCGAATTTTCGAAATACTGGCGACTTCGTGGGTGTTTTCTGCGACAGCCCAAGAATCAACTTGCACGCCGCCGGAAACCGAAATAACCCACGAGTTCCTGAATCGTACGAATCCACATTGTGACGGAACCGACTTGGGAACATTGAGTGAAGGAACGGAAACATAGCTCTGCTTTGAAGCGATCGTTGGAATGTCCAAGCCAACTTTCTCCAGCAAGTCTTCGCGTGCGATGATCGCGGCAACCACGGACAAGTCCATCAGGTTTCGCAAGTCACGGAAAACAGGTTCTTGCCGAGAGAGTTCATCGTATCGAGCGGTCATGGAATCGGCCCAGGCTTTGGCGAACTTGCTCGTCTTACCTTTTTTGTTAACCGAGTTGCCGTCTCGATCAAAAAAGCCACTTTCGGTCAACGTGCGAACGCCTTGGCCACGAATCTGCCAAATTGTATTGTCGGAGCTCTTGGCAACTGGTTTGTAGTTGCATTCCATCCAGAAGCGTGGCGAGGAATCTTTGATCGTCGCATTCTTGCGTCGGGCCATTTCAATCACACTTGGCATGTCGGCTATCGGAGCTTCTTCCAGGCCCATCGACAGCCGCTTCATCTTGTAGTCGGCGGCAACGAGGACTTGAGAAAAACGGCTGTTCTTGGGAACACCTGTCAAAGTGATCTGTTGAGGACCAACGGTCTCTTCGATCGTCTGTTTCATGTTCGGGCCGACTTTTACCGATCGGTAAAGTTTGTGAAGTCGTTTGATTCCGTTTTCGGTTGGGTCAATGGAAACCGAAATGCCTTGTCCCTGATTAGCGTCTTCCACGTTTCTCATCGCCACGAGAAAGTCTTCCAGGTGTATGACAGGCATCCCCGTAGTCTTACCAACTACGTTGCCTTTGCGGTCAATCGTCCAACCTTCACCGGGACCCCCAATCAGCACGTCATTATTTTCGGGGTCGAGCATGACGTATTCGATACGCTGGAGGCCCGCCATGAATTCGACATCGGCACTAAGCCGTTTGCCGGTTCGAGCGGCTTCGTTCATTGCGGCTTCGAGGCCTTTAAGGGAAACAACACGAAGCTTTGTTTTCTTGTGAATGTCAGCGTCGGTGGCATTCAAGCCGTCGAGAAGTTGCTGACGAAGGCTGGAAGTGAGTTCGGCTGACTCGTCATTGAGAACGCCGTTAGCATCAATGCTGACACCGCCGACTACCGTCGGAAAGAAAAAACCGTTACCCAGACCGCCTCCGCCTCCTGGGGGTGGTGCTTGACCTGTCGACGTGCTGCATGTCATTAAACATACTGCAAAGCACAGTACATAGTTCCGGATGAATTTGGACGTTGCAAATTGCGCCGTCATGATCTGAACTCCTAGGTAAAAAAGCCTTGCCCCTAATGTCATACAGTCTAATCGACTGAATGGGTATGTAGTCTATCTATCTTGTAAGCTGTTCCGCAGGATCGGTAGTCTTATAATTGTTTAAGACTGGTAAATACTGGTCGTTTGCCATTAAAATATGATTGGCGAATCAACTTTGACCAATCTCTAGATTAACCAGAGGGCTATTTGAAAGCAAGAAAAACGGGGCAAACACCCGCATTTTGCCTGTTATTGCAATAGCCAAGCACCACTTTTGCCAATCCAACCAATTGGCCTTATCAATTATACAATGGGAACAGACAGTAAAACCCCAGCTTCTTCGGCAATTGCGTATCTTGTCATTCGGGACGGCAAAAAATGGTCCGATGTTTTTCGTCTGATGCCCGGCAGAACTGTCACAATCGGCCGTTCGCCAACCAATCAAATCGTGATCAAAGAAGAACAGGCGAGCCGAAAACACGCGGAAATCTTCCTTTCTGATGGAACTTGGACGGTTCGGGACCTGAAATCTCGCAATGGGACGGCCGTTGGAGACGAAAGAGTGACTGGCGACCGAGCTCTTCAGCCGGGGGATGTGATCTGGATCGCAAACACACAAATGGCGTTTGTTCACGATCTCTCAACCGCCTACGACCGAAAAATATTTTCCCGAGTCGAGATCGGGAACGAGACAATTACCGGTCTAGAAGTGGTCGACGACGATCAGGCCACTCTCTCATCGTTGCCGCTCGAGCCGCAAACGATCACCCACCGGAGGCAAAAAACAAAGTTTCTCCAAGACGACGAAATTGACGAAGAAGACGAAGTTGATCCAATTCCCAAAGTTGGTCGGGCGGCGGCCAAGCTCTGTCGACTCGCCTTTGAATTAGCCAACGAGACGACTCCTCGTGGGATCGCTCGGATGGCCCTCGACAGCATGATCGATGGAACTCACGTCGACGCGGGTGCCGTGCTGATGGTGCCGCGAGCGAAACCAAAAACAACAGACCCCAAAAAATTGGAAATCATTGCTTGGCGATCAGAGAATCGTCCTGAGTATCAACGCGTTTCCAAGTTTCTTGCCGAAACCGTGTTGCGAGACGGCGAAGCAGTTTTGGCGCGTGATATTCAAGATGACAGTGCTCTCGGTTTGCGCGACAGCAAAGGCGAAATTCACGCGACCAGCGTAATCTGTGCCCCAATTCGAATGGCCAATCGTACGATCGGCTTGATTCACATGTATTCGACTCGTCCGGAAGGACTGCTCGATCCAGACGATCTTGAATTCACGCTTGCCGTAGCCGAAACCGTTGGCCTGGCCCTCCGGACGAGATACCGCGAACAAAAACTGGTCGCGGATTTGACCAAAACGCGATCCGAAATTGATTTGTTACGCGCTCAATTGGGAGCGGAAAACGAGCTCGTGGGCAGCAGTCCAGCCATGCTTACTGTCCATCAGCAAATTGCCAAAGCAGCACCCAGCAACGCGACGGTGCTCATCCGCGGTGAAAGCGGTGTTGGAAAAGAGCTTGTCGCTCGTGCGGTTCACTATGCCAGCCCGCGCGCAAAAAACGCTTTTGTTTGTCTCAACTGTGCTGCCCTTTCCGAATCTTTGCTTGAGAGCGAATTGTTTGGGCACGAAAAAGGCGCCTTCACAGGCGCGACCGATCGGAAAGTTGGGAAATTCGAAGCCGCACACAAGGGCACTTTGATGCTTGACGAAATCGGCGAAATGAGCCAATCGATCCAGGCCAAATTTTTGCGGGTGCTGGAGGGCCACCTGTTTGAACGCGTCGGCGGCAATAAACCGATCAAAGTCGACGTGCGAGTTATCGCGGCAACCAACCGCGACCTGGAAAAGGATGTCCGCAACGGAACGTTCCGAAAAGACCTGTTCTTTCGATTGCACGTTGTCCAAATTCTTGTGCCGCCGCTCCGCCATCGCCCGGAAGACGTAATCGAACTGGCAGAGTACTTTCTGCAAAAGTTTAACGCGGAAACGAAGCGTCGAATTTTGGGATTTACGCCCGCTGCCCGACAACAGTTATTGCGCTATCGCTGGCCGGGCAACGTTCGCGAACTGCGCAATGTAATTGAACGTGCCGTCGTGTTGGCTCAAGGCGACGAAATTGATCACGACGAACTTTTGCTGACCAATCTCGCAACGGCCAGCGAATCACAAATGGATGTCGCTTACGCACAGTCGCAATACCGCCCCGAGACGCTGGACGAAGTTGAGATGCGGCATATCGAAGCTACTTTGATCGCTACCGCCTGGAACAAGAGCAAGACCTCGCAGATTCTTGGCATCGAACGATCAACGCTCGATCGCAAGATTAAGAAATACCAGATCCGGAAAGCTTATTGATTCGGGAAGCGAGAGTCGAGAAGCCGTGGCAGCAATTATCTCACGCGAGAATGTTGGTCATCCTCAACCTAAACACCTTAACTGGTTTTTGTAAAGTTGTTATAGATCTTTCAACAATCTCACCATCAACAAGCAGATCCAATGAAACCTCGAAATTCATCGTCGTACGCAGTTTTTGTGTTCCTGTGTTCTCTTTGTTTCGGGACGTTCGTGGCTGAACAGGGCTCGGCCACCCAACAACCCGACTTGCAGAAAGAAATTTCGGCTGAAGTTGTTGTCAAAACCACTCACAAGTTCTTGCTCTACCTGCCAGACGATTACGAAGAACAGGAATCACACGCTTTGCTGCTGTTTCTGCATGGGGCTGGCGAGCGAGGCGATGGCGAACTGGAAAAAGTGAAAATCCATGGCCCACCCAAACAGATCAAAAACGGCAAAAAGTTTCCTTGCATCGTCGTTTCGCCACAATGCAAGTACGGAAGTTGGTGGGAACCATGGCAACTTAGTGCGCTGCTTGATCATGTCGAGGCTAATTACAAAGTCGACAAGGATCGAGTCTATGTGACCGGTTTAAGTATGGGTGGCTACGGGACCTGGAACCTGGCCGTCCGTGAGCCAAACAGGTTTGCAGCAATCGCTCCCATTTGCGGAGGCGGTGACGCTCGGGTGGCCAAATACACACCCGCCTTCAAGGTTCCCACGTGGGCCTTTCACGGCGCCAAGGATGCAGTGATTCCACTGAGCGAATCACAAGAAATGGTCGATGTTTTGAAAAGTAGAAACGTCGAAGTTAAAATGACCGTCTACCCAGAGGTCGGACACAACGCTTGGGAAAAAGCGTATCACGGCGATGAACTTTACGATTGGTTGTTCGCCCACAAACGCCAGTCAAACGAGGAAAATTAATAGTCGCTTGTCGTGATTTCAGCTACAACCTACTTCTTTCGTCGCTTTTCAACTCCTGCTTTCAACGACATGTATTCTTTGGAGGCATAGTAATTGTCCACGATCTCTTCGCGCTTCTGCCAACCGAGGACCTGATTGCCCGCATTAAAAGCCTCTCGAGCTTGTTTGGACAATTCCTTAGCCGCTTCGTCATGCTCGGAGCGAAGCTCACTGAACTTTTCATTGAGCTCCGTTGCCGCCTTCGTGAGATAAAATTTTTCCTGCCATTTCAAGTAATCATCGATCCATTTTGAATTCTTGTTGGCCTCAATCGCACGCAAGTGTTTTTCGGCGTCTTCTTTGGCCTCGTCTTCGTACATTTGCCAGGCTTTGGCGAAAGGCTTTCCGCCATCGATGGCTTTGGCCCGTGCGATCGCAGTACCGACGTCTCGCCATTGCTTCTTCTTGGCCAATTCGTAGACGTACTTTGCCAGTGTTTCCTTGTCATTCGTGCTCATCATGTCGAGCCATTCAATCGTTTCACCGATCGGAAGGAAATCGTACGGATGCCCGCTTCTCGGCGTTGAAAACTTGACGTTTGGAAATTCGTGCGCCCGATAAGCGTTGAAGGCATATTCGCTGTAAGAAAAGGGAACGACGTTATCGTTCTTTCCATGCAGAATCACCATCGGCGTTGCTTTCTGAGATTCGATCAATGATTCGTCATCAAACGCTTTGGGTTCGGCTTGAAAGATCATCCCGCCTGCGATTGGGAAAGAACCGGCCAGTTTTTCCGGATAGTTCATATGCATCACATACGTGAGATAGCCGCCTTGACTGTGCCCACCGATGAGAATTCGATCGAATTTGTACTCACCAGTCAGCTCATCAAGAACCTGCGCAACAAGATACGGGCTTTCGCGATCCGTGTAGGGGTAACCGCCGTAGGTACTGCGTCCAACCCAATTGACGTAGGTGTAATTGAAACGCAAGTCATCCATGTCGCTCCAGTTGGTCCAGTTTTCACCCTGGATTCCAAGAATCGCAAACTTTTCGCCGATTTCCGGCCAGTTCTGATTCGTGATGTAGACCATGCCTTTGGTCGTCCAATTACTCCCGTGTAACAAAACGACAACATCGACTTTGTCGCCTTCCTTCCATTCATTGGGCATTCGCAAAAAGTACAACATTCCGTTCTTGGCACGGCCTTCAACCATTTTGCCAGCTTCGGGCTTTACATGAAGATCGAATCCTTCGAGTCTAATTCCAATCCAAGCGGCGGGATTTTTGTCGTCGAGTGTTGTGCCGTAAAATCTTTTCCCATCCGGAGATTGTTCAACCTCAGTCTTGCCGATAAACCCTGGCTGTTTCCAATCGAATTTCATTTTGCCGCCGACGACTTCACCTTCTAGCGTTTTCCAGCCTTGGGCACCGTACTTGCCAGTGATTTTTCCGTTGCTCTGTTCCAGCTGCATGGTTCCCCAATCGGTTAACCAAACGCCGGAATAGTCAGCCATTTTCCTGGACTCGACCTTCGGATCGGCTCGCCAACCGCGCCAACTTCCACCGCCGCGTCCTTGTTTGTACGAACCCTCAAACGAATTCTTGTTGCTGGCAAGCGTAAATGTACCGGTGCCCGAATTTTGTCCGTTTCGAAACTTAACCGACAACTCGGCTCCTTTTACGGTGCCGGATACGGTACCCGTTTTGCTATAAGTGCCAGTAACTTTGTTACCCGATTGTTTGAGCGACATCTTTCCACGATCAGTAAACCAATCGCCTTGCCAATTAGATTGTGCGCAGGCGATAGTGCCCCAAACCAGAAAAATGGATGTGACGAAAACGGTTTTCAGGATGGGTGAACGCATTTTTGCCTCGCAAAAAGTTGACGTGTTTTTCAAGAGGGATTTGATTGTTTGAGAAATTCGATCAGTATTGTAATTAGTGAGGCCGTCTGGGAATTGTGAGCGGCATCGCGCTAACCACCGGTGCTCCAAGATTGCGATGCCGACGGCTAGCCCGTGCCGCCGCTCACCTTGTTCGGCTTTTCCAACGTTTGAATTCCCGGACACGACCTCAATTGAGTTTAAAGTTCCCTATTCGTGCTGACAATCAGGTTTACCGAGCTGCGGATTTTATTGTTTGTCTTTTTGGGCGCCTTTGATTGCTACTCTGTTGCCTCTCTTTCCTGCTGTTCATTTTTGGTCGCGTATCACGTGCATGTCCTTTTTGACGGATCGACCGGCGTAGCTGCTCCTCCAGTTTCTGGCATTCTCCTCTGCATTTATTCCGCGCCGTAATAACATGCCTATCTGAATGTTATTACCTCTGCAGCTTGTAATAACTTACTTGTTGGAATAAAATTTTTTCAAATCAACAACCGCCAATCGGCGAGGCCGTGTTATTTACTTCCTGTGGAGGTAAGAAAGGTTTTATGCCGAGCATTGGCATATCGAATAGTTAT
>JAHEJI010000186.1 GCA_024638965.1 Planctomycetaceae bacterium
TTTTGCCTTTCGGAAGGCAATCTTTTTGCCCGTTCAAATTCGGGTTTTCTTTCACTTTTGCACGAAACACAGAGTTTGGATTCGTCTCCGGAAGGCTTGCTTTATGGGGAGGCATCTTGCTCTTCGAAAAACTGGCGATGGTGAAATTTCTGAACCCGTATTTCTGATTCAAATAAACGATCGAACGTCTGAAAGGCCCATAAATTGTCGACTGATTCAGCTAACGAAAATGACGATGGAGATCTCCGTGAAATACCCATCGAAGAGGAATTAAAAAACAGTTATCTGACGTACGCGATGAGCGTGATTGTTTCGCGAGCATTGCCCGATGTTCGAGATGGCCTAAAACCGTCGCAGCGACGAATCCTTGTTGCGATGAATGACTTGAATTTGGGACCCGCGTCGAATCGAGTCAAATGCGCCAAGATTTCCGGCGACACCAGCGGGAATTATCATCCGCATGGTGAGAGCATCGTCTATCCAACGCTTGTGCGGATGGCCCAAGAGTGGAACATGCGCCACGTCTTGATCGACAAACAGGGAAACTTTGGTTCGATCGCCGGACTGCCTCCGGCCGCGATGCGTTATACCGAAGCGAGACTGTCTTCTGTAGCTTCGTTGTTACTGGATGATCTAAAACTGGACACGGTTGATTTCGTGCCGACGTATGACGAACGACGACTTGAACCGTCCGTCCTGCCATCCAAATTTCCTAATCTGTTGGTCAATGGTGCCAGCGGGATTGCGGTTAGTATGGCGACTTCGATCCCACCTCATAATTTGGGAGAAGTATGTGATGCACTTGGCATGCTGATCGATAATCCTGAGTGCCGTATCGATGAAATCATGACCGTGATGCCGGGACCCGATTTTCCCGCTGGCGGAATCGTCTGTGGTCGGTCGGGTATCTACCGGGCTTATCATACTGGGCGAAGCACGATCACGGTCCGCGCGAAATGCGAGATCGAAGAACACAAAAAGAACCGTTTTCGAATTGTGGTCTCGGAGATTCCGTATCAACAAGTTCGAGACACCGTTGTCGAAAAAATCGCCGCTCTTGTAAAGGGTGACAGGGTCAAAGGGATCACCGGGATCAAAGATCTGAGTGATCTCAAAGAACCTGTGAAGCTGATGATTGATCTCCGCGGGGACGCGGACCCTGAGGTCGTCCTGAATCAGCTCTATCAGTTTTCGCCGCTCCAGACATCTTTCTCGATGATCTTTCTGGCGTTGGTCGACGGCAAACCGCGAGAACTAAACATCAAACAGATGTTGCGCGAGTTTATTCGTCATCGCGTCAATGTGATTCGTCGGCGAACTCAATTCCTGTTGGCCCGCGCACGGAAGCAAAAACACACGATCGAAGGTCTCTTGTTGGCCCTTGCTGACATCGACCAGATTATTGCCATCATTCGAAAATCAAAAACACAGGTGGAAGCAAAACAAGGCTTGATGGGAATCGAATGCCCGGCTGCGATGATGAAAAGGGCCTTGGGTGACGCTGGCTTTGCGTTATTCCAGGAAGAACGAGGTGAGTCGGACAATTATCATTTAACCGCCGTGCAAGCCGACGCGATTCTGAAAATGACTCTTGGCCAGCTGGTCAATCTGGAGCAGGAACGGCTCGCTGAGCAGCACGCCAAATTGCTCGAAGAAATAAAAGAGCATTTGCGAATTCTGTCCGATGATCAACATATTCTGGATATCATCAAAGAAGATTTGGCTGAAATCAAACGCAAACATGCGAATGCCCGTCGGACTCAGTTGTCATCCGAAGAGATTGGCAATATCGATCTTGAAGATTTGATCGAAGAAGAAAACATGGTCGTTTCAATCAGCCATCGGGGGTACATCAAGCGTACGCCCGTGAGTACCTATCGGGCACAACGACGAGGCGGTAAGGGCATCAAAGGCGCTAAAAGCGAAGACGAAGATCCGATCGAACACGTATTTGCCGCCAGCACTCACGACTACCTGTTGTTCTTTACCAGCAAGGGGCGAGTGATGTGGCTGAAAGTTCACCAATTGCCTCAGCTATCTCGTGAGAGTCGAGGTCGAGCGATCGTGAATTTGATCTCGCTTGATGAAGGCGAAAAAATCGCTGACTGCCGAGCGATTCGAGACTTCACCGCTGAAGATCACTATTTGATGATGGCAACGAAAAATGGGCTTGTGAAAAAGACGCCTTTGTCGGCCTACGGTCGCCCCCGAAAAGGCGGCATCATCGCAATTAAACTTCGCGAAGATGACGAGTTGATTGATGCGGTCGTTGCCAAAGACGGTGACGACATTGTCTTGTCGACGGCCAACGGCATGGCAATTCGATTTGCAGAATCCGACGCTCGTCCGATGGGACGAAATACCAGCGGCGTGAAAGGCATTAATCTGGTCGGCGACGACATGTTGATTGGCATGGTTGTCGTGGACCCCGATGCGACATTGCTGACTGCTTGTGAAAACGGGTATGGCAAGCGAACGAATTTTGGAATTGGTTCAGATAACGACTCGGACCAAGATGCTGAATCCAGCGGTGCACGGTATCGCACCCAGAAACGAGGCGGCAAGGGTGTGCGAGACATCAAAACAACCAAACGCAATGGCCAGGTGATCAGTGTCGTTCCGGTAACTGACGAGGATGAAATTCTGTTGATGACGGCTCGTGGAAAGATCCAGCGGATTTCTTGTCGCGATATCAAGCCCATTGGCCGTAATACGCAAGGCGTGCGGATCATGGGACTTGATGAAGGGGACACGCTAGCAGTCGTCGTCCGCGTTCCTCGCGATGAAGGGGATGAATCTGAGGATTCTTCGCCAGTTGATGACTCGGATGCAAGCCATAAAACATCGATTTCAGACGACGAAATGCAGGCCGAAGATCAAAACTCGTCAGACGAAGACAAATAAGGGCCATTTCTCGAGATAGTGCCAATACTCGCTCCGAACCGGGGAGAGTTTGGGGCGAAGTTTGAATCGAAATCGGTATGACTCATTTTTTGGCTTATCGCTAAACTGGTTCCCTGAGATGTCTGCAAATCAAAAGGGGTGGAAAAGGAATCGACCCCAACTATAGTGAGTTCTTGATTTTTACATCAGGAACTGTTGAACAATCAAAAAATTTCTCAGATTAGTGGAAGACAAAAATGGAAATTGCAATGATCGGCACCGGCTATGTTGGACTTGTGACCGGTACCTGTTTTGCCGAAAGCGGAAACCAAGTTACTTGTGTCGACATCGATCAGTCAAAAATTGATCGGCTCAAACGAGGCGAAATCCCGATTTATGAACCGGGATTGACTGAACTCGTCCAACGAAACTCGAAGGCGGGCCGTTTGATCTTCACGAGCAGTACGGTCGACGCGGTTTCGAACGCAAAGATCGTTTATCTGGCCGTGGGAACACCGCAAAGTGACGATGGTTCGGCAAATTTGTCGGCGCTCTGGAACGTTGTGGCGGGCATTGCTCCATACATCGACGACGATACGATCATCGTGACCAAAAGTACGGTTCCGGTCGGTACGAATCAGGGAATCTATGAGCGATTGTTCGCTGCGAATCAGAAATATTACCGTGTTGCTAGTAATCCTGAGTTCTTGAAAGAAGGCGCGGCGATCAACGATTTTATGTATCCAGATCGAGTCGTTGTCGGGACTCGAGAATCAGAAACTGCCGAAGTATTGAAAGAACTCTACTCGCCGTTTCTGAGAACGGACAAGCCGTTCTTGAATATGTCACCAGAGAGTGCAGAGCTGACCAAATACGTCGCGAATGCTTTGTTGGCCACCAAGATCAGCTTCATCAATGAGATGGCGAATCTTTGTGAGGCAATGAGCGGAGACATTAACGACGTTCGTCGTGGGATTGGTCACGATCAGCGAATCGGGTTTGCGTTTTTGTTCCCGGGTGTCGGATACGGCGGAAGTTGCTTCCCGAAAGACGTTCGGGCTTTGGCGGCGATGGCCAGAAACAATGACTTGCCGCCGACCATTTTGGATGCGGTCGATGAGGTCAACAATAGTCAGAAAAACGTGCTGATGAAAAAGATTGAACGGCACTATGGCGGGAATCTAGCCGGCATGAGAATCGCGGTCTGGGGACTCGCCTTTAAGCCGAAAACCGACGACATCCGCGAAGCACCGGCGATTGTTTTGATCAAACAATTGCTGCAGATGGGTGCCAACGTTGTCGTTTTCGATCCGGAGGCTATGGAAAATGTACGTGAGGAAGAACTTGGCGATTCTGTTGATTATGCCGAACAAGCCATGGATGCTCTTGAAGGGGCTCACGCTCTAGCCATCAACACGGAGTGGGATATGTTCCGACACCCCGATTTCGATGAAATGAAAAGGAAGATGAAGACCCCAGTCATATTCGATGGGCGGAACTTGTATGACCCCAAGGTGATGAGAGAACAAGGGTTTACCTACTACTCGATTGGCCGTCCGCCGACCGTCAGCGAAACCTTGGTCGAAGCCTAGTCGGTGTTGTTTGAGGTCGAACAAGTTTTTTAGGCCGGAACAAGCTCTGCAGTTCCGGCAACACAATGCGTCAAACCCGTAAGTGCCGGAGCAGCGCAGGCTCGTCCCGGCCGACTGACTTCCGTCGCGTAGGCTCTTTCAGTTTGGCGCCACTCGCTTCTCGCCACTGGCTCGTTATTCATCAATTTCGGGCGAAACTTCTGATTTGATCCAGTTAAGGTAACTCTCGCTGCCCCCGACAATTTGAGTCGCGAGGATCTCGGGTTCTTCGTAACTGTGCATGCGCTTGATTTCCGAACTGACTTGATCCAGGCAATCGAAAACCGTCTTGATGGAACAAATCCATTCCTGCGAGTGGACGATCTTGCCCTCCCAATGATAAATGCTGGTCATGGGGCCGCTAATTTGACAACATGCCGCCAGCCGAAATTCGACTAATTCACTTGAGATCTTTTCCAATATCTCTCGTTGATCGCACGTCGTTTGGACAATGATGGGCTGCCTCATGTTCTTCCAGGTTTCTCTATCTTTCGGAGCAGTTCACCGTCAGCAATTTCAAGGGCGTGTGAATTCCACGAGCTGAAGCTTGAGTTGCAAGACGAAGAAGAGATTCTTGGCAAAAAATCTGCTATCGGAATCTGATAGCAGTCTAACCAATAGAAGAGACAAATGTCGACACCAGCAACTTTGATTTGGCTTGTTACCCATTCGAGCGGTTCCTATACTTCGCCACGCTAAAAAACGGTAACGATCGTGGACCACCGTGCGCGCTTCTAGTGCGCATGCGAAAAGCGAGATTTTACCTATGAAGCCTTAATCAATTTCATCGTCTGGCGATTGGTTCAGCTTGAACTTAGTACGTCGATTAATTCAGTTTTTCGAATCACGTCACAACGCGTGTCCTGGAGTGATGCGCGCTAGGACTCGATCAACGATGACGTTGGTTTTTCTTGTTGGGTCAATGCTCATTTCACCAACGGCTTCAGCTCAAGAAATCACTTTTGCCCGACCTGATATCGAGAGTTCCATCTCGGTTTCGTCAACTGACGCAACTCGTTTCCGTACAGGAGCCTACGAGACATTGCATCTGAGAGGTGAGGTAAAAATCCAACAACAACAGCTCTCGATTTCCGCCAACGAGGCGATTCTCTGGGTCGAGGTTCCAGATGTGCTGGACCAAGTCGATGATCGGCCCAAGGCGTACAAGGTGATCGTCTATCTGGAAGGTGGCGTGGCGATTGATCTATCGATGTCTGATGAAAATTCATTGCCTGGCCAGAGGCCAGACCGGATTGTCGACGAAGTCTGGCTGGGACGTCTGTATACGGCTTCAACTGTCGATCTTTCAATCAATGCTCGCGATCTGGGCTCCGATCCACGACCCTCAATTTTCACGCGAGCGCAATTGGCGCTGGAAAACGGTTTAGCGACGTCGGTCGCCCAAACTCAGTTCCAGACCGGCGCCGCGAATCCTCAAATCGGACAGGGGCAGTTTGTTGTATCACCACAAACTGGAGTCGTCCAACAAGTTGTACCCGGCATACCTGTCTCACAAGGTACCTTTTCTGAACCGAACCTGTCCGGTATTCAGGGTGGACCCCAGCCCACTCCTGTCGTTGTTAATCCAAATCCATCGGGAACACGAGTTCCTCAAGCGACGATTAACTTTGCAGCTCGCGATTCGGCCGCCGATTTCAACGGGACTTACCAGACGAATCCGAACAATCCGAATGAAGGGTATTTCATTGGTACCGGCGGCGTGCGGGTCACCATCGATAGTGAGGAGATTGCTCGGCTTGAGCAATTTCGCGATGACGAAGACAGGCAAGTTGTGATTCTGGCCGACAATGTTGTCGTTTGGCAAAGCACGCTGAGTGACGGTTCGACCCGCCGAGAAGCCTACCTCGAGGGTAACGTCATTTTCGCCAAGGACAGGCGAGTGATCTATGCCAAGCAGATGTACTACGACGCGAACTTTCAACGCGGCACGATCCTCGATGCCGAAGTCCTGACGACGGCTCAACAGTATCAAGGGTTGGTTCGTCTCAAGGCAGACGTGATTCAACAGGTCGACGAAAACAACCTGCAAGCCTACGGTACCGCATTCACAACGAGCCGTATTGGCGTTCCCCGATATTGGCTGCAATCGGAAAGCGTTGGACTCAACCGTCGCCAAACACCCAGGACGGACCCACTTACGGGAGCACCGGTGTTCGACCAATCGGGCGTTCAGGCAATCGACAGCGAGTATTTTCTGGAGGCAAATTCCAATCGAGTTTATGCAGGCGGGATTCCGGTTTTTGCGTGGCCACGATATCGAACTTCTTTGGATGATCCCGGGCTGTATCTCAAACGATTTAAGATCGGCAACGACAATGACTTTGGGACGCAGGTTCAAACCGCTTGGAATTTGTACAAGTTGCTTGGTTTCCGCAAGCCACCGGCCGGCACCTCATGGGTTGGTTTGCTCGATTATTTAAGCGAGCGGGGTGTCGGTTTCGGAAGCGAATTCACGTACCAACGTAACTCATTATTCGGCGTCCCAGGCAATGTCTCGGGCTTCTACCAAGGCTGGTTCATTGACGACAAGGGCAATGATTTCCTGGGTCGCGGTCGACGAGACATTCCGCCAGAAAAAAATCCTCGAGGACGTATCCTGGCCCGACATTTCCATCAATTGTCGCCAGGCCATCAACTGAAAGCCGAACTGGGTTACATTTCCGATCGCAACTTCCTGGAACAATATTACGAACGCGAGTGGGATACGTACAAAGATGCAACGACAGGGCTGTGGCTGCAAAAAAATCGGGGGACACAATCGTTTAATTTGATCGCCGATATTCAGATCAACGATTTCTTTGCACAAACAAGTTGGCTGCCGCGGTTTGACCATTTCATACTTGGTCAGCCGCTGGCTCGTGACAAGTTGGTTTGGCACGGCCACAGCCACATCGGTTACGGCCGACTGCGAGCCGCCGATCCACCGGAAGACCCGACGCAGTTGGCGACCTATGTTCCGCTGGCCTGGGAAGCGGATGTCGACGGCCTCCGAGCCGGGACTCGTCAAGAAATCGACTTGCCGGTGCAGCTCGGTCCCGTCAAAGTCGTGCCTTACGTTTTGGGTGATGCAACGTTCTGGCAAGAAGATCTAAGTGGAAACGACTTATTTCGCGGTTATGGTCAAGCGGGTATCAAAGCCAGTCTGCCGTTTTGGCGCGTCGACCCGACGATTCAAAGCGTGCTTTGGAATGTGAACGGGCTCGCTCACAAACTGAGTTTTGATGTCGACGCATATTATGCAGATGCCTCGCAGGATTTGGATGAACTGCCGCTTTATGATCAGGTCGATGACGATGCGCAGGAAGCCTTTCGGCGAGAATTTGCATTTAATACGTTCGGCATCCTGGCTCCCGGAAACATCCCGCTGAAATTTGATGAACGATACTTTGCCTTACGCTCCGGAATGCAGGGCAATGTCTCGGCTCACTCACTCGAAATCGCTGACGACCTGGAAGTGGTCACGTTGGGCTTTCGACAAAGATGGCAGACCAAACGCGGTCTTCCAGGCCAAGAGCGAATCATCGATTGGATCACGTTGGACATGGAAACATCCTTCTTTCCCGATCCGACGCGGGATAATTTTGGTTCTACGGCCGGGCTGTTTAACTATGACTTTAGTTGGTACGTCGGTGATCGTTTGTCGGTTTTGTCGGATGGCTTTCTCGACTTTTTCGAACAGGGATTGCGAACAGCCAGCCTTGGTTTCGAAGCCGGTCGCCCGGGAGTCGGAACCGTTTACATGGGTTTCCGATCCATCGAGGGTCCGATCAGCGTCAATATTCTGACGGCATCGGCGATTTATCGGATGAGTGAGAAATGGGGTATCAAGGGTTCCTCGCAATATGACTTCGGGGAAGTTGGAACGATCGGAAACACGTTGAGTCTGTATTACATCGGCGAGTCCTTTTTGTGGCAGCTCGGACTAAATGCCGATTTTGCCCGCGAGAACTTTGGCTTCCGCTTCGGATTTGAGCCCCGATTTGTTCCGAGGTCGCGCCTGTTCAACCCTGGCGGCGTCTCCGTCGGCCCCGCCAGCGCTCGTTGGCTTGAGTAACTGGCCATCATCGTCTAACTCCTACTCCTACTCCTACTCTTACTCGTACTCCTACTCGTACTCGTACTCGTACTCTTTACTCCCAACTTGGTCCCGTATCGCGCTCAGCTTTAAGATTTGGAGAATCTTCACACTTCACCAGGACCTTCTCGTTGCGGCGAAGAGGGACGAATTTACCCCAAATAGCGTGGGTTTTGCAGCAAACTAACTCGATCTTTCATTTCGGTTCAAATACTTCTGATAATATACGAATAATTCCGACTGGCTGAGACAACTTGCTGCACTAACAGTATGAAGCGGTCATGAACAAGGCAAAATACCCCGTAAATCGAACCGAAGACGCGCGGTTGCTAGCGAGATTCGTTAGCGAACACGACGAGCTTGCGTATGCGCGGTTAGTTCGAAAGTACGAAAAACTTGTCTGGTGTGTCTGCTGTCGAATTTTGGATAACCGATGTGACGCCGAGGATGCATTTCAATCTACATTTGTGTTGTTGGCGACCAAGGCCCGTCGAATCCGCAAACCCAAATCGCTCGCAAGTTGGTTATACGGTGTTGCTTATCGGACCGCCCATTCGATCCGCAGGCAACGACATCGTGACGCTGTTTCATACGAGGAATCGGTAGACCCTTCGTCGCATGACGACGTCTTGGAACAAGTCGCACGAAAAAATGAGAACGAATTGGTTTTTGCAGAATTGATGATGCTGGCGGAGAAACTTAAGACTCCGCTGCTCATGCACTATTTCGTCGGGAAGAGTACATCTCAAATCGCCAGGTCATTGGGGCTGACCGTAGTCGCAGTCGAAAGCCGACTGAAACGCGGTCGTCGGGCGTTAAAGACCCGGTTGTTGATGCGGGGTGTGAGTTCAGATTCGTTTGCGGGTTGTTTTGCGATCCTACCTGTATTTGCAATGAGCGAATCGTTGGTCGGGCAAACCGTCAGCAGTAGTTTGGCCGCTTCCGTTGGGCAGTGTTGGGGTTCAACTCTGTCAAATTGTTATGGAACTTTAAACCAAACGGGAGTTAAATTAATGATTCTGAAAACCACAATCGCCTGCAGCCTGGTTTGTCTGGTGGGGCTGGGCGTTGCGATGCACTCCGGCGCTTTTGCGGGCGGCGACGAGCCGCTGGTGCTGACGATGTCCGATGCTGATCACCCGACGGCAGCAACCAGCATGGAAGTTGTCGTGGATGATAAATCGCCAGCGTCACACGCCGATAAAATCCACAGCTTTATTGGCGCTCATGTCCATTGGTTGTTCAGCCGGCTTCACAACGCACCGCTGCATAAACACCTTGAAGCGGCTCACAAGCATCACGCACACAAGCAGGCCGCTCACGAGCATCAAGCACTGCATGAACAGGCCGAATCAGCTCACCAGCATCATTTGCATGCGGGTGTTCATGACCAGCATTTCCACGAACATAATTACGACAAGTAAGACATCGTGTCAGCCCGAGTTCCCTCTCCTGCGGGAGAGGGGCCGGCTGTTTGCTTCCCCCTTCGTCTTTCGAAATTCCTTGTTGGAGATTCGGTTGTTCGGAATACCGGAATATCGAACGCCGAACAAGGAATTTCGAATGTTGAAGTCCTATGAAACGGACACATTCATTGGAGAAATGATTTAGCGATAAGTCATGCTGAACTCCGGATTTCTCATTTGGACAGACTTGTAGGAAAACTTCGCCTTGTCTTGATTTCGTTTGACCTTAGATTAGGGGTCATGAGCGACGACTCGCGAAACAGCACATGGCTGCGAAAATTTCAAAACGCTTTCCGAGGCATCACGATCGGAATGCGCGGCGGCCGAACGAACAGTTTTTTTGTTCACATTCCGATCGCAACCGCAACGATCATCCTGGCCTTGTTCGTGGGGGTTTCCAAAATCGAACTGTCGATTCTGCTGCTGTGCATTGCCACCGTCATTTCGGCAGAGCTTTTCAACAGCAGCATTGAGCGACTGGCAGCATCGATCACGAAGGATCATGATGAAGAAATTGGGAAGGCGCTTGACATCGCAAGTGGGGCCGTACTGATCGTCAGTATTTTTGCTGCGATCATCGGGTTGATCGTTTTGGTTTCTGCGATCCTTGGTGGATGGAACCGCGCATAAAGAAACCCGCCAGCCGATTTTTGGTCAAGCTAGACGGGCTGCTGCGATGTGGATCGCAAATGTTCAATTTGTCAGATTTATCGGTTAAGGGAGTTTTCTGCGCGAGCCTCTTTGAGTGCGGCTGCTTCCCTTGATAGTTTGAACTCAGGCCCTTTCGGGAAATATTGGATATCGTCCCGGAGGAAATAGCCACTCGGCAACGTTTGTCCGCCTACACTTACCTGACATCCAGTCATTGCAAACGCGCCGACAATCATGGCGAGACAAACGATCAAGCTCAGGTATCTGTTTTTAATTAGGCAATACATTGGTCTGGAAAACTCCATTGATAGTCCCAGCGGTGCATCCACATCACAACAAACCGGGATAACCGCCACATGCATTATCGTCCTCGTATCTAACAGACTTTGGGAGTTTGCCGAAAAAATCGTTACAAATGCCCTGTTTTCACGTTCCACCGAAATGTCCAAGCCAAAACGTCGGCATTGACAGCACATTTGTCCTGAAACTGACGAGTCTGGTAAACTTAGAGCAACTACCAACGTCGTTGGGCAAGGTCGTTGGTCCTGTCGGCAGATGCTGCTGGCAATCAGCTAATCAAAGCGCATGAATTTTCTGATAGCAGTCTTTTGCAGTTTCAGTCGTCTGCTCTGTTGATTGGCTTGGTTAAAAGTCTCAATGGACAGGCGGAGGTAATGATGTGGCACAGAAAGTTT
>JAHEJI010000187.1 GCA_024638965.1 Planctomycetaceae bacterium
TGGCGAAATTTAGGGTTTGCGTGGCTAAGAGTCAGGGATTTTTTGATGCTGAGATACGACCAAATTGAGCGAGGGTTTGAGAATTTAGTTTCGGAATCCAATCTCAAAACTTCGTCGAAATTCCCAACATCAACCCATCGTCAAGATCTTCCACGCGTGTCTCGTTTTCAAATTCAAGTTCACGCGAGAATGCATAACCCAGTTCAACTCGCATCGTTTTGCCCAATGCGAACGGCATTCCCGCACTGGCTGACGGCCTCGATTCCCATCCAATGACGATGCGCAAGTCTTTATATGTCAGTCGGTCGTCGATCATACCGGGTTGCTCGTAAGCCCAGGTGGTCCCGTTTATTCCTGCGCCGAAAAAGGCCCATTGCTGACGCGAACCATCGTCTGAGATCAAACAGTTGACTTTGGGTTGCGGGAACAGGAGATCAAACCGGATGCATGGATTTGGCTGCCAAACAGCTCCGACCGCCGGGATGACTGGCAGGTCGTCACGTCCCGTTGCAAACGCGCCTAACGTCCACTTGAGTCGCTCGCTGCGCTCGTAAATCGCGAAAACACCACCACGAAACTGCCATGCGTCGCTGGAAGTATTTTGGTTGTCGGTCGCGAAACCGACGCCCAGCATCGCTCGAGCGGTCCACCGATCGTTGATCGGACGTACCCAGGCCAGACCGATCGAATACTCGTACAAATCATCGGGCAACCCGAGTGACTCGGCGGCAAATAGGTCCGTGTAGGCAAACCCGAGTTTGACCAACGGCGGAGGAGTTCCGAACATAAGCAGTGGTAGAGTTGTATCTACTTTTGCAGTTGCCAGACCAGTGTCCGAATCGGTGATCCATTCGGCCTGAAAACCGACGGGTGGCCGCCTTGGTCCGCGAGTCCCGCGATCCGGTTGAAACGGATCTACTCCGGATGGTGGTTGCCGAAAGCCTAATGCACGTGATCGGCTATCCAAAAATTCGATTTGTTGGGCAGGTGAAGTGACCTCCGTGTACGGACGAGCTGCTGTCGCATCCTCGTACTGAGACGCGTTGAACGGACGCTCAATCGCAACGCTAGCATCAGGGTGCAAAAACCCGATAAACAACAACGCCAACACAATAACTCGAATCAGCATCCATTCCCTTTTACGCGAGTTTATTTCTTGGATTCAGTTTCAAACTGTATTCGAGGCAATTCGTGAGTTGGATGCGAAACATTCCAGCAAAAAGTGCCATTCGTGCCAGATCTGTTTTCCGTATCGATCCGGAGCGTACTGAGAACTCGCTGGCAATGTAACCGTGAAGTCAAAAAAAATGGCTATGCCAGCATGAACTGGATCATGATCATAGAGTTTGTCATCTCGATCAACCAATTCATTCGCCAATTTTTAATCGAATCAACAATTCGTTGCGTCGCAAAGGGCCGGGAGTCCAGGGCGGATCATAGCCGGCAACTTCGGCTTCACCATCGGCGGCTAAATCCTGCCCGTCAATCCAACCTCGTAGTTTGCTTTGTTGTTGCTCGATTATTTCGGGATTGAGCCGACCGGAAAATCGAATGACTGCAAATTGGCCACCAAGCCGTTTTGTAAGTTCGACTTTCCCATTTGCGGGCTGAGGAATATTCCCGGACGCAACTTTCTTGGGGATCACAAACCCCATTTGGCCCTGCGAGTCCTGTGTCTCCGGTTCCATGAAAACGGGGGTCGTCATCGCGACTTTTTGCTTTTCTTCGTTACTGCCGCTGATGTATTGAAACAGGCGTCCAAAACTTCCGTCGCCGCCTTGGTTCTGGAACTTCATGTTGGTTGTTGCCATCATCAGATCTGGATATTCACGTAGTTCAAAAGCTCCGTCCGATTTCAGCACCGTGTATTCGGCCGATTCATAGGCACCGCGCGCAGTCAATTTCCACCCCACGAAGGCCAAGGCCACGATAAAAACGGCAATCCCAAGATACATCATTCGATTTCTCTTCATATCCCGATATTATCCGCGGAAACTTCACCGAGACAACGGGCATCCGAGGACATCATTGGAATCGAGGGTTGTTGACGCGGGAAGAGTTGTGTTTGGCGATGTGCGTATAATCCGGCTTCAATTCGCAGACAAAACGATGAGCAGCATCCAGCCGACGAGAACTCCTCGAGCCGACCAGGCCAAGGTTCGAATCCAGTTAGAAGCGACCAGGCGACGATGAATGCGCTTGTCGAACCCCAGCGCCAGCTTTCCATGACAGGGAACTTGAATTGCGGCTGTTGACAACCAGATGACGAACATGAGTGCGATTCCGGTAAAAATCTGCCAATAACTAACTCCCGTCGGTGGATACCATGCTAACAAGATGGAAGTAAATGCTTCAACCAACATCGGCGGGCCAACGACGAAAGTCGTTAACATTTGATGTCGCTTTTGATATTCCTGATAGCCTTGTTGCCCAATGAATGCGAAGAGAGGGTAATGTACGACTTGCACCATCCAGATTAGCCCGACCATGTAAGAGGTTGCCAGGCAATTGCTCACTAGTATCGCGTTCGCGGTTTCCATCAATTCGATCGCCCGGATTGGATCAGATTTTGATCTGACAGTTTACACATGCATAAATCTTTCGATTACCCAGTTCCCAGTTTTCAATTTTTGTGCCGCATTGCGGGCAAACCAGTTTCTTGTACACGTGTAAACGTTCGGTAGCGTTAAGTCGGCTCAAGGGTTTGTCTGTTTGCGCGCGATCGACGGTGATAATTCGATTGTGTTTGACCCCTGTTTTCAGCAGATTTACTGTGAGTTGCCAAAGTTGCTCAACCCGGTCACGGCTGACGTTTTTTGCCGGAGTTTCCGGATGAATGCCCAGCAAAAACAGGATTTCTGCTCGATAGACATTTCCAATTCCGGCAATAACAGATTGATTTAGGAGTAGGCTACCGATCGCGGCACGACTTCGACTGAAACGCTCCCAAACGGTTTCCTTACAAGCATCGTCGCGAAGAGGGTCTTGTCCCAGGCGACCCTTGATCGCTCGAAATCGTTTCTGGTCGATGAGTTCGCAGCGGTTGGGGCCATTGAGATCAAACGCAAGTTCGCTGCCAATCATTCGAACTCGAACTGCTCCACGAGGTTCAGGCGCAGGGTTTTTGTGAATTCGAAATTTCCCGTACAGCCCCAGATGCACGTGCGTGATCCGGTTTCGCGTCCAATGGTAGAAAAGGTGTTTGCCATGTGCTGTGACATCACGTAGCATCTTTCCGCTCAGCTGTTTGGCTTCCTCTTTAAATCGACCTTGAGGGGAACAAACGGCGAGTTGCTGGCCAACGAACCATTTGTGATGATCGCGGGCAATTCGATGGATGGTGTGACCTTCGGGCATTGGTTTAACGGCAGTTAACGGATATGGAGTAGCTCGCGAGTTCTGGTCGAAGTTGACTGGAGGACAGAATTTCGGTCGTCAATAAAATTTGGCGACAGGCTAACTGAATCTAGTTAGACGCGTAAAACCGGATTTGCAACGCTCATTTAACGTTTTCAGGTACAAGACCGTTCAATGTACCTTCGAAATTGGTACGTATGATAAGTCCATCAGCTGATCGCATCGACGTCTATTCTCGAAATATCGATCATTTGGTTGTCAACGAAACAGTTGCTCATTACGTTTGGGACGCCAAAAACGACGATGCTAACCTCGACGGCTTGCCTGAAACGATTCAGAGCGTTGCCTATTGTCCCGGTTCAATCAACCTGCGTTCGTTTCGCAGTCTCAAGCCGGCTGATTTTCGCAACGACCTAGAACATAGTTTATGGTATGCCCACAATCGAGAAACGAAGAATTCACTGCCAGGGCTGAACGACGGTCCATTTGTTGATCCAGGCCACGATGCGGGGGTGAATTGTTTGACCGTCGGTGGTTTTTCCTTCGCAGATTTCAGCGGTGGACAACCATCGGTTGGATGGGTCTTGGGCCAGTAAATCGAGAACAACGCGGCGATAAATGTGAACGTTGTAAAATGAAACGGCGATGTGTTGTTGGGATTCGTCGGGCCGCGTTTCAACGTATTCGATTGATAACTGCGCCATGCTGGAAACCAGAAAATCAGACTTGCGATTCAAATTCAACTGCCAGGCGACTTCGCGGGTGACCGACTCGCGAAAACTCTCCTTGTTCAAGCGATCGCCGACAATGAACTCCCAACGGTTCCGGTTTGCCTGCCAACGTAAAAGCATTTGAATCTGAGTGCTTTCGGAATGCTGCACCAATGCTACAGATTGAAAAAGTTTGTCCATGAATGGTTCCAGGTACCTCAACGTTATGAGCTAATTGCCCCTACGGTTGACTTGGCTAACGTAATATACAGGAAAGTTGCATGAGATCGTTAATCGGCAATAAATCGGCAGAGAAAGACATTCGCGACTGGCTTTCGGATAACGGATACTGCGGTAAAACAGCGAAGTTCACCGAGATTGAGTTGCATGCGATTAAACGCCCGGGTTGGCTTCAAGTGTTCCGGTTTCAACTCAAGGGAAGAACCGCAGAAGGCCAACCCGTGCAACTTTTTGGAGCAATGTGGTCGGATGAACGTTTTCGGCGGCCGAAGATAATGGTCCACGAGGATTTGGCGGTGCGGGATGCCCAACTCGTCGAGTGGTCAGAAGGATTGATCACGCAACGTCGACACAGAAAATGAATTCGTTTTCGTCGTCCGCCGTTTGCTTCGGGCCAAGTTTACCGGATTTCTGGAGCGAGTTTTGGTTTAAGTTTGGGGTTTTTTCGCCCGTTTCGCCCGGAATTAGAGCGGCTCGACCGCTCTCTCAACTCACTTTTCGGGTAGTGGACGAGGCGACGAGTCCTCAATACAACGGTTTTGGCAAAGGACTCGTCGCCTCGTCCACTTCTATGTTCAATCCGAAAACCAAGCTGCGGCCGACTACTAGTTCTCAAATCCACTCGCTGGCGCTTCGAGCTTGTATGCGTTCGATGATTCAATTGCACGACAGATATTGCGCAGCATGCCGGCAAATACAAATTGATGCAGCGGGTAAAGCGCGTACCAATAGGCGAGCCCGAATAACCCAACTGGATCAAAAATTGCGGTCTGCCGGACGGTGCTGGTTCCGTTCTCCTCGGTCACTTCAAACTCAAGCCAAGCGCGACCGGGAACTTTCATTTCAGCTGACAGGCGAAGTAATTTATTGTCCTTGAACTGCTCCACTCGCCAGAAATCGAGCGTGTCACCGACGCGAATCTGGTCGGGATGTCGCCGACCGCGTCGGACACCGACACCGCCCACGAGCAAGTCCATAAAGCCACGAATCTTCCACAGCCAATTTCCATAGTACCAACCCGTTTCGCCACCGATCCGCCTGATGGGATTGAAAGCTTCAACCGCTGTCGCGTTGACTGCTTGCGTTCTTGAATCGACCAGGCGGGAACCAAAGCGAATACCTCCCCAGCTTTTCTCCTTACCACCGGATGAGAATGCATCCGACCATCTTGTTTCGGCGAACTCTTTATCTTCGTTAATTAACGCGCGAGCAATTGCCTCGTCTGCAGATCGAGGTCGGACTTTGAAATGTTGATCGGCAACATTGTTTGAAACCAGCGTTGGGTTTTTAAGGCTATCAACCAGTTTGCGTCCGACGCGCGAATAAAGTGGCGTGACTAACCCCAGCCAGAGACTGGAAAGGTAAGGCGTGAGAAACGGTACAGGAATCATCCAACGAGTCAAACCACGTTGCTTGGCGTAACCCTGCATGATTTCGCCATAGGAGATTTGATCAGGGCCGCCAATCTCGAAAATGATGGACTCACTTTCGGGAAGGTCGAGAACTTCAACCAAATAAGCGAGCACGTCTTCGATTGCGATCGGCTGTGCCAGCACACGCACCCATTTCGGACAAATCATGACTGGCAATCGCTCGACCAGGGCGCGAATCATTTCGAAAGAAAGACTGCCAGATCCAATAATGATCGAGGCACGAAACTCAATCACACTCGCGGTCGACGTTCGTAGAACGTCACCGATTTCCTGCCGGCTGCGAAGATGTTTGGAAAGTTGGTGGTCGGGGTTTCCGAGACCGCCAAGGTAGACAATTCGCTTGACCCTTTGCCGGGTACAAGCGTCGGCAAAATTTTCGGCAGCTAGACGATCCGTCTTTTCGAAGTCGTCGTTGGAGCCCATCGAGTGTATGAAATAGTAAGCAATTTCGATTCCCTGAAGCGCGGAGTTGAGCGATTCCTGATCAAGAGCATTACCCTTGACGATCTCTACCCCGTCCGGCACCTCATCCAACGAAGCGGGCGGTCGCCGAGTCATACAGCGAACGTGCTCGCCTCGCTCAAGCAGCAATGGTAACAAACGTCCACCGACATAGCCGGTTGATCCCGTTAGCAGAATCGTTGGTTCAAGATTGTCTTTTCGCAACGGATCGCCTTTCAGCTAATTAAGTGGAGAGCCTGCCGACGATCGTTGTGGGTCATTACCTACGCCTGGATTAACCTGCGAACTTGCGGGCTAAGAAAACGTACCAGCCAAGCGGGCTTCGGAAATAGCTCGAAGGGTTTCCGTTTGCCGATCTGAGCATAGACTTCCAAATCGGTAAATGAAAGAGCCTTCGAAATTGACCTGTAAGCAAATTCTGGTGGGTGACAATTCTGTAATTTATTAGCCGAGCGATAATTGGGGAACCGAAGAAAGATCCGCTCACCCTTAAATTCGACTTCCACTGCGTGGTCGGAAACAGCCAGCTCAACTGATCCGACCCAAATCAGTTTGGGGACGGCAAATCTTTATCGCGGGTACTGATCTTGAGCCTCCCGTTGAGTTCCCATTCAGCGTGTTCCGCGTTAGCACCAGTTCCGCTCGGAACTTGGATCTTCATGTTCTCGAATTCATATTGAATTTCCGCGTTGTTGCCTGTCAGCCTGTCATAAAGACCGATCGCCAAGTCCGGCCAGTTCTTCGTATGTTCATTGTTCATGATCTGATTCCTAAAATGGGTTTAAGTTTGAAAATCCTAACGTTCTTGATTTACTGACCACCAGCTGTCACTCGCCCGGATGTTCCAAAACGGTTCAATCTCGCGACGATCATCTGTCGACTATTTTTTTCTCGATTTCCGTCAAATCTTCAATTCGACTTAAAGCGGGATCTGACGCCTCTTGAATACCGACAAGCCAAGCGGCAGTTAATGTTAAGAAGCTGACAAATAGTCCTAAAACAAAAATCGCTACTGTACTCATCGCGTTGGTCCTGTCAGTTTCTTGTCTGCCAGCAATAAGCAGCCCAGCGCCAAAATTGATGGGACCCACAAACCAACGAAAACGCCCTCTTCGCGTTGTCCACTAAACCAGAGGGAGACCGAGAAAAGAAATGAAATGAACGCAGCCAGTACAAACAGATATTTACCAAGACGTTGTCTCTTCATAACAGCACCGTTCTTTCTACCGCCTTCGCAGTTGGCACGCCATCGAGAGCGACCGATCTCCTTCGAATACCGGTGGAGAGGATTGCCCGGAGGCGTAAACTATTAATTGCTTTCTTCGATCGAGTCAATTTGTTTCCGAATCTCATCCGCTTCGGCGATTTTCTCGTCGCTCTTCTTACGATTCGTATGGGAAAGCCGATAGGATTCATCTAAAAGCTTTTTGTACATTTTTTCGAGCTTTTCTTTCTTCGTCGATAATCCAAACATCTCTCGGCCCTTCCAAATTAAAACGCGTTCAGCTTTTCTTTGAGTCGACTGACCGAGAACAATTCCCCTAGATAACCGCATTCCAGGGAAATTTATGTCCCAACTAAACATCCGAGTTGCGAATTCAATGAATTGGGCGGCTGTTAACACAATCGAGTGTTGTCGCAGACATCGCCGAGCAACCGAAAGGGGGCAATTAGATTGTCACGTAATCGAACCTTTGTCTTTGTGAAGTGCCCCAGAATTAGGGTGGCGTCATCATCGGTCAGATTGCCCGGGGCCAATTCACCGATTCTTTTTCGCAGAAAGGGAATGATGTATCCCGGTTCTGGCCGATCGATTTCACTGAGCAGTTCGATTATTCCGCTGATTCCAAGTAGTCGATCGTTTTCGTTCACCGATTCGATGAACGCGTCACTATATAAAACGAACATATCTCCAGGTTCTGTCGTCAAAGTCCGACCCGGATAACTGGATTCATCATGAACTCCCAGGGGCAGATTTTGCAGCCCTTGATCTAACTCAGCCGAGTCCAGGTAAATCCATTTTCGTTTTGAGGCCGTGTAGTAGATCGGAAAAGGATGCCCGGCCACGCTGATATCGAGACTCTTTTTGGGCTCGAAGAACGTGGCGACCACGGCCGTCGCAAACCCGCTTTCGTGGGCCAACTCGCCAAATTCGACGTTCATCTGCGTAACGAACTGTTGTTGGCTGATCTTATTTACGTTTTGGCGCAGCAGGTCCCGCAATGAAACCGCAATTTCAGAAGCTGACTCGCCATGTCCGCTGACATCCGCCAGCAGAAATCGAGAAATCCGGCCCGATGCGCAGGATGTCAAATAGTAGATATCTCCGCCGCCGGATTGGCTGTCTTTGTAGGGAGTACTGTGAACATAAATGTCAAGACCAGGGGCTTCGAAGTGCTTTTCGATGGCTCGATTGCCTCCCCATATCTCCATGCAGGTCATGCGTTCAGGTGCGAGGCTTACGGGTTCTACCACGATGGTTCCAATCAAAACGAACGGATACAAGTTGCAGCTGGACGGATTCACTCTGTCAAAAAAGTTACGTATACCGTAACAGTTCGGTTACACTCTGACTGAAAATAATGTCTCGAAACCAGTCTAATTAGCGAAAACCTTATGCCAAACCCCGAAGTTCTAATCGTAGGCGGTGGACTCGCTGGACTCTGTTGTGCTCGCCGCCTTGATCAGGCAGGTATTTCATTCAGGATCCTAGAAGCCGCGGATGAAGCGGGTGGTCGAGCGCGTTCGGATGAATTCGATGGTTTTCGCCTTGACCGTGGTTTTCAAGTCTTATTAACGGCATACCCCGAAGCGAAGCAGACTCTTGACTATCAGCGTTTGCAGCTGAAGTGTTTCGAGCCTGGCGCATTGGTTCGCTACCAGGGCAAATTTCATCGCTTTGCCGACCCATGGCGACGCCCACGGCATCTCATCGGGACGGCTTTATCGCCGGTTGCAAGCTTTGCCGATAAACTTCGTGTTGCCAGGTTACGAAGTCGCGTTTGTCGCGGATCACTGGCAGAACTATACGAACGCCCGGAAAAAACAACTTTGGCCCGACTGCGAGACGAAGGATTTTCCGATCGTATCATCGAACAATTTTTCAGGCCGTTTTTGGGTGGCGTTTTCCTCGAACGCGAATTGAATACGTCCAGCCGAATGTTTGAGTTTGTGTTTCGAATGTTCGCTGAAGGTGACGCCGCTTTGCCCGCCAATGGAATGGGTGCAATTGCTGCTCAAATCTCAGAACAGCTTCCAGCAGGAACCATCCAAACGAGTATACAGGTTGATCGAGTCGAGTCTAACTTGGTTCGATTGGAAAACGGCGAAGAGTTGACGGCGGCAAAAGTCGTGGTGGCTTGCGAAGCCCCCGCGGCAGCAAAACTACTCGGGGAAGATTGCTCCCAGAAAGCACACGGTGTCACCTGTATTTATTTTGCGGCGGACAAACCGCCCATTGAGGAGCCGATTCTGGTTTTGAATGGAGAGGGCAAAGGCCCCATCAACAATCTTTGCGTGCCCAGTCAAGCGGCGTTAAGTTATGCGCCCCGAGATCGGTCTTTGATTTCCGTGTCGGTGCTAGAAAAAACAGTGGCAGAACATGAGGGCGACTTGAAAAACGAGGTTGTGGATCAGTTACAAGATTGGTTTGGTTCTGTCGTGAATCAATGGGATCACCTGAGAACGTACCAAATCTCCTATGCACTTCCAAATCAAAGTCCGCCGGCCCTTTCACCGGTCGAGAAGCCCGTCAACAGAGACGATGGCATTTTCGTGTGTGGCGATTATCTAAACACAGCGTCCATTCAGGGCGCGATGGTTTCGGGTCGGCGTGCTGCCGAGTCCCTGATTCGGAAAAAACTTGTTCACTCAGGGGGGCAACCGGCGTGATTCTGTCAATTCCGTTGTTGCCCGTCGAATTACGCAATAACATGAATCAGATATCCAGGATGACATCCGCCGTCCAACCTTCTGCGGTTTGCTCGACGTTTAATCCGTGGTAAGTGATTGCCTTAACCTCATGAGCCAGCCGGTGCCGCGTAAAATCTATCGGCCCGCCCAGTGCGGTTGCGGATAGCCCCTGTTTATTGACTTCGACTTTGAACTTGCTGAGTAACAATTTGTTCAGCTCAAACTGGATCAACAATTCGGTCAGCCAATCCAGCAGCAAGTAATCTCGATCGTTGCCGTCAATTTTGATTTCGACTGAATGTGTCGACTCAATTTCGTCGAGATCACCTGCGATGACCGCAAACAATCCACAGCCTGCATCTGCAAACAAGGTATTCAAATCTCCGGCTTCGACGTGAATGCCGATGTCGGCGGTGTGTTCGAAGAGTGTGAATGCCATTGGGTTCAGGAAGTCCGCGTGAATTTATGAGTACTTAAGGCGTCAGTCATTGAAGTTTGAGATCACTCAGCAAGTTTGATGCCAAGGACGTAAATCCTATCACCGCTCAATTGCGATTTGCTGCCGCTGATCCGCACCGGTGCTGTTGAGCGCCCGGCACCGCACACTTGGACCGCAATCCAGTCGGAAAGTAATTTAGACAAAGTAACAAGTTAAATAAAGCGAAAAGCGGCACAGCGTTTGCCGCAAAACAAGGACGAGTGAAGGCAAAGACAAATGCCCTCGACGACACGGTGAGGTTTCCACTCAACCCGAAACCACCAACTTGATACCCCGACACATCGAGACAGCCATGATAAAAACCGCCCAACGATTCGAGGGGCCGCTGGATCAAGTCGATACGAACTGCTGGCGGATTCCTAAAACGTACAAATCCGGGATGCGCGTAGATGGGCTGATCTACGCCAATTCAGAGTTAATCGAGGCTATCCGGGACGATCAAGCTCCCGAGCAAGTTGCCAACGTCGCTTACCTGCCCGGCATTCAATACGCCAGCCTGGCCATGCCCGATATTCACTGGGGTTATGGATTCTGTATTGGCGGCGTTTGTGCTACGGATCCGGAAGAAGGCGGAGTCATTTCCCCCGGCGGCGTTGGTTACGACATCAATTGTGGTGTGCGTTTAGTCCGCACAAATCTTTTTCGTAACGACGTACAGCCCCAGTCCGGAAATCTTACCGAACAACTCTTCCGAAACATTCCTACGGGCGTTGGTCGCGGTGGAAAATATCATTTTGATCATGACGAATTACGGGATTTGATGAGACACGGTCCTGCGTGGCTCGTCGAACGTGGCTTGGCGACGGAG
>JAHEJI010000188.1:0-6221 GCA_024638965.1 Planctomycetaceae bacterium
GGATTAATAACAGCATTCGCCATGCCGCTGGTTCGATGGTTTTTAAACTAATTTTTCCAGGTCCGCACCCGTGGGGACAGTGCCGCAGACGACATTCTCGAAAGCAGCCATAACCACGTAGCAAGCCATCCCAATCAAGCTGCTTTGTTGCGGACCGATTCTCTGGTAAGACCCCCAGAGTCTTCAGACGATTCGATACGCTCTCGGCTATTTGTTACCGCTTTGATCTGTGCTTCAATGCGATTCTCGAGCGCTTCCAATTGTTGTAAGACGTCTTCTTGCCGATGGAGTAAGTCGTTCACGATTTGGTACTGCTCAAGCTTGGGTCCACCTGACTTCATTATTTGGGGTTCCGCGATTGTGTGCTGCTTGCCTTACAGATCATTTAATCGACCATCCAGATTCTGCCAGCTTGCGACGAAGTCAAGATTCGGATTGTTGGAGATGGGTAAAACAGGAAGCTCCCGCAAAACACGAAAAACCCGGATTTGCTACCAAATTCCCGATAACATCGAACAAGCTATAGACAATCATTGGAGATTACGAGTAAAATTTCCAGATTGTGCTCGGTTTCCGAATTGGAGTACCGATTGAGAGCACCTGTAGGTTTAAGTCTGTAATCAAAAAAGAAAGGAAGATTTGTGAATTTGGTAATTCGTTTGGAGGGGAAATGGTAAAGCTATTGGTTCGTGACAAAGAGTCAATTCAGGAGGCCGTTAGAAGATTCCGAAAATTGGTCGAACGCAGTGGAATTAAAAAAGAGATGCGTCGCCGTGAATACTATGAAAAGCCAAGCGAAACCAAACGTCGCGCGCGATTACGCGCGGAGCGAAGATCCAAACGGGCGCGATTGATGAACAAAGCCAGGTAGTAAATCAATTCACAATTGAAATAAAGGGAACTGTCAAATCAGTTCCCTTCTCTAATGCGCAAATAGTGAATTCAGCTAAGTAGTTGAATATGGCCGCATGATCACCGGTCGGCTTTTGTACTTGGGAACCCGCGGACTGGACTGAATTGGCGTTCGAGGAGCCGGGGCAGGCTGGGGCACGGCCGTTGGAGTTCGCTCAAATTGGTTGTACAACACCGCGGACTGGCGTTCCGTCAACAGTCCGCATTCGGAAACGAGCTTTCGAATTGGTGCACAACTTGTTTGCTGGAAACGGAGAAGCTGTGACGCATCGGCTTGATCCAGCACATCCATCTCGACAGCGATCTGCTCAAAAGTCTTATTCGGAGAGGCCTCCATCTCATCCAGAATATCGGCAACCTGTTTGATCGTGAGCATGTTTTTGCGTAACGCGAGGTTGGCCAACGATACTGTCGTTTCCTGTTGGATTTTAACTAACCCGCAAAACTGCTCAGGTGAAATGATCCTCTGTTCGACAAGATAAATCCCAAATTTCAGACTCATAGCAATCCATCCGCACAAGAAGAGTTATGCCGCTGCGCCAACACATTGACACTCATTAAGTTGATTCATCGGAATCTAATCGTCCTGACGTAACCGACGAAGTGTTGACAGATGCATTTGCACTCATGGTCATTACCGTAATCCGAGTTGCAACCGTTACAGGAAAACTCTTTGATGCATTTGTTAAAAACAGCGAACATTTCTATCCCGCAAGGTCCGAAACTGCGGCATGACTGGGTCCGTCGTGACAGGCCGGTTGCAACAATTGGCCGGACTTTTTGCGTGACAAACAGCAATTGCTTTGGTTTTTCAGGCTGTATCAGTAGTCCATGGCAACTCGTTGAGTTTCGAACAGATCTTCGTTCATCCGTAAGTCAGTCGACAAATTCGTAACCTAACTTATCAGGATGTTTGTCAATGTTTCAAAAGGCATATGGAACGCAAGAATTACAGTTTGTTGAGAGGTCATTCCATGAGATTCAAGAGAAAACAAAATTACGTTGACTCGTCGGTGCAAGGCGCCTTGCTACGACGAATCTTTTTTCACTGGTGTGCATTTTTTGCGGTCGCCGCACTTGCGGTGATCCTGATGCAAACACTTCTTGGAGATCCATCCAAGACCGTGATTGAACGGCTCAGGTTCGAAATGGGCGAATTCGTGTTTATGGGATTGGTCATTCTCGCGCTTTTCCCGGCTTTCATGCTCGACACGATTCGTTTCAGCAACCGATTCGTTGGCCCGATCGTGCGACTTCGGCGTCATTTGCGAGAGCTTGGCACCAATGAATGCACAGACCATTGTTCGTTCCGTGACAACGATTTCTGGGCTGAAATGGCGATGGAATTCAACCGCGTCGCCGACATGGTCAAAAATCAGAAGGCCGAGATTACCCGCTTGGAGAGCCAATTAAACGCAACGGCAAATGCAAAATCTACGGCTAACTAACAAATTCACAACACAACGAATACATCCTTTTGAAATCGACACATGAAAATTGCATCGAAAAATTCCAACCGTTTCCGTCGTGGTGTCGCGACCGTCGAATTTGCCGTTTGTCTACCGATTATTGTTCTCGTGGTTTTCGGCTCGATCGAGGCGGCCAGTATGTTGTTTCTTCGCCAGGCAATGATTCAAACAGCCTATGAAGGCGCGAAGGTAGCAATCCTCCACGATGGGACCAATGCAGAAGCTAATGCTGCGACTGAATCGGTCATTCGGGGACGTAATCTGAGGGATGTCACGATTACATATGACCCCTTGGACGTTTCTGATGCCAGACCGGGTGACGTCGTTCGCGTCACAGCTTCCGTGCCGGGAGACGCCAACAGTTTCATTCCTTTTGGGCCGTTCAAAAACAAGATTGTCGCTGCCGAGGCAGTGATGGTCAAAGAATAGCCCGCATCCTTCAAAACCGATTCTGTCCCATTACAAGGGAAATTCAGTGAACAATCAAATTCACCAACGCTTGGCTCGCCGTATTCAAAATCGCGAAGGTGCGATGTTGCCGATGATCGCTGTGGTTGTCATTATCCTGTTTGTCGCTGCAACGCTGGCGGTGGACATTGCGCGCGTCCATGTAACACGCAGCGAACTTCGCACGGCAACCGATGCAGCTGCCCGAGCTGGGGTCGAGTCACTTGGTCGGCTGCAAGATCGTGCGGCTGCGACAGCCGCGGCCCTACGAACGGCTGAAGCAAATATTGTCGCTAGCGAAGGTCTAAACCTCGATCCAGCTCAAATCGTTTTTGGATCGTCGGTTCAACTTGCGGATGGTTCGTTTGAGTTCCGACCAGAAGAGACTCCCATCAACGCCATCCGCGTGATTGGCGAACGCACGAATGGTTCGCCAAACGGCCCGGTCGCCATGATCTTCGCCCCCCTGTTCGGCAGACTCAATTTCGAGACAGTGCAATCTGCAACTGCCACACGACTTGAACGCGACATCGCACTGGTCCTGGACGTTTCGGGCTCGATGGGTCGCGGCGGCCGTTTTGCCGCACTCCAGAATGCACTCGACGTTTTTCTACGCGAACTCAATGAAACGCCACAAAACGAAACGGTTTCCCTGACCGTTTACAGTACGACCGATCGTAAGATTCAAACGATGACTCAAGACCTGACATTGATCCGGGACGCATTTAGCGGCGAGAGCCCTGGCGGGTTCACCGCGATCGGGCTGGGCCTTCGGACGGGACTGGATTCAATCCTTAACGACGCAGGATCTCGCGAATTCGCACTGAAGTCGATTGTATTGATGACGGACGGCAATCACAACACTGGGGTCTTCCCTGATGTCGTCGCCCTGGATGTCGCGGCTGAGGGAGTTACGCTACACACGATTACGTTTAGCGGCGGAGCCAATCAAACCTTGATGGCCAGGTGCGCAGAAATTGGCGGCGGCATACATTTACACGCCAGCAACGACGCACAATTGATTGAAGCCTTTGAAACCATCGCGAATCAATTGCGAGTTATTCTCACGGAATAAGCACCGACAATCTCGAAGATTTGGGCAAACAATTCACATCAGAAAGCGAAAGCTGATCCAATAATGAGAACTAAAATCGCCGGGAAGCGGCAAGGTACGACGACAGTAGAGGTCGCAATCTGCTTGCCTATCCTGTTTATGTTCCTGTTCGGTGCATACGAATTGTCTCGTTGCAACATGTTGCTGCACGCAGCTGAAAGTGCTGCCTACGAAGGTGCTCGAGTCGGAATTGTTCCCGGAGCAACCAAGGAGAAGATAGAAGACGCAGTTACTTTTGTACTGGTTTCTGTCGGTGCGACAAATTTCGATGTCACCGTTACGCCTGAGGTCATCGGTCTGGACACGGAAAAGGTCCGAGTCGAGGTTGAACTTGACCTCGGTGACAATACCGCGATGCCGCAATTGTTCATCGACGACCTGCAGTTACGAGGCGAATGCGAACTTACGCGCGAAGCACTATAACTGATCGGTACCGCTCGAATGGAAACCAGTCTTAAAGCCAAAGTGTATGGGCTGTTCTAAGCGTCGTAATCAGCGGCGTCTGCAACTACTGCGGAACCAAAATTGATTTGCACTTGGTCTGCGTTCGATCAAAACCGGAACGGCATCGTGTTTATTGGGCGGACAGCCTCAAAGTTGCTCATTTTTTGACGGGCCCCTCTTCCGGTGTCTGCAACCGCGTCTTCATCCAGCTCGGCGTTGGCATCGCCGTTTCGACGACCGCCGATTTGCCCAGGACAACGACTCCCTCGGGGCTGACCGTGAATCCCCGTGCCCTGTCTGTTTCCACGTCGTAACCAATCTCAACGTTCGGCGGAATAACCACGTGTTTGTCAATGATGGCGTTTCGAATCCTGGCGTGGCGGCCAACCTGAACCCCCTCAAAGAGAATCGAGTCAATGACACTCGCGTAACTGTTAATCCGGACTTGTGGCCCAAGGATACAGCCTTCCACTTTCCCTCCAGAAACGATCGAGCCTGGACAAACAATGCTGTCGAGTGCGGTTCCAATCCGTTGGTCATCCTCTTGACGTCCAAACACAAACTTCGGCGGCGGAAGCCCCTCTTGCGTCATGCGAATCGGCCAATCTTTGCCGTACATATTGAGTTGGGGATCGACACTAACAAGATCCATGTTTGCCTTATAAAAGGCGTCGATCGTTCCGACGTCGCGCCAATACGCCGTTTGTTTTCTGTTTTCATCTTGAAACGGAAACGCAAATACTCGAGACGAACCGATAATCGAAGGAATGATGTCTTTCCCAAAGTCATGTGAACTGCTGGTTTCATTGGCGTCACGGAGAAGGTGTTCGAACAGAAAACGGGCTGAGAAAACATAAATTCCCATGCTCACGAGGCAAGCATTTTCGCGCCCGGGAATCGTCGCCGGATCATTCGGCTTTTCGTCAAAGCCCACGATCCGGTTGCCCGCATCAACCGACATGACTCCGAATTGCGTAGCCGAATTGACGTCGGTTTCCAATGCCGCAACGGTCAAGTCGGAATTGTTGGCTCTGTGATATTCCACCATTCGACGGTAATTCATTTTGTAGATATGATCACCCGCAAGGATTAACACTTCTGCCGGACGTTGTTTTTCCAACTCGTAAATGTTCTGATAAACCGCATCAGCCGTGCCTTGATACCAATGCTCGTCTATTCGCTGTTGCGGAGGAACCAGATCGATAAACTCGCCCAGTTCATTGCAGAAGAAATTTCTCCAGCCGTTATTGATGTGCCGATCCAGACTCAGCGCCTTGTACTGCGTCAAAACAAGAAGTTTTCGTAACCCGCTGTTCAGACAATTGGACAGTGCAAAGTCGATGATTCGATACGAACCACCGAAAGGAACCGCAGGCTTGGCCCGATCACGAGTCAACGGCTCAAGCCGAGATCCCTTGCCGCCAGCCAGAATTATCGCAAGAACATTTTTCACAGGTTCATTCACTCCCTCGATCGATTCATCTGATAGTCAGCTATAACAGTTTATCCATTTTTGTGAATTTATGAAGGTGAATCTTGCGTGCTAATCATGCCCGAACCAAAAAATCCCTCAGAGTTCGAACCAGTTTCGTTTGTGATACCCGCTCATAATGAAACGGACTATCTCCCAGCAACCTTGGACTCAGTTCGCCGGGCCGCCCTGTCGCAAAACATCGATTACGAAATAATCGTTGTCAACGACGGCTCAACGGATGACACAAAGGCTCTTGCGATCCAGCGCGGCGCGAAAGCGATTGATGTTAACCTTCGTAATATTGGAGCCGTACGAAATGCAGGTGCAAGGGTGGCCGCTAATCCCTGGTTGATTTTTCTCG
>JAHEJI010000188.1:6231-11401 GCA_024638965.1 Planctomycetaceae bacterium
CCGATACCATTCTTCCGGCAGAGACTCTCCGGGGCACCCTCTGTGCTTTGAGGCGAGGCGATGTCGGCGGAGGTGCGTTGGTCCGGATTGGCCAAGAAAAACGGCTACCGCTAAACAAGTATTTAATGTATTTGACAGTCGCCTTGATATGGCAAACGATGGGGAGATGGGCGGCCGGCTGTTACATGTATTGTCTCAAGACTCAGTTTGAGGACTTTGGAGGATTTGACGAGGACTATTATGCGGCCGAAGAACTATTTTTTTCCCGGGAGCTAAAAGCCCGAGGTCGCTTTACCCTGATCAAAGTGCCGGTAATAACGTCAGCCCGGAAACTCCATTCGTACTCGACATTGCAGCTCATGAGATTTCTGTTTCGGCCAATGTTGGCAGGACGAAACATCTTTCGCACCAAAGAAGGGCTGGAAATACTTTACAAAGACAACCGTTGATTCGGTTAAGACCCAATCGGATTTAACTTGAACAAGCCCAAGTCCCACCCTTAGGAGGGCCGCTTAATTGACGTGAACGGCATGATCGTCAAGACCAATTGGACGATGTGTCTACAACACGCGGCCTTTTTCACCTTTGCTACCAAAGTCTGCCGGAAGCCTTCCTATCTATCGGTTTTGTCCGAATATCCGACATTATCAGCGGATAACAAGTTACGTGTTAAGTCGCATTTTTTTGGCGTGATGAATGGAAAATCTCGTTAAACAAGATTAAACTGGAGGCGTTGCCGAGTCCTTTGGATTGATTGCCTTGAACTCGTCAATGATTCGATCAGTTTGGTTCCTTGATGGATCGCCAAACTGGCATTTGAATTGGACTCGAAACATGTTGGTCACCTTGAGAATTTTGGTTTTGGCACTTGTGTCAATGACGTGTCTACTTGAGCACGCTTGCGCTGACGAAATTATTCTTACTGACAAGAAGTATGAAGGACTCAGTATTTTTGAGCTGGAAAATAATGCATTCCAGATCCTTCCCGGTCAGGACAAGGTAACTGCTGGTGAACTTTGGGCTTACTTTAACCGTCAGGGAATCCATTCGATGACGAAGTTGACGTTGTCGATGGACATTGACCCGGCCAAGGACAATGAAGATCTCGACTTTGACATGGTTGAATTGAGCATCAAAGACCCGTTTTCAACTCTTGAATCCTTTCATCTCGATGGAATTGGCGAAAACTCGCTGATCGTTCCAAGCTATGAGGCAAGTCCTTTTCGCGCCGAAGCTCAAATGGAAATTGATCTGGGTTTCGATTTCATGGAGCGATTTGACGAGAACAGTCAAGAAATGGTTGTCTTGAATTTCAAAATGAAAAATGGAGCGTCAAAGGCCCAACCTGATTTTTTCCTCTCCGGCGAAGACAAGTTCACAATGCCAAGCGCTCGGACGCTGGCGATATTTACCGGCTTTTGGATCGTCGTCTTTTTGATTTTGTTTCGCGCCACGAAACCAAGGTTGCATGGGACCACGAACACGGGAAAAAAATCGGACGATTCAGATCCGCCGAACGGATCGTCTTCGCTGCCGGAGCGCTTCATAAACAAAAATCGACGCGGATACGGAAACGTTAAGACTGTCAGCTAGTCCCAGCATCGGAAGTTTGAGCGCATCATAATCTGACGAGCTCCACTCATCGGTAACGCCTGTCGCCTCGTTTCCAAACACGACAGCGCATCGACCAGTGAGGTCCACCTCGAATAGTTCGGCAGTTGCCTCGGGATTGGCCACGAACGTAGTGACTTGATTCGTCGCCAACCATGACTGGAGTTTTTCAGACGTGGTCAATGCAATCGGCACCGAAAAAATGGTTCCCATACTCGCTCGAATTACGTTGGGATGAAAAATATCGGTCAGGGCATCAGCTACGATAATTCCCCCTGCCCCTGCCCCGTCCGCACTTCTGGCAATGGCTCCCAGATTCCCAGGGTTTTCTAGCGATTGAATGATCAATATCATGCCCTCTGGGTTAGTTGGAAATTGTTCCAGATCGACGGCAGGCCGATCCGCAATGGAGACGACTCCGTCGGAACGGTTACCATACGTAAGTTTCTCAAACAGGGTTTGCGTCAGTTCGAATTGGCTAACGGCGTTGTCCTTTAAAAGTGAGCCAAGTTCTGACTTCACTTCGCCGGCAACGTATTCGGGACAAAGGAAAACTTCTTTGATTTGGACCCCTGCTCTCACCGCTCGCGCCGTCTCGCGGTATCCAATAATGATAATTCTTGTTTGCCGATTCCGTCCGCGCGAAGAATGTAACTTGATCGCGTCCTTGAGCCGCGGGTTTTGACTACTGGTGATTTTTTGCACGTCAACCTAACGGGTTTGGCTAGTTCACAGGACGGACCAACGAAAACAACTGCCGCTGGGCAACTGCTGACCATCCGGGCGAGACAGAAACATGTCACGCGGTTCACCCCCAGCAGATGCCAAATCAAACCTTTCTTTCGTCATTTGAGCAAGTCGCCGCGACTCATATTCGGGAGTATGGCATGAAAGCAGAACCAATTTGCAATTGTCGCGGCAAAGAACCGCCAACGAATCCAGCAATTCACCTAGATCACGCTCCAGCTTCCAGGTTTCGTTCTTCGTTCCGCGGCCGAATGAAGGCGGATCGGCGATGACAATGTCGTACTGATTACCGCGCCTTATTTCCCTGGCCACGTATCTTTTGACGTCCTCCACAATCCAGCGAATCGCGGCTTTCTCCAGTCCCGAACGTTGTGCATTAGCTCGCGCCCAGGTAACGACCGGTTTTGCGGAATCCACATGAGTTACCTGAGCCCCTTTTGCCGCCAGGGACATCGTTGTGCCGCCAGTGTAAGCAAACAAGTTTAAGGCTTTCAGGCCTGTTAAGTCACCGGGAAGATCTCGTATCCAGGACCAGTTTGCCGCCTGTTCCGGAAACACGCCAAGATGACCGAATGGTGTTGGTTTCAGCTCAAGGCAAAATTCGTGGTAACGAATCAACCACGGATCAGGTAGCGTGAAGCTTCCTCGCCAGCTTTCACTATTCGAGTTTCTGCAGAACCGTAGGCACTGTGACGGCCAGTCATTGGAGCTCATCTTTTTGCCGCATGCGGCGGGCGTTTCTCGACGAACGGGTATTCCACCAAATCGCTCGAGTTTTTCACCTTGCCCAAAGTCGACTAGCTCATATTGATCCGGAGCAAACATTCACCTATCCGTCGTTGAAAGCTGATCGCAGCGACTCGCCGTTAGGAATTGTTCCGGCCGCGCCAATTTCAAATCTCTGTAATAGCATAAATACTAGTCTTGGTCGTTGACGACAAGAACCGGAGGAATCCGTTTTTTGGATTGATGGTCAATCAAGAACGGATCTGAAAGGCCGACAACTCTAAGCATAACCAAATTTGTTGCCCAACAACTTTCAACTGATAGCCACAATGAGCACGAAAAGTCGCGAAGGGACAAACACTAATACCAAATCCACAGCCGCGGATTGGCTTGTTGTAGTCGCTGAACGCCTTCATGGGTGACTTTGGTTTTGCGAAGAACCAGACAATGCAAGTTTGAAAGTCCGTACAAATGGCGCAAGCCTTTATCGGTAATCAACGTGCCTTCCAAATCCAAAACCTGACATTTGCCGAGCCCTTCCAGATAAGGGACCTTTTCGTCGACGATGGGAGCATTCCTTTTGTCGACAATAACGCGGCCCTTGAATCGTGAATCGTAGGCTGACCATTTCATGGATCGGGCGGCGTACAAAACCAGAATCCACAACGGCTTTTGAAACCAGGCCAGTTTCGCTCGGGGATTCTTGGTGAGCTGATGGCCTTTGTAAATGAAACCCATGTAGAAAAATGCGCAGACAATTACCAAACCGATTGCCAGTTTTCCGCCAAAACCACCGACGAGCAGGGAAGCCACGACAATGATGGCTGCTAAGATCCCCAGCATACAATGCAGGCCAAGTTCGATCATTTGAATCGAAACGCCTTCATTGAAAATCTCGCACAACCAGCGTTGAAAACCGGCTGTCTGCATATTGATCTGGTCAAGCGGCAAATACGAAGACGCATACACGGGCTCAACGTAACGGCACGCTGAACATTTGCCATTCTCGTTAATCAATCCGCCACATTTAGGACACCTTTTTTCAACCGAGTCGTATAACGCCGAGACCTGATCCTGTTCAAATTCGAAAGTCATCACGTCGGTCGGCACGCGGTCAATCGGATCGGCAAGTCCAAGCTCATTGATTTTTTTTGAAGGGGCGGGCGTCTTTTTCTTGTGAGTCGTCTTCGCTGATTTCGTTGCTGCGACTGCGGGCTTTTTTTTCCTCGACGCGGAATCAGAGGATCGCTTAGCCTTCGCGACATCGAACGGGACTTCCACCTGCTGATTGCATTTCTTGCAACTGATCAGTTGGCCAATTTGATCGTGTGAGACAACCAGTCTCTCCCCGCACGTCTTGTTTCGTCCTGCGGCTGCATCAAACTCGGTGATGTTTGTGCAAAAAAATTCGATTAGCATTGGGGTCACAAAAAATGAATTACGAATACGATCGTCCCCGTCAGAACGGGGGCGGCGGGAGATCGCTGGCCTCCTACTGATCAGTGTTATCGAACAACCTCGTCTTGCAAAGTGCTGATGACCAATCTTTATACGCAGTCCCAGGAAAACACATGGTAAACTGCCGCGTGTCCGTTTTTTGATGTCGCCCACTCAGCTGCAGCCGAATTAATTGCCGCCCGCCACGGGTTGAATGATTTGAGCTGAAAATGGAATCGTTGTGGAAGGATGACCGGGCATGTCAGTGACGACGGTCACCACGCCAGATACTTGCCCAACGTCCGACGTATCGAGTTCATATTCCAGAATGTGAAGTGACTTTTCTCCGTCGCTTTCTTTGAATTTAATCTTCTGATTATCAACCAGAATATCTTTGATTCGAAACGCCTTTTCGCCGCGAAGAACCAGTTTCTTGTTTAATCGAGTGTCTTTATTGACGGCTCCCAGTTTGATAGGTACGGCTTGGATCATCGCCTTAACCTGACCTTCAATGTTGACGGCAATATTGTTGTTGCGGACATCGTTCGTAATCAAGGTGAGTTGCTCGGAGATCATGCCAATCGGCTGATCTTTGAGTAGCCTGACGATGAGTTCATAATTAACTCTTCCTCGGCCAACCTCTCGCATT
>JAHEJI010000189.1 GCA_024638965.1 Planctomycetaceae bacterium
GGTGAACAGACGATTTGCTTTACCAATTGTCTGAGCAAGCCGGCGTAAGGAAAGTCAGCTCGGGATGTCAACGTCGATCAGCTGACAAGTACGACGAGTTGCCGCAATGCGTGGTAAATTTTTGGATTGGAATTGCACCAGTGTCGCTGACCGCGACCGGACACTAGCTGGTGCGGTTCTCATCATCACAATCAAGGAGTGATGCAGATGAACTTATTAACGGCACTGATGATTTTCGCCGCCACTGGAGTTGCAGTAGAGAACCCCGTGGACTACAAGACCGCTTACAAGAAAGCACAACAAGGCGATAAGCCGTTACTGATACTGATCACGGCAGAGTGGTGTCCACCGTGTCAAGTCATGAAGTCGACAACGATTCCAAAGTTAATGCAGCGGCAGGCTTTTAAAGAATTTCACTATGCAACCGTTGACCTGGATCGGGAAGAAAAACTCGCGCGTCAGTTGATAGGCAACCGAGGCGTACCTCAACTTATCATGTACGAAAAAAGAGATGGCGAATGGGTCCGCCGGTATTTAAAGGGAATTCAGACTCCCGAGACGGTTGAAGCGTTTGTTGCCCAGGCAAAATCACTTCGCACCGCCAGCGCTACAGATGCCGTAGGTCAATAACGACAAATTTGTATAAAAAATAACCGAGGGCGAGTTCTAACCATCGCGACATTCGTTGCGATCGGAAAAGGACACGCCTTCGTTTTTTGCATGGTTGGGTGTCATCTCACAACAGAAATAGTGTGCTCGCGACGCCCTCTTGGCCATCACATATGCGTCGGCAACAATTCGAAGATTGTGAGAATCTCCATCGTTATTCCGGTCATCAATGAAAAAGCCAACATAGGTCAGGCGATTGAGCGCGCCTGGAATTGCGGTGCTGACGAGGTCATCGTCGTTGATGGTGGCAGTTCGGACGGCACCCTGGACATCATTGAAAGCGCCAACTGCAAACGAATCCAAGCGAACGCAGGCCGCGGGCAGCAACAAAACGCCGGCGCAGAAGCGGCCACTGGTGACGTCATCATCTTTCTTCATGCGGATATCTGGCTCGAAGGACGGGCCTGTGAACAGATTAGAGAACAATACGCTCACAACTCACAACTATGCGGAGCGTTCTGCCAAACGATTGAAAGTCCTCGAAGAATCTATCGCTGGATTGAGAGTGGTAACTCCCTGCGCGTTCGCTGGCGCGGGTTGTTTTATGGTGATCAAGGAATTTTTGTAAGTCGTTCGTTATTAAAATCAGTCGGCGGTTTTGAAAATGTTCCACTGATGGAAGACATTATCCTCGCCCAGAAACTGAGAAAATTTCCGCGTGTCTTGTTGCCGGGACCCATCCATGTCGATGCCCGACGGTGGCAAGAAAATGGGCCTGTGCGGCAAACCGTGCGCAACTGGGTGATCGTCGGGTTGTACTATCTGGGGGTGCATCCAAAAACACTTTCCAAACTCTACAAACGACACGACAAGAGCTGAAAGCCTGTCGCCGAGTTAGTGAGAATTCAGATGTCACGAATCGGGATCGTTGTGTCGTCAGGCTAACTGGATAATTCTTCTGACTCGGACCGGTGTCCGTCTACTACGAAGAGCAGAGGCCGCCGATCCAAGTCGCATAACCGAAAACATCGGCATCAAGTTTCTGTCCAAATCTGGCCCAGGCTGAAAAAATCGTTTGCGTCTTTCAGGTTTTCTGGTTTTGGCTCGTCACGGCAAGCTACATTTCGTCTCAGAACTTACGTCCCCCAACCGCGGGATGTTCGCCATTGATTACGAATTCAAGTACTTTTCAATCTAACTGTGACATCGAATATGACCAAACAACATCCGCAACGACGAACGAAATGGATGGTGGACAAGCCGTTACAGCAGGGACTTAGTCAACGCATGTTGTTGTATTGGTGCGGCACTTGGCTGGGAATATTTGCAGTACCGATTTGCGTGCGGTTTTCGCTCTCAAGCTTGCCCGCTTCTCAACTGGCTACCGAAATGATTTCAGATCTGTGGTTTCCGATGATGATGTCGCTGTTGATCCTACCGATCGTGGCTTGGGATTGCATGCGTTTCTCTCATCGCGTGGCGGGACCGATTTTTCGGATCAGCTATGAAATGGGCAGGCTTGCGAATGGTGAAACGGTGGCTCCAATCCGATTGCGTGAAAATGACTTTTGTAACGACCTGGCTGATAACTTCAATCAGATTATAAAAATGCGGTCGGCAGACTCGCAAACGGAAGACAGCGAGGTGTCGAATGTTACCACGTATTGAGTCGGATTCGAAAACGGTTTTCCAGTCAGCAAATCCAGGACGCAACAAAATGAACTGGTCGCAACCTATAGGCAAATTTCTGGCGGGCGAGGAAGGACCGACGATTGTCGAATATGCCGTATTAATAGCATTGATCGTGGGCATGATGTTTGCCTCAATCATCTATGTTGGCAACGAAGCTCAACGCATATCTGAAATTGTTGTTGATGGAATGGACACCACGTTGAACAACTAGAAGTAGTCCATGCGGGAACGACAAGTTTTTTGTGTCGCCTTCAGTCCAACACTGTTCAAATTGGAAATCGAAAAACGGTCAAGTCATCCTGAAGGAGCCTAGGCGACTGAAGGATCTGTCGTTGAGATCGTTTGCTGCGCGAATTTATTTTCGCCTTCGTCCGCGCATAAATTTCGGACTTGAAGTCTGGATTGTTGCCAGGTTTGACATCCGGAAGATTCGCACGCTATCGACGAACAAGACCGTTCAATAGCAGCCCATGCGCCAATGCAGCTGCAATCAGACAGGCACCGGCACCCACAAAATCCAGTTTCAGGGCAGAAATGACCGCCAAGATCACGGCCATTAGTCCGATGGCGTAAAGGATCATGACCGCTGAACCAGCGAATCCCCCGAGTTGTTCCTTTGTTTCTTCCGTTGCCACGGCCCGTCCTTTATCAACGCTAGTATTCCACCGGATGGATTTTAGCTACTTAACAAAACGACGAAAGTGCCTCAGCGAGCCAACAATTTCGACATTAGGAATTCCGCTGGGGTCGCGTACTCTTCGGATTCCGAAACACCTTTGATCAGAAGATGACATTCATGCCCTTCTTGATCGGCCTTTTCTTTCATTTTTACACCGTAGACAGGATGATGAATACCATGACCGGCATTCTCGGACGGCAGCTTCATATTGTTGCCATAGGACATGAACAAGGGTGGGTCGTCGCTATCGAGGTGATTGTAGGGAGAAAACTCCTCGTATAACGATTTGTGTCTGTCATAGTTCTCGAGGGCGGCTTCCATAGTTTTCTCACCGACGGCCATGTTAATCATCCGATGCTTGAGCACGTTTGGTCCCAGCCATCCCTCGATCACTTTCGGATCGATCGACGTCTGACCTCCCGCAACCGCCGCGGCAGTGACTCGGGTCGACTCGCGAAGCACCGGATCCTCGGAGTTTGGATCCGCCAAGTCGTCATGCAACAGAATCCACATGGAAGTGCAAGCACCCGCGCTTCCCCCGGTGAGCGCAATTCGAGTTGGGTCGATGTTCCATTCGGTTGCTTTCGATCGAATAAACTGAATTGCGCGCGCCGCATCGTGAACGGGAGCTGGAAGAGGCGCCTCGCCAGTCAGCCGATAGTTGATGGCGGCATAAGAAATCCCTTCATTGAGAAACGGAATGATTTGATTAACGTTCCGCTTTTTGTCACCTCCGACCCAACCACCGCCATGGATGTAAACCAACAAGGGTCTTGGCCCATCGCCTTTCGCTTGCCAAAAATCCAACACATTCGCGTCGTGGGCTCCGTATGAAACATTTGCCTGGGTGGGGGACGGCGGATAATCCAACTCCAGAAGTTTGACGTTCTTGTACCAGACCTTATGGCCATGATCCTGAAATCCCAGGTACCCGGCTCGAGCAAAGTCTTTTACGGCTCGCGGCTTGCCATTCAACTTGTATTTGTGTTTTTTGCCATCGGGGCATACGCCTGGTTTGTCGAATTTATCGCAGTTCATAGCAGCGACTTCTTCACCGTTCACTTTGACGTTGATGTACGGTCCGTAACACCTGATTTCGACTGAGTTCCATTCGCCCGTCTCGTTCCCAGCGTTTTTGTTCGTGGCTTTCAAATCATAGATCGCGCCGAATTCGTGCTTGCCAACCTTTTCTCCGCTCATGACCTGAACTTCAAAGCCCGTGTGCACAGGGTTCTTAGGATCCTCGACACGAAAGAAGATACCGGAATTGCAGCGGGGGTCCTCCCAACGGACATCGCACTTCAAGACGAAATTTTCGAACGTTTTTTCGTGGATCACGATGTAACCGCCGGACTTGTACGGAACGATCGACCCGTTTTCAACCGGAGTCGCGACGGGTTTGCCATTGTTGCATTTCCATCCTGTCAGATCCTTCCCATTAAACAGCAGCTGCCACCCCGCTTTTTTTTCCTCGTCGGATAAATCGTTGTCGAAGCCGATGGCGGACGAAACAAAAAGCAGCCCGGCGATAACGGCCGTTGCCAGTTGAACGGATTTTGTCATTGGGTTCTTTCGATTGGGGTTTGGGACAGGTTCGAAGCGATTGAAATTCTAACCGATTCAGTTTGTCTTGTTGGATTGTGACTCAAAAAAATGCTCTCGGAAAAAACCAATCGGGTTCAGCACGAGGTATGTAAATGTCGACGCCTAGCCAAAAGCGATAAAGCAGCTTGCAGCAAGGCCGCCACCGACGAATGGACCGACGACCGGAATCCAGGCGTAGCCCCAATCGCTATCTTGTTTGCCGGAAATGGGCAGAATGAAGTGCATCAGTCTGGGGCTGAGGTCCCGCGCGGGGTTAATGGCGTAACCGGTGGTGCCGCCCAAAGACAAACCGATCGCGAATACCAACAGGCCTACAGGAAGTGCTTCCAGAGATCCCAATCCCCCTTCCGGCGATGCGATGTGTAACACCGCGAAGACCAGGACAAATGTTCCAATAATTTCGGACGTCAAATTCGATAACGGATTGCGAATCGCTGGACCCGTGCAAAATACAGCCAACTTGGCGTTTGCATCTTTGGTTATTTCGAAATGGTCTCGATACATCAACCAAACCCAACCCGCACCTGCGGCCGCTCCAGCAAATTGAGCGGCAAGGTAGCCGGGAACCAGAATCCACTCAAAATCTCCGGCCAGCGCCAAGCCCAAAGTGACCGCCGGATTGATGTGCGCACCACTGAATTTGGCAACGCAAAAAACAGCCACAAATACGGCCATCCCCCAACCAAATGTGATTACAATCCAACCGGAATTTTCGCCCTTCGTATTTTTCAACAATACATTGGCGACCACGCCATCGCCCAGCAATACAAGCAACATGGTTCCGATAAATTCCGCGAGGTAGGGCGACATCTGAGAGTCCTTTTTGTCGACAGCGAGGTGATCGTAGTTTCTCTTGAACTTTGTGAGTTGCAAATGCAAATATGGAGTCGATCGTTTAGGGTTCGATCCAACGCATGGAACGCTCCAGTGCTTTTTGCCAACCGAGCTTGAGCGTTTGCACTTGTTCAGCAGGTAGAATGGGGGCGAATGTTTTGTCGACTTGCCATTGATGAGCAATCTCGTCGCGGTTTTCCCAGAATCCGACCGCCAATCCGGCGAGGTAAGCGACACCAAGAGCGGTTGTTTCCAGAACTCGCGGACGCACAACAGGCACCGACAGCAGATCTGCCTGAAACTGCATTAACAGGTCGTTGGCAGAAGCACCGCCGTCGACGCGTAATTCGGTCAGCTGAATTCCTGAGTCGGATTGCATGGCGTCGAGAACATCGGACACCTGATAAGCAATTCCCTCAAGCGCCGCTCGCGCAATATGAGCTTTGGTCGTTCCCCGCGTAAGTCCCATAATCAAGCCTCTGGCATAGGGATCCCAATGTGGTGCTCCTAACCCTGCGAATCCGGGAACAAAATAGACTCCTCCATTATCAGGCACCAGGGACGCCAAACCTTCGATTTCTGCGGAGGACTCAAACAAATCCAGTCCGTCACGCAACCATTGAACTACGGCGCCTGCGATAAAAATACTACCCTCAAGCGCATATTCCGTTTGATTACCAATTTTCCACGCCACCGTGGTCAATAGATTGTTTTTTGATTGCACGGCTTCGTTTCCCGTATTCATCAGCATGAAACAGACGGTGCCATACGTGTTTTTGACCATGCCCGGTTCAGTACACATTTGCCCAAACAATGCCGCTTGCTGATCTCCAGCAATTCCGGCAATTGGTACGCTGGCCGGCGAGAGGTTTTCGCTGGTGTGACCATAAATTTCGCTCGACGAGCATACCGTAGGCAACATATTGCGGGGAACGTCCAGCAATTTGAGCAATTCATCGTCCCAATCGCCCGTATGAATATTGAACAGCAAAGTCCGCGAGGCATTTGAAGCATCGGTGATGTGAGTCTTGCCATCCGTCAAGTTCCACACGAGCCAACTATCAATTGTACCGAACGCCAGTTCTCCTGCTTGAGCCCGCTCGCGCGTGCCCTCAACGTGATCGAGAATCCATTGGACTTTCGTTCCAGAGAAGTAGGCATCGAGGACCAGCCCGGTTTTGTCTCGAATCGTTTCCGCGTGTCCTGCGGATTTGAGATCATCGCAACGTTCGGCGGTTCGCCGATCCTGCCATACGATCGCGTTGCAAATCGGCTGGCCGGTATTCCGATCCCAAACGACCGTTGTCTCACGCTGATTCGTAATTCCGATCGCTGCGATATCGTTTGATGCGAGCTGCTCTTGATGAATGACATTTGCCATCACATGGAGTTGCGACAGCCAAATTTCTTGTGCATCGTGCTCAACCCACCCGGGTTGAGGAAAGATCTGTTCGAATTCCTGTTGGGCAACGCCTTTAATGTTGCCCTGTTTGTCGAAAAGAATAGCGCGAGAACTAGTCGTGCCTTGATCCAAGGCGAGAATGAGTGACATGAGTAACCTTTCATTGCCGGATACCGTTTGGAAATCATCTAGCAGGTTTTCGATCCAATCAAGTAGAGAAGAATAAAGAACCTGCACTTTTGGCAATCGTTGCTAAAGATAAACTTGAACTGCAGACCTGGTAGCGGTTTTCTGGTTGAATTTGATTCCAACGACGACATTTCTTTGGAAACGTCCATGATCAGGTGGAAAAAAAGATGGATAAAACGTAGCCAGAATCTGGTTTGACGATTACATTACCATTACGATCAGCGCGGCGTTCAGCTCTATTGACCGTGCAGGGCTTTTGATCGAGGATGACTGTCTTTCGGGATAACACAAATGGGACTTCAGGAAAACCTTCGAAACGAGCACGTCAGCCAACTTGATATTCGCGAACCGGTGACTGTATCAAAAACCGCCTCGATGCGCGAGGCAATCACGTTGATGCGGGACCGCCATCTCGGCTGTGCCATCGCAATTGATTCTGACCGCAAGCCGATCGGTTTTTTTACCGAAAGCATGTTGACTGAGCTGCTTTCGCATGGTCCTGTTCCGTTAGACGAACCTATTGAAAAGCACATGGCTGATCGCTGTCCATGGGTAAGAACTGACGATGCGATTGCGGATGTGCTAGAGGCGATGCAACTGAAAAATATGCGCATGTTGTGTGTTGTCGATGAACAGAATCGAGTTGTAGGTCTGACGGGACAACGTGGTTTGATGGAGTATGTTGCCGAGCATTTTCCGGGTCAGGTAATGGTGCAGCGAATCGGTCAAAAACCCTATCTTAGTGATCGAGAAGGAGCCTGAAATGAGCAATGCCGTTCCTGCCCCTGATGAATTCCAGGACCCTTTGGAGAATTACGAACCAAAGCAATTCAACGATCCATTGGAAAAAGCCCTTGTTGAAGAAGAGATCGGTACCATTCGGCATGAGCCTTTTACAACAATTTCACCTGATACATTGGTTCATGAAGCTGTTGAAAAATTAGCTGGACTGGGCGTTGCCTGTCTGTTGGTTGCCGAAGATGACAAACTGGTCGGCGTTTTTTCCGACCGCGATGTGTTATCTAAAGTGGTACTCGAATTCGACGAAGTCAAGGATCGTTGTGTTCGCGATGTCATGACGACAAATCCCATCTATGTCTACGAAGATGATTCGGCAGTCACCGCTTTGTCGGTGATGGTTATCTGTGGTTATCGCCACGTTCCCGTATTGGATTTGAATGACAAACTGGTGGGTATCATCAGCCCGCAGCGAGTCACTGATTTTTTGCAGCGATACTTTGGTTGAATTCTGGTTCAAATGGCAACCAAAAATTCTCTACTCCGACGAGATGCAGTACAAATGCGAAAAACTGCGAAGGATCATGCGGTTGCCAACGACAGCAGGGGAAGCCTTGAAGCCGTCGCCCAGTTGCGATCGTCCCAGTCGCAAAAATTGATCGCCAGGTTTGAAGATGTGAATATCGCCGGACTCGCTGAATACAAAGATCTTTTCGCCGTCGAAAATCGGTGAAGCCGCAAATTCTCCGCCGATACGTACTTGCCAAATCGGATTTCCATTTTCGACATCGATGCAGGAAGCGATCCCCTTGTCGCTGATCATGTACAAGCGGTTGCCAATCACCAGTTGAGATGGCCTTTTCGCGACACCCTGTCTTAACGACCAGACAAGATGCGACTCGGTGATATCGCCAGTCCCGGTCGGCTTCACGGCAACCATCTTGCCCATCCCATTGGTCCAAATCACAAGCCCGTTTTCTGCGATTACGGGACGCGCTGACGCGTTCATTCCATCGTGATAGACCGTCCAAATCGGCTCACCAGTTTTCACGTCATAAGCGATGGTTGCCATCGCGCTCGGGTAAACCAGCATTGGTTTTCCGTTGACCTGAAACACCGAGCCCGTGCCATATGCCTTCTTCAAGTCGCCATTATCGGTCCCGTAGTCGATTTCCCGATCCGTTTTCCAAATCGTCTTGCCAGTTTCCTTGTCCAGGGCGACGACATACTGCAAATCAAATCCGTCGAAAGCAACAATCAACATGTTTTCGTACAAAATTGGCGACGAAGCCGGCCCACGGAAGTGATCACACTTCAAATCAGTTCTTTGCCAGATCGTCTTACCCGTTCTTATGTCGAGACAAGTCGTTCCGTAACTGCCAAAGTGCAAATAGACCCTTCCTTCCTCAATGGCAGGAGTCGGACTGGCGTAGCTGTTGGTTGGGTGACAAAACGCAGGTGATGCATTCTGATGGATCACTTGATCTCTAAGCACTTTACCGGTCTCCAGATCGACACAAATGACCGACATCTGTTTGCCGTCAATGGTGGCTGTTGTCAGCCAAACTTGATCGTCCCAGACTACAGGTGACGACCAGCCTTTTCCGTGGATCGGCGTTTTCCAATCGACATGTTCCGATTCGCTGATTTCGATCGGCAGCTTCGAACCGAGCGCTTGACCATTTCCAGATGGGCCTCGAAACTCTGGCCAGTTTTCCTGGGCGATTAGCGGGCAATTAGAAAAACAAACCAGAAGAATAATCGAGCTGAAATAGTGTCGGTGCATTGGTTGGATCCACGCAGTCTCGAGAATACCTGTAGGTCAGCCTGTCCCAGGCTGTCACGAGTCTGGGGACAGACTCGCCTACTGAATACCGCAGTTTAGACACATTCTACTTGATTCCCGTCGCTTTCTTAAATGCCTCAGGACCACCCACGACCGGCATTTCGATGCTGGTCGCGTCGAGATCGATGGTCAACTCGGTTCCAGCAGGTGGCCACAAGGTAAAATCTTTATCGCTGGAAAATATCATAACACCAACTTTTTGACCGGCGGGAATGATTTGATCATCGGGCTGCAAATCAAAGCTCAATTCATAAAACTTGCCCGGCTCGAGCGGTTCACTCTCCCGCAACGACTTGTGATTTTGCGGATCTGCCCAGCCACGTGTGATCACGTTGTCATAAATTCGACTGCCTTTTGTCCAAGGCAATGATACGATCCAAACGGAGAGATTGGCAGCTTCTTTGTTGGAAGCCAGCTTGATCCTGATTTTGGAAATGCCCGACAAGTGAAGTGGCTCGGTCAATTCAGGCGTCACGTAAAGCAAACGGTTTTGGGAGGTTGCAGCGTTTGCAAGATCGGCTCCGCTGATCGCCGAGTCGTCGACGAGTGCTTCAGTGCCTTGAGCCTCGCCTTTCTTCAAACTCAGTCCGCCACTCTCGTTGCCACCCTGGTTCAGATAAAGCTTTACCAGTTCGGCATCCGGATTCGGATAGTCAGGATAAGAAGTTGGTTCGTCAAATTTGTCGCCTTCGCGAACAATCCACGCTTTTGGTTCATCTTCCACGCCGTTTTCGATACCGAACAAGTATCGCGTGAACCAGCGGTTCATTAACTCCAGCGTCGGCGGTCCGCCATGTCCCCCTTGATGACAATAGAATTGAACGGGCAAGCCTTTCTCTTTGCACGCCAGGTAGATGCGAACACTGTGTTCCGGCATCACGTTCCAATCGTTCCAGCCGTGTGACATGAGCAGCGCACATTTCATCGGACCCAGATCATTCAAGTAATCGCGGCCTGCCCAAAAGTCGTTGTAGTCCCCTTTCGTGCGATCGAAGTTTTCAGCCATCTCTGTATCGCGCACATTGCAATCGCAGGTTTCACGCATATCGGGATCGCCGCTATTGATAAAGTCGTACAGTACATCAATGTCTTCACCCATGTATCCGCCCGGATGACGTACCAAGCCGTTTGAGCGATAGTAGTGGTAGTACGAAGTGTTGGGCGCGATAGGAATGATCGCTTCGAGACCCTCGACGCCTGTTGTTGCAGCCGCCAGCGGAAGCGTACCGTTATAAGACGTGCCCGTCATACCGACTTTGCCGCTGCACCAGGTTGCTTTGACTTCTTCATAACCATCGGGCGTGGTAAATCCTTTTGCTCGCTGACACAACCAGTCAATCACGGCCTTCGGTGCCAGCGATTCGTTATCGCCGCCCACCGTCGGACAACCTTGTGAGAGCCCGGTTCCGGGTGAACAGGAATGAACGACGGCGAAGCCCCGTGGTACCCATTTTTTAGTTTGCGAATTTGATATCGACGGCCGCTTGATTCGGGGAGTGATCGGCGGCATGATGGTCCGTTCCGGCGGAGTGGCGCCGACTTCCTGTTTGGGATCCCAAAAATATTCTTTGTTGGTTGTTCCAGTCCCGTTGAAATACGGGCTGGAAATGTAGACGACTGGAACTTTCAAACCTTCCGTGTCGGTTTGCTTTTGGCGGCAAACGGAAACATGCATCCGATCCATCGTGCCGTTGCCATCGGAATCGAATTCGGTATCAACCCACAAATCGTGCCGTATCCAGTCCTTGCTGTTTTCGAATCCTGGTACGATTTGA
>JAHEJI010000190.1 GCA_024638965.1 Planctomycetaceae bacterium
TCACCACCCCAGATCACAAGCGTGTCATCCAACATGCCTCGTTGTTTTAAATCCGTCAACAATGCCCAGGTGGGTCGATCGGTCAGCTCGCAACAAACGTCCATGTATTTCTTCAATCCGCCGTGGTGATCCCAACCGCGGTGATAAAGCTGAATAAATCGGACGCCCTTTTCGGCAAGCCGGCGAGCGAGCAGGCAGTTAGACGCAAACGTTCCGTCCCCAGGTTTGGCGCCGTACCTGTCAAGTACATATTGCGGTTCGTCACTGACGTCCATCAGCTGGGGAACCGAAGTCTGCATTCGAAAAGCCATTTCGTACGCCGCAATTCGAGCCGTAATCTCAGGATTGGCGACTTGCTGGTTACGTTCCAAATTGAGCCGATTAATCGCGTCGACAAGATTCCTTTGTTGGGTACGACCTACGCCGTCTGGACTGCGAACGTAATGAACCGGGTCACCAGACGAGTTGAATTCGACGCCTTGGTGCTGGCTGGGCAGGAATCCAGCGGCCCATTGCCGCGAAGCGATGGGCTGTGGATTTCTCCCCCCAATACTGGTCATTACGACAAAGCCGGGCAATTCCCGACTGTCACTGCCCAAACCGTAATTGATCCAGGCTCCCATCGAAGGTCGGCCGCTAATTGCTGTTCCGGTGTTCATAAAAGTATGAGCCGGGTCGTGGTTAATCTGCTCGGTTACCAACGACTTGATGATGCAAATATCATCCGCCAATTTGGATTGCCAAGGCAAAAAGTCACTGAACACAAGTCCGCTGTTGCCGTAACGTTTGAATTTTGTCAGCGGCCCCAGCACGTTGAGTTTTTGGCCCTGAAGCTGCGCGATAGGTTGACCTTTTGTAAACGACTCCGGCATCGGTTGACCGTCAAGTCTTTCAAGTTCGGGTTTGTAGTCGAATGTCTCGAGATGCGAAGGCCCGCCCGCCATACACAAAAAAATGACTCGTTTCACGCGCGGAGGGAAATGTGGCAATCCCGACAGGCCTGACCCAATGTTGTTCGAAACGGACGCCGCCCAATTGTCGTTGGCCAGCAAACTTGAAAATGCGATCGATCCGAGGCCGAGACCTGCTCGATTCATAAAAGTTCGCCGGTTGATTTCGGCGGAAAGTCTTGGTTGGTGTCCGTTCATTCGTTTCAGTTTCTGGTCATCGTTTCGTTTGCGAAGCGTAGTAAAAAATGTCTCAATTGTTTTGACGGCGCGTGGCCCTCGGCCTGCAATTGAGACAATTGCAACGACACTAGTTTCTGGTCATCATTTCGCTCCGCATAGTGTAGTAAAATAATTGTCTCAATTGTTTTTGACGACGCGTGGCCCTCGGCCTGCAATTGGGACAATTGCAACGACACTAGTTTCTGGTCATCGTTTCGCTCAAATTCAAAATCGCTCGACTGACCGTCGTCCAAGCGGCTAGTTCCACCGGCTCAAATTCGATGGGCACCGGGCTTTGCCCTGTCGAAATCAGTTTTTTTGCTTTTTGTGGATTGGCTTCGAAATAGTCCAGGCTGCTGTCGAATAAGGCTCGCAGAATTGCATTTTCTTTTTCGGTCGGTTTTCTCGACACGGCCAATATAAAAGCGTCCTCCAATCGTCGATCAAACGAATCGTCACCTTCGGCATTGACCAGAAACTGCTGCGGAAAAACGCGCGCCGCTTCGACGAAAGTTGGATCGTTCAACAGGGCGAGTGCCGCGAGTGGAGTGTTCGACCTGGAACGTTTCGCCGTGCACTCTTCGCGCGACGGGGCGTCAAGCGATTTCAAAGTCGGATGCAAAAACTGTCTTTGCCAATGCACGTAGACACCACGTCGATACTGCTTTGTATCTCGATGATGTTGGTACTTTCGCGTTGGAAAGTTCAAGTGGCGGTAGTAACCAGCGGGCTGATAGGGTTTTACACTTTTGCCGCCCGTGATTTCCGTATTGAGTAACCCTGAAATTGCCAAAGCATTGTCTCTCACGAATTCCGCCGGCAAACGAAAACGCGATTGACGTGCAAAAAGCTGGTTGTAGGGGTCTAACAATTTCAGTTCTTCGGTTTCGAGCGACGATTGTTGATAGGTTTGGCTAAGTACAATATTGCGTATCAGGCTTTTGATATCCCAGCCGCTTTCAACAAACTCGATCGTGAGATTGTCGAGCAATTCCGCGTATGCCGGTGCCTCCCCCTGCCCTCCGAAATCGTCGAGCGACTTTGAAATACCGACGCCCATCAATAAGTACCAAATACGATTGACAAACACGCGAGCCGTTAAAAGCCCGCTGCCTTTGTCCGGATCCGTTAACCAATTCGCCAAGTCCAGCCTTGTCGCACGACGATCATCCGTATCGACCACACCCATGAATTCGGGAACTGCCGGGGCGACGACTGGTCCAGAATCATCTAGCCAGTTTCCACGTGGCAGGACCCTTACGGTCCGCGGCGTGGCTAAAGACTTGGTGATCATCGTCCAGGCACCCCGTGACTCAATGGACTTCACCTGTTTTTCCAGTCTTTTGGCCTTTGCTTCGAGATCTTTCAAATCCGAGCTGAGTTGGTTGATATCAACATCGTGCGCGGATTGTTCACCTTTTTTATCGGATTCGGAACCATCGTTTTTCTGTTTGCCGGCCTCGTCAATTCGTTTTTTAGCCGCCTGGATGGCCTGCCGGGTCGCTTTAATGTTTTCTTGAACCGAATCAAGTAACTTTCGATTTTCTGCCGAGATGATCAGGATTTCGGGAGGACGCGCGGTGGGCAAATTGTTGGTGCCAACTTTGAAATGCTGTTCGTCGTCAATGTCGGCAAAGAAAGCGGATAGCGAATAGAAGTCTTTTGTCGTGTACGGATCATATTTGTGATCGTGGCATTGAGCGCAACCCACGGTGGCTCCCATCCAAACGCCCGACAGATTACGAACTCGATCGGCGGCGTAGATGGCGATGTACTCTTTGGGTTGCACGCCGCCTTCATGGGAAGTCTGTAACAGCCGATTGTATCCGCTTGCGACGAGTTGTTGTTCCGTCGGATTCGGCAACAGATCACCAGCAAGCTGTTCCCGGGTAAATTGATCGAATGGCATGTTGTCGTTCAGTGCATTGATCGCCCAATCCCGATAAGGCGAAATATTGTGATCCTGATCCCCGTGATAGCCGACGGTGTCTGCGTAACGAACCAGGTCCAGCCAATACACGGCAAAGCGTTCACCGAAATGCCGTGTCGAAAGCAGTCGATCCACCAACATCTCGTATGGTTCTGGTGAACTGTCTTTGGAAAAACGCTCCACGTCCTCGGGATGCGGAGGGAGTCCGATCAGGTCAAAATAAATCCTGCGAATCAGGGTAACGGGATCAGCGCGCGGCGAAGGCTTCACGTGGTGCGTTAACAATCGAGCCTGAACCATTTTGTCGATCCAGTTCGCGGAGTTCGGCAAACGTTCGATGTTTGGGATCGGGTGCTTGGTCGCCGGTACGTAGGCCCAGAATTCAGACCATTTCGCACCTTCGTCAATCCAACGCTTTAGCAATTCGATTTCATCGCTGGTCAGATGTTTTTTGGATTCTTCAGGCGGCATTCGCAAGTCTTCGTCTTCTTCCAGGATGCGGACGACCATTTCGCTGGCGCCGGCGTCCCCGGGAACGATTGCTCGATGCCCCCCAAGGTCAGCAAATGCACTTTCCTGGATGTCAAAACGAAGATCGATTTCGCGAGCACTTTCGTCCGGGCCGTGGCATTGAAAACACTTGTCCGATAGGATGGGACGAATGTCGCGATTGAACGAGATTTTTTCGCTCGCTGGAGACTGCCCAAACACGAATCCAGTAGTCAATGTGAGTAACAGAAGACTGGCAGTTGAGAAACGCATGTTATCAATATAGCCGGAATCTTCGGTGAGTTAGAGGCTTCCAGTGAGAGTTCCTGGATGTTTGTAGTACCGCCTTTAGGCCGAATTTTCCGGCTAAAGGCGGTACTACGAACGGAACAGCGCAGCTTCAAATCTCGCGCGTCCCGCCGCGGCGGATCTTCGACGGGCTAGTTTTCAGTACCGAGCTATGGTTTCGCACCGTCTGGTGAAGTCAATCCTTCCTTCATAAAGACCACGAGATCCTTCTTCTCTTGTTCAGTCAAATTCAGTTTTCGGCGAACTTCAACGGAAAGATACCGATTGGGAATACCGCCTTTGTCGTAGATTTCGACAACTTCCATTAGCGTATTTACGCTGCCGTCATGCATGTACGGTGCAGTCCGGGCAACGTCACGAAGCGTTGGTGTTTTGAATTTTCCTTTGGCCGATTCCATTTGAAAAACATGATAACGGCCAAGGTCGGGATTCTCGACATCCATTCCGACACCCAGGTTGTAAAAAGAAGAGTCGATAAACTTGGGCTCGACATGACAGCCGGAACATTTTCCGCGACCTGAAAATACTTTCATACCTCGTAAGGCTGCTTCCGACATTGCCTGCTTGTCACCGGCCATATAACGATCATAGGGTGCATTGCCGGAGAGGATCGTCCGCTCATAACAGGCCAGGGCCTGAGTCAAGTTTGTGATCGTGATCCCATCGGCGAAAGCTTTTCCGAACAACTCGTGATATTCAGTTTTTTCCTGCAACCTCTGAAGGACGGCTGCCTGCGAAGACATCGCCATTTCGTCTGCATTCAAAAGCGGCATTAGAGCTTGACGTTCCAGTGAACCTGAGCGACCGTCCCAAAACAGTTGCTTAAAGTAGGCGACATTGATAAGCGAAGGCACGTTGCGGGTCCCTTGCTTACCACCAACACCAACTCCAAATCGTCGCCCATTGGTCCACGACTTTTCGGGATCGTGACAGCTGGCACAGGACACCGTCCTGTCGGCGGAGAGGTCTTTGTCAAAAAAAAGCTTTCGCCCGAGCTTCAGTTTCTCTTCGGTAATTGGGTTCGTTGGCGGCTGATAAAAATCAGGCAGACCGACCGGCATTTCGACTGCGGTTAGCGTTTGCGAATGTTGGACGGGCGGAGGCAGCTTTACTTGAGGCCTGTCACATGAAGTACAAAGCGCAGCCCCGAGTATTAATAAAGCCAGAGTCGGAATTAGCCTTGATCGCCAATTGATTGGATCACCTGATCTGCTGAATGAAGAATGCGTCTGTCAAGTACGTACGGGGCATGCCCTTGTTCGCGAAGCCTGTCGTTTTCGGTTTGCTTGCCACTTGTCCTAATCTTGACTAATCATAGTCTTGCTCCTGTTCAAATAACGTGGCCCAAATTCGCGGACCCGATGGTTGAATACCATACTTCATTTTGTCAACTTTGTCAGAATTCGATCGAGTTGATTGGCAAACGCTTGGATATCTTTGTTATTGAGCGGCTGGGGGCCACCCGTTTCGACACCGGCCGCACGCGCCTGATCCATCATGTTGCGTATCGCGAGCCGTTCGCCCATGCTGTTTTCATCAAAGAGTTCGCCGCGCGTGCCAAGAGCAATACAGCCTTTCTCGACGACTGCCGCAGCCAACGGGATATCGGCAGTGACCACGAGATCACCTGCGGACAACATTTCGAGAATCTTCTTGTCCGCTTTGTCGGCACCTGAGGGCACGAGCAGCATGCTGAATAAATCGGATGACGGGATTCGCTGTTGAGCGTTGGCGACCAGGATCGTGTTAATATTCAGCCTTTTGGCCGCGCGAAAAAGAATCTCTTTGAGAGCGACGGGACAAGCATCTGCGTCGACCCAGACTTTAAAGTCTGGGCAGGCCAAATTTTTAAGATCAGCACCACCTGAACGAACCATTTTTTTTCCAAACGCCACGTCGAGTCGACTTTTGTCGACGCAATCCGAAATGCAATTTTCAACTCTCAAATTGTGAATTCCAAGGCGACAGTCTGTATCCCGTTTATCGACTATTTTCGGTATTCCACAAACTTGCAAACAAAATTTGACTCACGAATACGGCCACATAAACTAGAGGTTTCAACACAGCTTGTTTTTGGCGTCGTTTTAATTTAATCGAGCATTCAATCGGCTACAGGGGACATCATGAAAATTAACTTCAACAAAGTATTCATTGGAATGTTTCTTTCAATGCTACTGTTCGTGGAGGGCTTGGCGTCTGCCCAAATATCATCTGCATTGCTTCGCGAAGGCGATGCACTTCCTGGTGATTTGCTCGGAACATCCATTTCCGGGATCGGCAACTCGGCCCAAAACGGAGTAGGTGGATATTCATTTACGGTCACGACCGATGGTTCTTTTAGTCATGTCTGGGGAAACGCGACGGGCGGAAGCGGCACGGTATTGCTTAGCGAAGCAACGTATGGCAACTATGAACAAACTTCATTTGAATCTTTTTTTGGGATGAGTGATGCGGGTGCGGTCTTCTACTCCGCCATTTCAGATCACACTTCCGGAGACCCGACCGGGCTGGACGGTGTTTGGTTGGACGATTTTTTGCTGCTTAACGAAAACGAACCGATCAACGAATTGATCAGTCAGTGGTCGACGTTTAATAGCCGTCCGGGAATGACGACCAACGGAATTCCATATTGGGTCGGCGGTTACGCTGACAATCCTGGCGATCCGACTGAAAACCGCGCCTTGTTCCGCACCACCGGAAGCAACGTGATATTGAAAGGTGGTGATTTTATCGCGGGTGTTAACTTAACAATGATTGTCGGTGATGCGATCGACTTTGATGTTCGCTATTCCGGTCTTGGTACCAACTATATCTTACCGGCCCCATGCGAAACTGGTTCTACTGTTGACGATGTCGTTATGGTTTCTAACGCAGTCGCGATGTCTGCAGGCGGCTCGTTCATAAGAGAAGACACTATCATCCCAGCTTCGGTTGGAGGAAATCCTGGCGAGAAATACGACAACTTTGATTTCCTGGGTATCACGGAAACCGGAAGTTATATGATCACCGGCGATACGACCGAGGTTGCCATTGCAGATGAAATTGTGATGGTGGATGGGATGATCGTGCTTCGCGAAGGCGACACCATCGATGGTATGACCTTGAACGGCAGCATCGAGGGCGGTTTCTTCAACGAAGACGGCGACTGGGCTGTCATTTGGGATGTGGATACGTCATCCGGCAATGTTGAAGCGTTGATCTTGAACGGGGAAATCGTTTTACTGGAAGGCGAAACGGTTGACTGGAACAACGACGGCGTAATTGACGGGTCCGACCAGAACGCATTCGTGACCAACTTTACCGGAATTTCCGCATTGACCCTCAGCAGTCGTGACGCGAACGAAAAAGTGAATCTTTGCTTCACGGCCGATTGCGACATCAACGGTTCAACCTTGGAAGGCGGGTTCATGACCACCGTCAGCCTGGCTCCACCTGCCATCGAGATCTGCCCCGACACGGCGACGGTGACAGCCGGCGTGACCAGCAGCGGAAGCTCGACGGATATTTGCGATGAGGACAGCGCGATCTGGACCCTTCAGAGCACAACCTTCGTCGCGGCGTTTTCACCGGCTCCGATCGCGATTACTTTCGAAGGTAATACGAATCCCGTTGTTGGTGGGACTGACGTGACACTGCGGCTGGTCGGCGGCCCCGAGTTCGGCAATGATGCGGCGTTCATCCAGCTGCGCATGTTTAACTTCTCAACCGGGGCTTATGTAGGCGTGCCCTTCATCGCTCAGCCAGACAGCGACAACACCGTCTATGAGTCTACAAATCCTGTCGCTGACTTCGTCGGTCCGAATGGCGAGCTGAGGGCGGAGATAACGTGTGCCAAGACGGTAGCCGGTCCGATCCGATTGCGAATGGATCGAGTCGGATGGCAAATTCAGTAGATTGAAAACTGGCGCTTTTGGAACCCGAATAACGTTCGATTTGAACTGCCAAACTGTTAACCGACGCCTCTCGGGCGTGTTAAGCCCCTGCCCCAAACCAGGGGCTTATTTTTTTCCTCGCGATTGTGCCCCCGGCTTGTGTAATTGCGAATGCCGGACGTTGAAGCTCGATTCGGAGACTTATTCCACGATTATCGAATTCCGCACTCTGCATTCCGAATGCCGCATTGGTGGGGGTCTCGTCGTCGTACCGGGAAATCGGATATCTTAGACTTGGCGTTTAACTTTGACCGATCAGCGTTGACGGAAGCGCCAGTTTAGAGTGACCCGGAAAAACAGATGACCACCAAAAATCACAAAATCATTTACACGTTTACCGACGAAGCCCCCGCATTGGCCACTCGGTCTTTTCTGCCAATCATCGAAACGTTCGCGAGTGCTGCCGACATTTCGGTAGAGACTCGTGATATTTCACTGGCCGGGCGAATTATCGCCAGTTTCCCAGAAGCATTGAACGATGACCAACGCATGGGAGACGCGTTGGCCGAACTTGGCGAATTGGCTCAAAAACCCGAAGCCAACATCATCAAGTTGCCGAATATAAGTGCCTCCATTCCCCAGTTGAAAGAGGCCATCGAAGAATTGCGATCCAGCGGTTTTGACGTACCAGTATACCCCGACGATCCCCAGACGAATGAAGAGAAACAGAATCGTGCCCGGTATGACAAAATCAAAGGCAGCGCGGTCAATCCCGTCCTTCGCGAAGGCAATTCTGATCGACGTGCACCAGCCGTTGTAAAACAATATGCCCGGAAACATCCGCATTCCATGGGAGCCTGGTCTTCGGAATCCAAAACACACGTCGCCCACATGACCCGTGGTGATTTTCGCTCCAACGAAAAATCCGTAACCCTTCCGAAGACGGGAATAGTCAGAATTGAATTGACGGCCGACGATGGCGACGTGACCGTTTTGAAAGAAGTTCCCGTGCTTGCAGGCGAGATTATCGATGCGACGGCCATGAATGTTTTGGCGCTGAACAAGTTTCTTGCGGCCCAGATCGAAGATGCCAGGCAAAAAGGCGTTTTGTTTTCGCTGCATATGAAAGCGACCATGATGAAAGTCTCGGACCCGATCATCTTCGGTCACGCGGTCAGAGCATACTTTGCGAATGTCTTTTCCAAACACAACTCAGTTCTCGATGAAGCTGGCGTTAACGTGAACAACGGTTTGGGTAACTTGCTCGATGCGATTCAAGAACTACCGCCGGACCAACGTGCCGAAATTGAAGCTGACATCGAATCGGCGTACAAAAACGGGCCTGCCCTGGCAATGGTCAACTCCGACAAGGGCATTACGAATTTGCACGTTCCCAGCGACGTGATTATTGACGCATCGATGCCAGCCATGATTCGAACTTCCGGCCAAATGTGGAATGCCGATGGAAAACAACAGGACACCAAGGCCGTCATCCCGGACAGCAGCTACGCAGGACTATACCAGGAGACGATTGACTTCTGTAAAGAACATGGAGCATTCGATCCAACGACCATGGGAACCGTTCCCAACGTCGGATTGATGGCTCAAAAAGCAGAAGAGTACGGCTCGCATGACAAGACCTATGAGATTTCTGCCAACGGAATCGTCCGTGTGGTCGACGACTCTGGGGCAACGTTGATGGAGCATGCCGTTGAAAAAGGAGATATTTGGCGAATGTGCCAAGTCAAAGACGCTCCCGTTCGCGACTGGATCAAACTGGCTGTTAAGCGGGCACGTGCGACGAATACGCCGGCTGTGTTCTGGTTGGATGAGGATCGCGCCCACGATGCCGAGTTGATCAAGAAAGTGAAGGCTTACCTGCCCGAACACGACACCGAAGGGCTTGAAATTAAAATCATGTCTCCGGTGAAGGCGACTCGATTTACACTTGAACGAATCAAGGACGGCAAAGACACGATTTCCGTGACGGGCAACGTGCTTCGCGATTACTTGACGGACCTGTTTCCAATTCTGGAACTTGGCACCAGTTCCAAGATGCTTTCGATTGTACCGTTGATGAACGGAGGCGGATTGTTTGAAACAGGTGCAGGGGGTTCGGCTCCCAAACATGTTCAACAGTTTAATACCGAGAACCATCTTCGCTGGAATTCGCTCGGCGAGTTTCTCGCGTTGGCGGTTTCCCTGGAACATCTGAGCGAAACAACGGGTAATGCTCGTGCAATCGTGCTTGCTGATGCCTTGGAAAAGGCGACCGAAAAACTATTGGATACGAACAATTCGCCATCGCGAAATGTGGGAGAGCTCGACAATCGAGGAAGTCATTTTTATCTGGCGATGTATTGGGCGGAAGCTCTCGCAGAACAAACGGCTGATACTGAGCTTCAGGAACGTTTTGCTTTGCTTGCCAAAGAGCTTGCCGAAAATGAAGCAACAATTATCAAGGAATTGAATTCTGTTCAAGGACAACCCGTCGATATCGGTGGTTACTATTTCCCCGATCCAGAGCTGGTCTCCCAGGCAATGCGACCAAGTAAGACCTTCAACGAGACTTTGGCTCGATGTGGGGTCGCAGTGTAGTCGCTTTGTCGTCTTTGTCGTTCAACGAAATGATGATTCTGAAGTGGCTGTAATTATTAGGCTTGCCGCCATAATGCACTTTGAAGAAACGAAAGTATGACGCAAGCTGAGAGAGCTTGAGTTCGCGGCGGCGACGAGAAATTCATGTGAAAAAATCGAGAGTTCGGTTTGTAAAGTACGGGCATCAGGGGAATTAGGTTGGATGGTCGGCAAAAACTCCGTTTTTGAAAATGATGCGGGTGCGATTGCGACGACCTGATAAAGCCTGGTTATATGTTTTCAGTTTTAGACCGGAAAACGAAAAATTTGTGTTTGAAGTCTGGCTCGGGCTGCCGTAAAATCGGAAGCGATGGTCAATTGGGGTTACCTTTTTTGGGCTACGACCTCTCATGGCGATTGGATAAAACGGCTCATCAGCGACGCGTGCTGCGGTTATTTCTGCTTTACCAAAATTGCTTTGGCTGGGGCCGAGTCCGGTTCTATGTCATTGATCCATCAGTTTTTGTTACGTTTCGATTTTGGGGAGTGGCGAAATGCCGCAGGGTACGATTAAAAAGTTGACGGATAAGGGATTTGGATTTATTGAGGGCGAGAAAGGAGATATCTTCTTTCATCATTCAGCTGTTCAGGACGTTGCCTACGACAATCTTCGTGAAGGGCAAAAAGTCGAATACGAAGAAGGTCGCGGGCCAAAGGGACCACGCGCCGAAAATGTCGTGCTTGTCGATTAGTGCTTTTTTGTCAAATCTAACTACAGATTGGTTCGTCCTGTCGAGCGACTGGACCGGAATTCCAATCTCCAGATTGACGGTGCACGGGGTTTAGTTCAACAGGCTGACCGATCACAAGAAACCGCATGTGACAAGTGCGGTTTTTTTGTCTGTTTCATCCACTCGGATTTGATCGCAGGCATATCTTGGTCGTGAGAAATGGGTTATCTGATGTTCAGAGCGCGTTTGGTTTAAGTTTGGCGTCTTTTCGTCGGTTTCGCCCGGCAAT
>JAHEJI010000191.1 GCA_024638965.1 Planctomycetaceae bacterium
CAAAGAGTTGTTCTCAGTCCGAAATCCTCCTGGAGAAATCGTTTTGCAGCTTGGTCGGCCAGATTCATTCAAGGACGTCATTTTGGCGGCGGTCAACGATGGCAAAAAACAAATGCAGATTATGCAACGAATTGAACGCCTGAAAAAAATTGCCGAGGCGATGAAAGAATATGAAAAAAAGTATCAGTGCCTTCCGGCGAAGACCGCGATTTCAGCTGTCGAATCCGCGGAGCTGGACGTGCCGGCGCAATTTAGTTGGCGGGTTGCATTGCTTCCTTTCCTGGGTTACCAGGACCTCTATCAACAATTCGATTTTTCACAACCCTGGGATGCGCCCGCGAACCTGGCGATCGCCGACGAGATGCCCAGCGAGTTTATGAGCTCTGAGAATGAAACCAAAACCGCCTTCCATCTGGCTGCCGGAGCAACCGCCACATACCGGTCCGAACGATTAAGACCGAAGTTGTCTGATCTCAAAGACCGCAAAATATGGACGGCGATCGTATTCGAAGGCAATCCAAACTCTGAAGAAACATGGACGCGTCCCGAAGGTCCTGACTTCGACAGCTCCCGCACGATCGGATTTGGACGTGAGGACGAATTTGGCGTGCTGTTCATCAACGCGATGTTTCAGGTGCGGATCGTCAAAAAAGACTCCGAACGACTCGGGAAAGTCCTTACCAGCGAAGGCGAAGAAAAAATGACGATGAACGATTTCATTCGCCTGAACTAACCTTCTTGGAGCTGACAACCGTCCCTTTGCCGCCTGGCTGGAAACACCCTTAATTTGCCCTGTTGGATCATCCCGCGATCAATTTCAAGACGTGACGGATTGGATGACTTGATCGACAATGTCGAGTTTCTGCAATAGATTTGTGTCTCCGGTCATCCCTTCATTGAAGTAATGCTCCCAAATCGTTGCCATGTCTTCATTGGGATTTGTTCGTCCATAGGGGTCAGCAAAAGAAGCGCTGTTAATGTACCACCAATTTCCATCATTGGATTGGGTGTAATTCGACGAACCTGGGTCTGTGTCAGTCCATCCGCCGACGTTTAGAAAGTCGTTCCAAAGCAGTCCCACCTGGGCCGAAACAGCTTCAAGTTCAAAGTCGTCGTCCCAGTTATGGGCCAATTCATGTATGACGGTTGATTGATAGAAGTTGTTGTAGTACGCGCTATTCTCATTCCAATCAGCGAATTGAAGTTCCCGAGTATACTCATATATTTCAATCCATTGATTACCATCCCATTCAAAAGAGGTCGTCCATTCAAGATAGTTAACGCCCGCTGCCCCATTCAAATCGGCATATTTGTAAAAGGTCAAATCGCCGCTTGGCAAAGTGTCTTTTAGCAATGTGGTATTGTTGGTGGCCGCAAACAGCTGATCGAATGCAGCGTCAACGACAGCAACTTCTCCGTAAGTCCATGCGCTGGTTACGTCCTCAAAAATGATTCTTGCGTCGTCATCCGTCAGGTCGCCAACCTGATGCGTACCGCGAACGAGAAAACGATCGAGCCCATCTCCGCCATCGAGAGTGTCGACGCCTTCGTTGAGACCGGCAAACAAAACATCGTTACCATTGTTTCCGACCAGTTGATCGACACCAGCCTCACCCAAAATCAGATCGTCTCCGAGACCGCCATATAACGCGTCGTTTCCGTTTTGGCCCTCGATTTTGTCGTCTCCAGCATTGCCTCGGATCACATCGTTTCCGTCGCCGCCAGTAATCTCGTCATCACCAGCGTCGCCGATGATCACGTCATCTCCGTTTTCACCGTGGATCTCGTCATTTCCGTCTCCTCCTAGCAGGTTGTCAACGCCTTCGCCTCCGAACAGCGCATCTGCGCCGTCAAAACCTCTGACCGAATCGGGGCCATACCCACCATGGATTTCATCGTTGCCAAGATACCCATTCAGGGTATCGGAGCCGCTACCGCCCCACACGACATCATCGCCCGTATCGGCCTGCACGAAGTCATTGTCTGGTCCACCGATTATGTAATCGTTGTCGATGCCCCCGTAAAGACTGTCGTTTCCGGCCTCGCCGTAAATCGTATCGTGGCCGCCGTGGCCCTCAATCTGATCATTGCCCTCACCACCGTGCAGGATATCGTTTCCGATTGCCCCCAAGATGTAATCGTGGCCTAAGCCGCCAAAAACACGGTCGTTGCCCCAGCCGCCATAGATCGTGTCATCGCCCGCATCGCCATAAATCGTATCTCTACCGTAGCTGCCTCGAATCAGGTCATCGCCAGTTCCAGCAGAAATCACATCCATGTCAGCATCGCCGTAAATCTGATCGTTGCCTTCATTGCCGACAATCTGATCGTTTCCAAGACCACCTCGTAGATAATCGTCTCCCTGGCCTCCACTCAAAATATCGTTACCGGAATGGCCATAAGCGTGTGAGACAATCTCAGAATTGTTCACAAAGGAATCATCGCCCGAGTGACCGTTGAATCGAATGAACGTGAGTTGATCGGTGAGATAGTTGGCCGTCTCACCACCGGCCACCTGCACCTCGATGTCGTTCGCCGTTTGATTTACTTGAACGTAGTCATCCGCGCTCGTCCCTTCGATGGTCAGTCGCGTTCCGTTCAACACCAAGATAGCGGCAAGAAGGTTTCGAGATTCTAACACACCATAGTCCAGCGTTTTCTTGTTCTGACGGCGGTTGCCGATGAGCGAATATGATGAAAACATTTGATCAAGCTCATTGATAGGTGAGACGAAAAAAAATGACCTTTTCGAGCACTTGAAAAAGGTCCTTGGAAAATGTACTTCGCCACCGTACGTGGCGTTTGACTAATTCACATCATTCGACGAACGCGGCGAATTGAAAATGCGGCTCAAGCGAATGATTGTTGACACGGATCACCTGTGATGCATTTTTGAATCACGTAACCGCTCACACTTAAGTATTTCGGTTCGATTGGGGCGGATTCTCTAATATTTTGCGTAGTGATTATTGTTCGGCCGCCGTAACTGCTGTCCAGGCAATCTTGAAAATCCAAGCGATATCTCAAATCCGATAGCAACAGTTGGTCGGAATCGAAATCAACTTGCGACTATCGCCGGTTTTCTGGGATTTAAAGCTCAAAAAAGCAAAAAAAGCTCGCAAAACCTTGCGAGCCTTTGAGACGTTGTTCAATATCTGTCCATTTGCAGGCATGAAGGGCCAGCACACGAGGCCGGGTTGGACTGGACGTTAAATAAATAAACAGGATCGATTAATTCGGGCCACCTCCGGTGCCACCTCCACCTCCTCCACCACTGCCGCCGCCGCCACCCGTTTCGATCACGACATGAAAGTCGATGACGTACAGGGTGGGCGTGATAAAGTGTTCGTCTTCGATGATGACGTCAACCACTTCATCTGGATCCAGATCGATAATAATGTTGATGAGTAAATCCGACATATTGTCATATGCGTTTTGCTGAGCACCGGATGGATTCGAGTCCATTCCGTACACGCGGTGTGTTTCGCCATCGTACGTCTCGGCCGACGCGTTCGACGTAGGAAGCAACATTACACACATTGCAGCAACCAACAGCGCAGCGGTCAAGTAAACTGATATTCGCAACATAACATTTCTCCAAAAAGAAACTCTTGAACAGAATAGGAAAAGCTAGACAGCCAACCGATCGAAAAATGATCGAGTGGAATGCGTGCCGTCTCAACACGCATCGCTGGCGGGAAAAAAGCCAGCTCATTCGTTTCTAAAGGTGTTTGCCAGAAATACAACTTCCAAATAGCGGATAGTTGCTGATAAGCCAAAACGAATTTCGATCGCGGCCGCAAGTTTGATTCGACAGTTAAAATCCCCAAAATTCTTTAAATTGCCATAATCGCTCAACTTTGCCTAACACGTAGTTGCACCTTAATACAATCCCTTTAATCGTTACTACCGGACAACTGGGCCGCAACTATTGGCGACTTATGAATTTCCGAAAGGCCGCGGTGGCGCATAAAAAAAGCCCGCTTAAAAAGCGGGCTGGGTTGGCTGGAACGAATCCGGTTTACCAGATCTTGATGCGATCTTCCTCAGGCTTGAAGAGCCGATCGCCCTCGTTGAGATCAAATGCTTCATAAAACGCGTCGATATTCATCACAGGGCCATTGGCGCGAAATTGAGATGGTGAATGAGGATCGTTTTTCAATCGCTTGCTCAATTCATCATCACGGTACTTTCGCTGCCAAACTCGACTCCACCCCACGAAAAATAATTGTTTCGGCTCCCAACCGGCAAACTTTTTCGGCGGATTGTCTGCAAACGACAGGTTCATTGCTTTGTTAGCAATTGCGAGCCCGGACAAGTCCGCGATGTTTTCACCCAAGGTCAGTTTTCCGTTGACGTTCTGGCCTGGGAGGGCTTCATATTCTTCGTACTGGGCAACGAGTTGCTTCGTCAGTTTTTCGAACGCTTCGCGATCGGAGTCAGTCCACCAGTTAACGAGGTTTCCGTCGCCGTCGTATTTGCTGCCCTGATCGTCAAATGCGTGACTGATTTCGTGCCCGATGACGGCCCCGATGCCACCGTAATTTAAGGCCTCAGGAGCTTTAGCGCTGAAAAACGGCGGTTGCAGGATTGCGGCCGGGAATACAATCTCATTAAGTGACGGGTTATAATATGCGTTTACGGTTTGTGGTGTCATTCCCCACTCATCTCGGTCGACGGGTTTTCCAAGTTTCTCGATCATGCGTCGATATTCGACCTCTTGGGAACGCACCATGTTGCCAAAAAGATCATCAGGCTCAATCACCAATTTCGAGTAGTCTCGCCATTTGGACGTGTAACCAATTTTGGTATTGATTTTGGCCAGCTTTTCTTTGGCCCGTTTTTTGGTCTCGTCCGTCATCCATGTCAAATCATCGATGCTTTGACCGAACGAACGTAGCAGGTTTTTGACCAATTGATCCATCCGAGCCTTCGACTCGGGCGGAAAGTATTTTTCAACGTAGAGTTTGCCGACGACTTCACCCATCACTCCGAAATCACCAGCCCCGGCACCGGCCGCTGCATCAACAGCGCGTTTCCAGCGGGGCTTCTGCTGAGGTGTTCCCGATAACTGTTTCTGATGTAGCTCGAAATGGGCGTCTACAAACAGTTGTGAAAGAATCGGCGCCGCCGCGTCAATCAAATGGAACTGCAGGTATTGTCGCCAGACTTCCACGGGGGTCTCAACAAAAATGTCACTCACGGATTCGAAGAAGCTTGGAGTCATCACGTTCAATTCTTCGAATGCCGCAACTTCTGTCTCCGCGAAAAATTCATCCCAATTTAACTTGGGTGCCAGTTCCGTTAGCATTTCTTTCGAATGAAGGTTATATCGTTTCTCCGCTTGGCGAAGCTTTACGCGTTCCCATTGAACTTCCGCCAGCTTGGTTTCAAGTTCAAGGATGGATTCGGCTGCCGATTCACCATTCTCAATCGCTGCAAGATCAAACAACTTTTCGATATAGGTTTTGAGTGCCTTGCGAGCTGCAACGAGATTTTCGTCGTCTTTCAAGTAATAGTCACGGTCAGGAAGCGTTGTCCCGCTCTGGATGATCACGACGATATAGCGAGTCGAGTCTTTGTCGTCTTGTGTAACACCGAATCCAACCGGAGTCTTGACGCCCATTTTTTGTAAGGTGCCGAAGTACTTCAATACGTCTGCATGTGAGCCAAGAGAGCGAATCTTCTCGAGCTGTTCCTGCAAAGGCGAAATGCCTTTCTCGTTAACTAGCTCGACGTTCATGAAACTCTTATAGAAGTCTCCGACTTTTTGGGCGTCGCTTCCCTTAGGATGTTCGGACTCAGCAGTTTTTTCAATTAGCGTGCGAATTCGCTCCTGTGACAGATCCGCCAACTCGATGAATGAACCAAAATTGGATTTATCAGCTGGAATCTCAGTGTTTTGCAGCCACGTACCGTTTACGTAAAGATACAAATCGTCCTGAGGCCGAACGCTTCGATCAAAGGTCGATGTATCCAGAATCGTTTCTTGAGCCATCGTGACGTTTGCGAACGCGAACGGCATCAATAGAACAAAAGTGAACAGTGATTTTTTTGACATGGATATTCCTATTCAATGCCGGGTTGTTTTAACTTGAAATGACTCCGTGCAGCATAACTTTTTCGAAGAAAATCTGCTACCGTTCGGATCACCGACCACAAACCCGATACGAAAAAGAGCGAGGAATGTTAGCTTCCCTGCGTTTTGGGCTTTCGTCATTCGTGGCTCAATTGCAATCCTGCCAATTCAAGCAGGCAGCTTGAGCTTCCCAGGTAACGCCATTTGGCACGCCAACAAAATTGTGTAAGAGGCCGTTTCTTGGTCGGATTTCGCCAAAGAAACCGAAAAGTCATGCCCACGTGGGTGAGAATACGCGACGAGGTCGTCGATCGTTTTTGGGGAGTTCGCCGTCTGGCCGCGGCCGAGCATTTACTGCTCCATCGTCAGCACGGCTCCCATCGCTTCCACACCGTACAACAAATTGCCAACACGAATATTTTCGTCCGGCGCATGTTGATTATTGTCATGGTTTGCCATCGGGACGATCAACAGTGGTTTTTGCAAATAATCTGAAATCAAATACAAGGGCAACGATCCGCCCAAACTTGGAACGAGCAACAGTTGTTCATCGCCGGCCACCAACTGCAATTGCCGAACCAGCGGAAGCACTTGAGGATGCGTCATCGACGTCCGTGCTGCCGGATAGCCGTTTTCCCGAAAGACGACTTTGGCAATTTTCCCGTGTTTACGCCGAACCTGCAGCGAAGGATCTGATTCGACGATGTGATAGCCCTGTTGCTCAATGTGATTGCGAACAAGCCCGAGCATTTTTCGAGGCTGATTGCCTTTTACCAGCCGAATGTCGATCGAGACGGTCGCTGTATTCGGAACGATGTTCCGGGCGGTATTGCCGACACTGCCGCATTCGATGCCGCGAATGTTGAGCGAAGGCAATTGCATCCGCTCGATATAAGCCTGGTTCTTGTTCTCGGTTTCGGCCAATCCGAGTTCGTTTCGCAATTCGTCGTCGATTGCAGGTATCGCTTTGAGCGCCGCAATTTCCTTTTCTTGCAATGGCACGACGTCATCGGAAAACCCTTCGACCAAGACATTGCCATCTTCGTCTTTCATGCTCGCCAGTAACTGCGACAACAACAGTCCGGGATTTGGTGCCCAGTTTCCATAATGCCCCGAATGCAAATTGCGAGTCGCGCCGTAAACGGTAATCTCCATTCCCGTGACGCCACGCACGCCAAAATAAACGGCCGGTTTTCGACTTTGATGCAAGGGACCATCAGAAAACACCCACAGATCGACGTCCTCAAACCGATCTGCGTACCGCTCGAGTACTCGCCGCATGTTGGGTGAACCGATTTCCTCTTCGCCATCGAAGAAAAACTTGATATTAGAGGTCGGTTTCAGTCCCGATTCCTCGATGGCATCCAGCGCCGCCATGATGGCCACAAACGGAGCCTTGTCATCGGACGTGCTGCGACCGTAGATTCGCCAATCATCATTGACGTCCTGCCCTGGTTTTGGCCAGTCGATTTTGCGGCCTCCCTCATCCATGGCTTTGGAATACAGTGTCGGCTCAAACGGTTGACTTGATGTCCACAAAGCAGCCTTGACTGGTTGCCCGTCAAAATGGGCATAGATCATTACCGTGCGTTTCGCCTCAGGCGTTTTAATCTCACCGTAAATGACTGGATTGGCCCCTGGAACTTCGAGCAGATCCAATTCTGCGCCTCGTTTTTTGAATTCGTGAACGAGGTATTCGGCGTTCCGCCTGACGTCCGCTTGATTGGACGAAACATTAGGTAACGCGACCAGGTTGCGCAGCTGCCCCATGATTTCCACAGCATGTTCGGACGCGTACGACCGAAAAACATTCGTCGCGCCTGTTTGTGCCGCCGATCGGGAACCAGCCAAACTGCTTTGCCACAACACAAGACATACAATCAGGAACGGACTCTTGATGCAAGGCACGACCCTTCCCTTCAAACGTAATGAGGGTGCTGGAATGGACCGGAACGAGTCTTCGCCGGTAATAACTCGATTCATCGAGTTCCATTTCAGCCGTTTCTGTTTTTGTCAATTAACGCAACGGTTCTGGACACGAGTTCAGTAAAAACGTCCTCGGGTACGTCCAGACGATTTGCAAATTGTCGCAGAGAGTCTTTTTCTTTCTCACCCAAGGCACCATCCGAAATAGCGATTTCCAACAAAATGGCCATCGTTTCTTCCGGATCGGTTTTCAGAATTCGGAATTGCTCCTCGCAGAAATTGCAATCGCTGGTCGCCCTCTCAAGCATCGCCTCAAGTGACGCATCTCCCACACCCGACTCGTCGGCAAGCCGATTGAGCAGACGCAGCTCTTCTTCGCTTGTTTCTCCATCCGCGCCCGCGACACAACAAGCTGCGCGAAGTACTTCGACCTGTTCAAAGGGCATCATTGGTTTATCGCCTTTCCAAAAAACCAACTAAACTGCTGGTATATCGATTTGATTGCCCTTTATTCTAACTGCCACCGCCGCGGATTTGGAGATGGCATACAGGCGTTGGAAAAGAGAACCACCCCATCTATCGAGTGATCAAGGTGCGGCTGGCCGTGCACCGCCGAATCTGCATTCGAAAATCCCGCTGGGTCTTCGTACTTGCTGTGGAAAGCATTGAGTACAAACAAAAACGTGAGGCGAATTAGAATTCCGTCTCACGTCAATGTTTATTTTGATTATAGAGTAAGGCTATTACGGTTCGCCAATAAGCAAGTTGGCGTGATTAACGATCGACCGTCAGGCTTTCTTCTTGCATTTTTGCCATCAGATTCTTGATTGGCCCCACGTTACTGGCACGAGCTGGCCAAGTCGTCTTAATATCGAATCCAGCATTGGTCTTAACACCGCCGTCAAACCAGAACCATCCGCCGGAAATGATGCCGACAACTTCATGCTTCTCGTTAAATACGGGACCACCTGAATCACCTGGCAGCAATGGCACATCGGCGAAAATCTTCTCCTTGCTCGAAGGCGGAGAGGCTACCGCCGAAAAGTGACGAATGCAGCATTTAAGGTCGGAACCGCCGCCCAAGCCTGCCAGTTCAAGATCATCGCCACCTTCGATGGAATCTGTAGCCAAACTCGCGGGTTCAATATCATTTGGCACCCAAATCCAAAGCAACGCAACGTCTTTTGATTCGTCGTGCTGGACAACGCGACAAGTCTTGGCTTTGCGACCGTTACGGTACTTCACTCTGACTTTGCCGGCCCCGTTGTCATCCTGAACGACGTGCCAGGCAGTTAGGCAGTAACCTTCGTAACCATCTTTGATGGGTTTGTCTTTGTTGACTGAAATTACGACTCCCGTACCCGTACCACCACCCGAGGTGATCTGGACGATTGCCTCATGATGGGGCGCAACTTTTGTCCACTCCCACAGGCCAGAGTCTCGCCCGACTTGTGCGAACGAGTAGCTGGTAATAGAAATTGCGATCGTAAATACAAACGTGAGTGTAGCCTGTTTCATTAACGCTGCCTCCTGGGGCAGAGCGATCAGGTCACTGCTCAAATCTAACTTGAGGTCCACGACCTCATCCAGTCGTTTGGCAGGACCCGCCCACCGAAAAAAACCAATTCTGTCTGTGACAATTACTGTCTGTGACAAAAACTGTCTATGACAATTATTCGGTGGACATTAATGCCCATCTGCTAATTCGGCTTATTTAGTAATTTGGGTTAAGGCTTAAATACGTAAATCGTTGAAACGAAATGCGTTTGGACTTTAAGAAAACAGCGTGAAAGTTGTCACAATTTGAAAGACAGTGCGCCAAGTTGAACAGAAGTACTTGCTGCGCATGAACTTCCAACGACTGATCGTGAAAACATTCACAGCTAGCTTGTGTCAATATTTCGCAGCCAGCAAAGAACTGCTTGCTAGGAAAAAATTTTGTCTCGCTTATCAGTACTGCTTGCGCAATAGTAATAGCTAAAACGCCTGTTTCGCCACTAGATTCAGATAGTGACGAGTTGACAACCATTACGTGCAGACGAAAGGCATGCGTCCAAAACGGTTTGGGTCTTTAAAGAAGCGTCCGGCCAAAACGAATCCAGCGAATTGTGGTTTACTATTTCGGCAAATTTTCGAAACAACTTCGTTTCCTGGGAATCGACTCGGCTGTGACTTGATTCGACGGTGGCAACGGAACGAGTTGTATTCTTCATTGAAAAATCACAACCTTCCATCAGGAACTCCGAATTGGAAATTAAGAAATCAAGTTCGGCTGCTGACTGATTGAAGTTGTCGTAGGGCAATACAAAATCGAACACGTGAAGTAGGCCCTCGGTACCGCTGACGTTTGCCCACTGCTGATGCTGCGTTAAAAAGCTGTTGTAAAAGCTCGCCGAGACTCCTTCGTCAAACAACATCTCGCCGGAAAATTCCATCGGTACAGGTTCGGGACTGTTGTCTCGATGAAGTTCCGTGAGGATTCGCCCTGAAACACGTTTGGGCATTTCGAAGTTCATGACCCAGAGTGCAAATCGAATCGTATACCAACCGAGATCGCCCAGGCATCCCTGCGGTTCCATCCGACTGTCCGTGCGAATGTTGCCAGTTTTGAATTCTTCGGGAGCGTTGAAACTGAACTGAGACGTGATTCGTTTTATCTTTCCGACCGCATTCGGATCATTGAGCGCATCACGCATGGCGTCCAGACGAGAGCTGTGCATGTACATGACACCGTCCATGAACTGCACGCGATTGGCCGCGCAGGCCTCGGTCATTTCGCGCAAGTCACTCGCGTTCACCGCGCAAGGTTTTTCGCATAGTACGTGTTTACCCGCCTCGGCCGCTCGGACCACCCACTCTTTGCGCATTCCCGTGGGCAGCGGAATGTAGACCGCGTCAATCTGGTCGTCATTGACTAACGCCTCATAGCTTCCGAATGCTCTGGGAGCTTCATCGAACGGAACGTTGTTCTGACAAAGATCGACAAAAGCCTGGCTCGATTTCAGGTTACGACTGGCGACCGCGGCCACAACGCCGTTTCCAGAGAGCCTGATCGCTTGCCAATTTTTATGACCGATGGAAGCAGTACTTAAAATTCCCCAGCGGCAGACTGAATCGTTCACACAAAACTCCAAAATTTGATTCGGTTATTTTTGCTACCATTTTGCGAACAATTCTTCGTTCAGCAACCGCCGGTCGCGGGGGGTGCGATTGTTTTGTTTGGATATCTTGCAAGACGACGAACCTGAACGACTATTCTTCGAC
>JAHEJI010000192.1 GCA_024638965.1 Planctomycetaceae bacterium
ACGTTCATGTTCCCAGTGTTGCCCTGGACCAACGAGTCCGATCCAAACGAGACAGAGCTGCTGTCAAATCCGATCAGCGTGCAGTTGGGGGCGTTGAAATAGAGATCTTCCCCGTAGATTACGATCTCGCCGCCATCCGGATTGGTATCCCCGATGGAGGCGGTCTGGGTCGTCCCGTCGATGGTCACCTCGTCGTTGGCCCGCCAGTAGAACCCGGTAATTGATGTGAACACGACCCGTCCGGGGAAGAGGAACTGGAGCAGCCACCCGCCCTCTGGAACCGCGAAACCGATCGTCTGGTGGCCGGGTGTATTGTTGGTAGCGATCAGTGCCTCCGATAAGGAGACCACCCCATCGGGTCCGGGCAGGTCCGCGATTGTGGCAGTTTGCGTGTTGATATCAATCACGTCCGCGTCCGTGGTAACGGTGACGATCTGCGCTCCGGCGTTCGCCGACAAGCCAATGAAAATGGCCAGCATGGCCCAGCTGCAAATCAAACATCGCCGGAACGGACCGGTTACCGCGGTTTCTGAAGACCCATACGAACGATGAACGCTCGTTTTGGATGGAATTAAAGTGATTTCCGTGTTGCCTGACATAAACATTTTGATAACTCCTTGAGCTATTTGTTCTTTTTGGCCAGCCCGCGAAAGCGAAGCTGCGTCGTCGGCGCACAAACAAGAGACGTCATTGAGAGAAGCTGAATTGGTGCAAGCAATGCGCCAGTTTTCCTGTTTTTTTTTGACAAGAAAAAACGTGCGGATCTGCGCGCCACTCGAGTTTTGATGCTCTCCGGTAGATAACCGTATATCGCGAACCATTATTCCAAACACCCGGATTAGTCGCGAAATGTAATCGACAACAACGCTTTGATCGTCCTAGTAAACCAACCAGATTACCAGCCGCACCAAGTTCAGCCCCGCCATCAGAACCAGCCCTTGACCTCGGCGATCGTTTTTTGCACCAGGATGTGCTTGCCCGCACACCTTTAACTTGAATCGATGGGCAAGGAATACGCAGATTCATGGCACAGACCCCTGGTGCCACTGCTAATCGTTCAGTCGTGCCAACCACAGCTTACGCTGTGGGCTAACTGCTTTCACCGCTTCGCGGCTATTTTAGCGGCGAAGTCGCGAGAGCAGGTAGCCCCATTCGTCAGCATGGGGTTTAGGTTTCTAATCAACACCTAGCCGCGAAGCGGTGACAGCATTTCTCCAATGAACAACATTGGCGCTAAAGGCGGACGTACGAACTCATTTGGCCAAGCAACCTGATTGCTGGCGCGCCGCCTCGCATTTGAATTATGATGGATGATGTTGCTGGCCTTAATCACGAGAGACACCATGAGATTGAAACTTGACGTGGTCTTTGTTCTTGTCTTATTACTTTCGCTTTTACCGCAAACACAATACGCGCAAGATGTGGATGTGTCGCAAGAAAAAAGCGACCCGCATTGGTTGCTCCCGGTCGCTGAATTGGATGCCGACGAAAAAATCCCCACCAGTCAACAAGCGTTGCGATACAATTGGGGGGACGATATTTCCAGCCATTACCAGATCGAGACGTATCTCGGTCGATTGGCAGAGGCGGCTCCCGAACGAACGAAGCTGGTGCAATACGGTTCGTCGTACGAAGGCCGGTCGCTGAACTACCTGGTGATTTCCTCGCCCGATAATATCGCCCAGCTGGATACGATCGTCGAAAACAACTTGAGACTCGCCGATCCGCGCACGTTGGAACAAGCAAACGCCGACTCGTTGATCGAGAACGCTCCAGCCGTCATCTGGCTGGCGTATTGTGTTCACGGAAATGAAATTTCCCCCAGCGATGCTGCTCTGTTGACTGCCTATCATTTGTTGGCCGACAAGCGCGCCGAGACCAAAGAGTTGTTGGAAAAACTGGTCGTCGTGATTGATCCGCTACAAAATCCGGACGGTCGGGATCGGTTCGTCAATGTCTTTCGCGAAACACGTGGGCTGTTCAGTCAAAGCAATCCTTCTGCAAACGAACACACCGAGCGCTGGCCCCGAGGCAGATCCAACCATTACTGGTTTGACATGAATCGCGACTGGTTTCGTCACAGCCAACAAGAAGTAAAAGCCAAAGTTGCCGCCTATCTGGCATGGCAGCCACAAATTTACGTCGACGCCCATGAAATGGGCCGGAACAGTTCGTTTTATTTTCCGCCTCCCGCGGATCCAAAGAATCCCTATTTGCTTGAATCGCAATACGACTGGTTTTCAAAACTCGGAAAACACCAGGCCGGATGGTTCGACCGGTATGGTTTCGGCTATATGACGCGCGAGGTTTTTGACGCGTTTTACCCCGGATACGGAAGCGAGTGGCCGACTCTGCAAGGCGGACTTGGAATTCTGTGGGAACAAGCAAGTGCCCGCGGCCAGATCATTGAACGCGACGACGAAACCGAATTGTCCTATGCCGACGGCGTCCGCAATCATTACATCAGTGGCTTGGCGACACTCGAATTTGCGGCGGCGAATCGTAAGGAACTGTTGCAACAGTTTTATGACGCAAAGTCTTCCGCGGTCAAAATGGGGCGTGAAGGTAAAGTCAAGCATTATTTCATTCGAAACGACAAGCGCCCCCAGCGGTCGCGCCGTTTGGCAGCGATGTTGCAACGAAATGGAATTGAAGTTCGCACATTAAACGAATCGGTCACGATTGAATGCACGGACGTCAAGCATGGGAAAGACCATTTGCATAAGATTCCCGCCGGAAGCTTTCACATTCCAGTTGCCCAACCGACGAGTCGTTTGCTGCTTTCTCTCCTGGACCGAAAAGTGGAAATGGACGAAAAATTCTTGCGGCGACAGTTGGAAAGGAATGAACTGCGTTTGCCCGACGAGATTTACGACGTGACTGCGTGGAGCATGCCTCTGGCGTTTGACGTCGAGTGCCTGGCAACCGCCGATTCCGTCGAATTGGAGAGCGATCTTTGGACGAACTCGCCCGTGGAATCGAACACGATTCTCACGAAACCAAAAGTCGCGTATTTGATCCCCGGTACCGACGGAGCAATAACCGCGCTCGCGGATCTGGTTCAAAACGGAGTTCGGGTTCACGTCAGCGATCGGGAATTTACGTTGAATGCACGAACGTTTGATCGCGGAACTTTGATCGTCAAAACTTCCAGGAATCCCACCGACTTAAACGAGCGAATTACGGCAACGTGTACAAAACATTGCGTTGAGGCAGTTGTGACTGACACGGCATTTGTCGAAAAGGGGGCTCACATGGGCGGGCCGTACGTTCATTGGGTTCGTCCACCAAAAGTTCTGTTGGTTGTTAATCAGCCGACCAACTATTCGTCGGGGCATACCTGGCATCTGTTTGATCAAGTCCTCAAGTATCCCACGACACGAGTGAAGGGTCGAGACTTTGGCCGCGTTGAACTGAGCAAGTTCAACACGATCATCTTGCCGGACGGTAATTATGCGGACAACTCGGGTTTCGACGAAACCCGAGCCAAAAAACTGGAGGCCTGGGTTCAAGCTGGCGGGACGTTGATCACGCTGCGCGGAGCAACGGAGTGGGCTACCGGCGAAAAAATCGGTCTGGTCAAGAACAAGATCGTCAAACGCAAGGTTGCAGATCCGGCGAAAGCGCACGATGAAGCCAAAGCCGACGAAAAAGAGAAGCCCGAAGAAGTCACACCCGACAACGTGCCTGGCGCTTTTTTGCGAGCCGAAGTTTTTCAGCAGCATTGGGTTACCTTTGGGTTTGAGGCAGATCTCGACGTCTTTTACACCGGTCGAATCGTCCTGTCCCCGACGAAGGAAACTGCTGGCCGATCGCTGGTTACGTTTACCAAGCGCGACGAAATCCTGACCAGCGGATTCTGCTGGCCGAAGAGTCTCGAGTTGTTAGCTGAAACGCCTTATGTCGTGTACCGCGGCGAAGGTCAGGGGCACATCATTGCGTTTACCGACGATCCCAATTTCCGGGCGATGCATCCATCGTTGCAACGACTTTTTATCAACGCCGCGATGTTCGGAGCTTCACATTAGCACGCCGTTTTATGACAAGTGCTGATTCGTGCGTGTCGCACGGACGTATAGCGGTCGTAACGCTCAGATCGCCGGACGAAACCGACGAAAAAACGCCAAACTTGAACCAAACGCGCTCTGAACGTGTATCATTCCCGTGTCTCGCTATTGATTATTTCGGTTACCGAGGAAAGGCAAAAAATGAAGATCTTAGTCGCGACAACGTTAATGGCTGCCTGCTTCGTTGGGGGAATGAAATGGAATAGCAATCTGGACGATGAAACACAATTCGTTTATCAATTCGAGGAACTCGAAACAAAGCGCAAAGAAACCAAAAATTCTTACCTGCCTTTTCTCAATGTCTCATCACTGCACTGTGGAATCTACACGCTCGCCGCGGGCGGCAAAGACGGACAGCAGCCTCATTCGCAAGACGAGATTTATTACGTCGAAGCAGGCACGGCCAAGATCAACCTTCTTGGCAAAGATTACGAACTCAAACCAGGCAGTATCGTTTTTGTGCCTGCCAAAGCACAACATCATTTTCATTCCATTGAGACCGATCTAAAGACACTTGTTTTCTTTTCCAAGGGACCGATTGCCGATAAGAAACCCGACGACGGCGAACCAAATTGAGTTATGTGTGATCTCGAACTGGGTCTTGGCCCATAATTCGACACTTGGGAGGGCGAGGCTCCTGCCGAGCCGCGCAACGATCGATGTTCTTTGGCTCGGAATTCTCACGAATCCCGCTACGTTAGTCCGCACCCTTATCCTTGCCACCAACCTGAGAAATCGGTTTCGAGTTTGCTGGCCTGCCCAACCACTTCAAGCTCTCGCAACAACTCGTCCGGAGTGTTGTATCGCCGATTCGGATCCTTTTTGAGTAACTTCAGTACGATGTCCTGGAACAGGTCGGGCATATACAGCTGGTATTCCTTAGGCGGCTTGGGCACTTCCGAGCGAATACTCGTAGTTATATCAATAACCGACTTGCCGCTGACCTGAGGCCGCCCAGTCAAGAGTGCGTAACAGGTAGCGCCCAAACCGTACATATCGCTACGAGTATCGACTTCCGCATCGGTCAATCGTTCAGGCGGGAGGTATTGCAGGTCGCCAATAATTTGTCCCGGGCTCGTTACGTCAAAAGCCAGAGTGCCTTCAAGCGCCTTTGCAAAAGTAAAATCGCCTAGTTTGCAGACCTTGTCCTGTTGTCGCCGGATAATATTGGTCGGCGTTAGATTGCGATGAATGATGTGGTGGCGATAGCCAACCTGAAGAGCCCGTGTAACGTGGACCGCGGCACGCCAGACTTCTTCCCACGGTAACATTCCGTCCATCCCGAGACGATCAATCAAACTGGCAAGACTTTCGCCCTCAACATATTCCATGGCGGCCCAGCAAAACGGACCCTTTCGACCGGCTGAGTAGAGTTCAACGATGTGCGTGTCTTTGATGTTGAGCATCGTCTTCATCGCGCGAACGAACCGTTCTCGTTGCTCTTCATCTTTCGCCACGCGTGGCAACAGCACTTTGACAGCCGCAAAGCGGTCTTTTTCCTGATTCTTCGCCTTGAAAACGATTCCATTCCTGCCTGTGGCAATCACTTTCTCCAACAGGTAGCCACCGACGTTCTGTCCGATCAAATCGCCGATGTTGACGGGTCGTTCAACCGGCTGCCGGTTCGTCGTTGAGCCACCGATTTGCAAAACGGTATTGCCAGCTCTGATCCTGTCTCCGAGTTTGACAACACTCGCTGACTTTTGATCACCGTTCACAAAGATGCCCGAGCGGCTCCCGGCATCTATCGCCCAGTCCTCACCGTCGACGACCGACAATCGAAAATGAGCTCGCGAAAGCGCAGCATCATCAATTTTCGTATCGCTGGCATCTCCTCGACCGACAAGCAAACTCTGTTTCGACGTAAGCTCGAAAACGTGCTTTGGATCCGGGCCCTCGACAATTGTAATTCTTATCGGTTCATTCATTCGCATTTGCTTGAACGGTGGCGAATGTTCTCGCCAACCTATTAATCTGCGTCTTTCCTACGTTCCTTTCCGATTTGGCGAATTCTCTCGAGCGTTTGTTCGTCAAGTTTTTTGCGTTTTACTTTGATTTCTTTGCCGTTTAAATCCCAAATGATGACGTTACCTTCGTAGAGACCAATGTAGGTTCCCTCGATCGAGTGCTTGCCCGAAACATCGGTGAACTGCTCCGGCGAATCAAATTCGAATGCGATATTCCGCTTGGCGATGTGGCCCAAATCGTCGGCTCGCAAACGGATCTGCGCCAGGTATTGCTGGTCGGCAAGACTCAGTTTCCGCCACAAGATTGGAATCTCTGCACCGTCTTCACTTTTCAAAATGACAGAACCGTCTTCGAAGCTGGAATAGCTGGCAACCATTTTGTGTTTGCCAGTCGAATCGGTAAACTCTCGTGCTGGTTCGGCTCCACCCGTTACCCCATCGTCTTCCGCCTCTTTGACAAGTTTTTCAATTGCCGCGTCGAGTTTGTCACCCCGAACATTCTTGTAACGAATGATGCCGTGATGATCGACCAGAAAAATCGTTGGAAAAGAACGAATACCATACGAACGCACGATCGGACCACCTTTGCCGTCATACCACGATCGCCAATTCAGATTGTTCTTTTTGATTGCTTTTTTAACGGTAGCTATTTTGGCGTCGTTGTTGACACCCAACAGGACAAATGGTCTTCCACTATATTCATCAACGAGCGACCGCTCGTGCCCATACATGGCTCGGCAAGGAGGTCACCAATCGCCCCAGAAGTCAATCATGGTGACTTTGCCGCGATACTCACTTAAGGAGAACGGCACCCCGTCGACATCTTCACCCACGATCTCTTTGATTGGATCACCGACTACTGTTCCGGCTGAGTCAAATTTTTCTCTTTCGGGTCGGACAACGTCTTCTTCATCGGTAACGGTTGCTTCGTCATCTGGCTTTTCGCCGCGATCGGGTTCGGGAGGTGCTACCGATCCGCGAGCTCTATCTCGATTGGAATCCGCAATACGTCTGGCATCGGAAGGCCGAGTTGCATCGCGGCGATCACCGGCTGTATCTCGAGTGTGAGTCGAGCCAGCAACATTTGGCATGCGCGACTCAGCAGCTCGATTTGCCCGAACCTGATTTGCTGCCGAATCAGCAGCACCAACATTATTTGAATCTACATCAGAGTCGAGTTTGGCGACGTCCTTGTCTCCGCCACAACCGGCCAATGCCAAGACTAAAATAAAAAGTGGAATCGTCCGGAGTTTTAAGAGCCAACAAGTTTTCATTGTTTCTATCCGTCATTGGGAAGTGGAAGATAGTAAAACGAAGCTTGGCCTAGTTTAACAGAAAAGCTTGGCCGCACAAAAAATTGGAACTTTTTTTGGGCCGGCTTAACGTCAATGATCATCCAGAATGGACGGCGCTCGTACGAAACCCCTGCAATTACCCAACAAATTCGCAAACTGAGGAGGTCCAGCCGAGGCGACATGCTTTTGCATTTTTGGTTTTTTTGGGGCCACAAGTGTATCAAGTCATCCCAAGCGAGCTTGAGCGATCAAAGTCATCTCGCAAATCGACGAGAGATCCTTCACTTCGCTGCGTTCGGTTCAGGATGACATCTCCAGCGTCTTGCTTAAGTTCATTGGAAGCCGAGCGGGACGAGGAGCAGGGTCTCTGTTTTTTGTTTACAACGCCGATCGCGAACGCTTAGCGACTGGAGACGCATCAACGAATGGGAAAAAGCAACAGGCGGTTCGCCAAATGGCAAACCGCCTGTTCTGGTTTATTGAATTTCAGATTAACAAGTCACTCATTCATCCAAGTGACTTGAAGCATTGTCATTTATTGGAATACACCCATACGAACTCGTTGAAGCTTTTTCAATCTGGTGAGTACGCCATAGTCTTCGACCTTAATGACAGCTGTACCAGTTTGAGTGTCATCCACGATTCCAAAGCTCACGTTGTTTGGGTTGGTGGCAATCACCATATTGAGTCCGCTAGGGAACTCGTAAGGATCGTCAAACACGATCGTCGCGATGCCTTCGTCAGTATTCACGTCACGGACGACGCCGGTAACTTCGAACTGCCTCATGAATTCGCGGTCAGCAGCGGGGTAACTATTTAGACTAGCAGTACCTGGTAACCGTGTTGTTGCGCCTCGATAGCTGACATTGCTCGTGTCACGTCCAGTCGACCGCGAAGCACTCTCGTCGATATCGGCGGGTTGGTCGTCGCCGCCATTTTCTTCGCTGGCCGGATCTTTGGTTTCGCCTTCACTACTCTTTTCGCCACCCTCTGTAGGCTTTTCCCCCTTCTCTTCCTCTTCTTCTTCCTCTTCAGGAGGCGGAACTGGGCATGCATTTAGAACTCGCATCGCCATGGCTCGCACGGCCGGATCAGGCTCAACGGGGCAACCCGTGTCATCCGTTTTGATGGCCATTTCTTCAAGTCGATCGTAGAGCTTTCTTGTGCAACAGGATTTCGAGTTGCAGGCCGACGGACAGCAACAGTTGCAGCAGTCTCCGCTTACTTGCGCCATGATGGTATTCAGTGCTTCTTTTCGAACGGCTGGCGTACAATCCGATAGAGCCTCAATCAATGCGTTTTGAACCAAATCGCCTTTGTCGTAGCAACCGCAGCCGATCGTTGCGATGTACTTCAGCGCTTTGAGTTTTTGTGGGGCTAGATCCTCCTGCTTCTTGATCTCGGCGGCTGCCTTGAGCATTTCGGGAGCCCCGGGCTCAAGATTCGCAGGATCGGTCAGTTTCAAGAGTTTCGGCTTCGCTTCACGTTCCGGACGATTTCCTTTCCGGTTGACCCGACTCTCACGAAACAACTTGTATCTACCTACGCTCTGAGGCACGCCAAGTCTGTGCCAAATTGTCGGTGTACTTGGATTAAAGAAAGGACTATTGGCCGTACCAGTAACGGTTCGTGAAAGCCTTTGCGTGGCTGCACCGGGACTCGAAAGACTTTGCTGGCCCAGCAAAGAAGCGGGGTCTATTATCACTACAACAGAAAATGCGAGCAAAACTACCAAAATCCGGCGCATCGTTTTTCTCCAAATATCGCGGGGTCGCAACTTTATCTAGAATGAGTGTATCGATCCCTAGCACGGGATTTCTTAGAATAAGAATTCAAATGACTAGAAACGGATAATTCGGCAAAGGCCTGAATACGTTACGTGTCGCCGCAATCGGTGTAACGCGAACTCTTATCTACTGGGATTAGTAATGGCTGGCAAGAATTGGCGCAGCAACGATGAACCTCAGGTGCGCAAATCCCAGAAAAAAAGCGCACCTGGGCCGTCTTCAAGCGATCCTGTTCACCTGGGTCCGATTGTACGGGCAATATCGCTTATTTTGGTTGCGGTGGCTTTGGCGTTTTGCGGGAAAGCTCTCTACGACTATCTCAGCCCAGATGATACGACAGCGATCTTGATGATTGATTCAACGGATGAACAATCCAGCACAGACCGGAATGCCGTCGCAGTTTATCGAGACGAGTCGCGTTCTCAATTCATGACCGGGATCGATAACCTGAAGCCGGTCAATGAGTTGCACGAAGTCGACTCAATGCACGGGCCCGATGAGGACGTCATGTTGTTTTACATGTATGGCGATCTGTCTTCCCACGAAGGGAAATTATACATTTCCCAGAACCAGTCGAGCGGAGGCGCGTTCGAAACGACAGCATGGCAGCCACTCTACGACAAACTCAACTGGATTTGTGATCAAGAGATTTCCAGTAGCAAGCAGGTTAGCCATCGAATCGTATTTCTGGATATCGAGAATGCGGATGGGGCTGTTCGCTTTGGCAGTGAACCACTTTCCAAACGCATCGAATCGTTGCTCACGGATTTGAACAACGATCCAAAGACCCAGGGAGACGCCAATGACTTGTGGGTTATGATTTCAGCGGACGGCGCGCAAAATTCCTGGTATGCACCCGAGATAGGCGGTTCTGCGTTTAGCTTTTTCGTTGCCAAGGGCTTGGCAGGATGGGCCGATCAGACAGAAGAACAAATTTCGCTGGACGAGCTGTTTCGCTATGTTGAACAATCGGTGGCAAGCTGGGCCAAGAACTATCGAAGCTCGATTCAAACGCCAAAACTGGTTTCGCTCAACTCCGAGGATCTAGCCAGCAAAATCTCAGTCATCTATTCCGACCCAAACCCCGAGGTTCCAAGGCCGATTGTTGACTACCCGAAAACAGCTGGTTGCGATGAACTGTGGTACGAATTCAACGAGCTCAAGGAATTGTTCGGCAACTCACCTTATCAACTGGCCAAAATCGAAGCGATGCTCGTTCGTATGGAACAGATTCGTTATGGTTCGACGGGTTTTGACAGTCGCAGTTCGCGAGCCTTCAACAAATTAAAATCGGCGATCGAGACACAGTTGGCAGACCTCCGGTTACAAGGTGCGAAGAAAACAAATATCGGACCCATTAGTCTGGCGCAGACGAATTTGGTTGCTGCGGAATCTCGCCTGACGGACTTAAACAATTACCTGTTCCCCGAGCCTTCTGAGTTGCCGACCAACGATGCGGATACGGCCGAAAATGGTGATTCAAATAAAGAACAAGCAAATGAGACAAAACCTGCGGCCGAACCAGCGCCACAATTCGAAGACCTCAGGCTTCTGGAGCGAACCAACCTGGTTTGGCAATTTCTTCTTCGGGCGCCAAAATCCAACAGCGAAAAACTAACTGCCGACCACTTTAAAAAATGTCTTCGATTCATTAATGAGGCTGGCACAAGTTCCGATGACCAACAACTCGAATTTGTGGAATCGCAATTCCTTAAGATCCTGATTCAGAATCTCGACTGGTATCCAAGCTCAAACCCAGAGTTTTTAGCTCAACGGACCGGTTTTTTGGCAGCCATTGAATGTCGGCAACAATCTGAAAGCATCATCCAGGGAACCGGATTCGACGCCAGCCGTTTCGCGCGAGCGTGGCCACGTGTTCGCAACGAATACAAACAACTCGAAGCTCGCCGACGAAAAGCCGAGGATAATCTACTGGCTAACCAGAATGACATTGCCACAAATGAATTGACAAAACTCGCTGGCGAATACAAAGCGTTGGCCAACGAAATAGATGCACTAATTCAACTCCGTCGTGTTGCCGAAGAGACGCTGCTGGTTTCGCCCTATCTACGAAAGGCGCTGGAACGGGAGATTACCTGGCGAGGGTCGAACTCAGAAAAGGAACGGCCAGAATTAGAAAAACGACTTCGTG
>JAHEJI010000193.1 GCA_024638965.1 Planctomycetaceae bacterium
TGACTCATGTGGGGTGCCCCATTTTTTGTGATCGACTTTACAGCGGTCGCGCCCGTGTGTCCCTGGACGAACTATCGGGGAAAGCCGCTGACAACGAAATCCCGTTGTTGGAGCGACAAGCGTTACACGCGCACAAGATCAAGTTTTCTCATCCAAAAACTGGCGAACTGATCGAATGCGTAGCCGAATTGCCAGAAGATTTGAAAAACACGCTGGAACGAATCCGAGAGTTTCGAAGCTTGGGATCTTAATTACTCGTACTCGTAATCTTAGTCGTACTCTTAGTCTTAGTCGTACTCGTTCTCCTGCAAGAGACTACGACTAAGATTAAGACTACGACTAGGATAATTAAAACTGGACCAAGATTAATAGTACTCTAGTCTAGTCTTGCCCCATCTCAACAGCGACTTGGTCATTGCGCGAGTTCGCCAATTCGTAATCGGCGAATTCCTCGTTTAGCGTGTCACTGAATCGGTTTCGCAATCCCATTATCATTTTCACAATGGCTTCGATTTGGGCTTTTCCGTGTTCAACTTCCGAGTTCGTCAAAATTTGTCGGGCAACAAAAACGTCGAGGCACGCCGAGCATTCAACAGCAGAGCCCGAAGCGATTTGCCAAAATCTCAAACGATCCTTCACGGAAAATTTGGCGTTACCTTCTGCAAGATTTAATGCAATGCTTGTTGAAGCTCGCTCCAATTGATCGCGAGCTGAAATTTTCGCTGGCATCTTTTCAATAATCGGCTGAGTCCAAGCGATAAACTCGATCGCAGCACGATAAACTCTCAAGTTTTCATGGGCGAGTGTCATTATGATTTACTCCAAAAAACCCGGGTCACCGGTACTCATCTTACTCTTAGTCTTTTTCTCAATCATAGTCTTAGTCTTACTCTTATGACTTTTGATCCAACGACGAAGGTTGAGGCTATGATCAGGACTACGATTAAGGGATTACGACTACGACTACGATTACGATACGACTATTTGTGACCGCCGTCACTAGTCCACAATTTTCATGCTCTTAATCAACGCTTCAAAAGCTTTTGCGTTATCGCCAATCGTTTTTGCTGGACCATAGAACTTGACGAAATAATTGAAGTCGTCTCCTGTTTCGATGATCGAACCGAGCATTCGATAGTTGTCGCGATCAGTTTTTGGCGCAACGGGTCCGCCCATGCTTTCTGCGAAAATTCCGGTCAAATCCACCATATGAACGGTATTTCCGGCGACTGTCATTGTCTTCGACTCAATGCCTTCTAGCGGAGTGCCGTCGGCGTTTTTGAATTGCCCAATCCAGCGATCGATATTCGCTTGTACGGATCCACCGGCAGCCATCATGGTCAGGCGACCGTCCTTTTCGTCGCCTTTCGATTTTGGAATTTGAAACTCGGCCTCAAGCATCGTGGAACGCGGCACAACCTTCTTCCAGGACCCCGTTGCTGTGAACTCGATGTTCCCGTCATCGACTTTGAAAACGATCGGCTTGTCCGTGGAAGCAGCCGGCTTCGCTTTTGGCAGATTCATGCTTTGGATCAGGGCTTTGAACGCGTCCGAGTTAGCGTCGATGGTTGCCTTGGGTCCATACAGCTTGACAAAGTATTTGCCAAGTTTTTCAGTTTCGATGACGGAACCCAACATGCGATAATTTTCACGCATCGTTTTGGGGCCGGATGGGCCACCCATGCTATCGGCAAAAGAACCGTGGATATCCATTAGATGAACCGTTTGGCCCGCAACTTTGGTTTCGGTTAGTTCGAAATCCTCGACCGGTTTGCCCTTCGCTGTCTTGAACTGACCAGCCCAACGATCGATGTTCGCTTTGACACTGCCTCCGGCTCCCATGATGATCAGGCGACCATCTCGCTCGTCGCTGCCGACTTTTGGAATCCTGAATTCGGCATCAAGCATGTTCGAACGTGGCTTCACCTTTTCCCATTTGTTGGTGGCAGAAAACTGAATCTCGCCGTCGGCGATCGTAAACACGGTCGGCGTGTCATCACCCGACTGATCCTGGGCGAATAGAATCGTTGGCGTCAAAGTTAGTGTAAACAACAAACAAACATAAATTTGGAAACTGCGCATTGATCTATCCTGAATGGGTCTTTGGTGTGTAAAGACTGGATGGTTAAACTTATAAAAGAAGTGCCAGCAACCAGCCGAGCAAACTAATTGTCCCAATTCCGACGATGATCGCAACGACCAACAAGATTTGCTGTCGTTTTTTTTTAGTTTCTTCGGCCGTTGCCTTTTTTACGTAAGATTTTGGAATCAGGCAATTTGGGTCGGTAAAGACCCGATCGCCATCTGTATTGGCACCCTTCGGTAACTCAAGCCTGCGGAAAACCAAATCAGCACGAATCCAGTCCTCCCAGTCTTCTCTCCAGACATAACACGCCGAGTTGATCTTCTTTTCGTCGATCATCGTCGTAATATTTTTGCCTTTGATCGGACCAATTTCGCCATCCTTAGGGTGCCTGACGTACCAGACTTTTTTTAGTCCAGTCTTGATTGGGTCAGGGGCGTTAGGCTCCAGCCAGGGATTCGACGGCTTGTCAAGCAAAAACGAATCAGCGTCTTGATTTGTGTGTTCGTTCCCGGGGCCGGGGGCAGTTGGTTTTGGCGGCGCAACGGTTTGTGGCAAATCCGCAGCCGCTTTGACAGATGCGGCCTTTTTGTTTCCTTGTTCGGTATCCAGCGTAGCAAATTCATCGCGTTGGAACTCTTGAGTTTCGCCAAAACTGGCAACGGTTTTTTGTTCGTCCCTCAATACCCTTGGACTAGCCGAATGGTCAGCCTTCGGTTTTCCTTTTCCTGATGAAGCGCGTTTGGTGATCGTTGACTGATCGGGAACTCGGATGCTTTTTTCGCACTGGGGACAAATGGCATCCTTGCCAGCATAGCGTGCTTTGACGTTAAGCGGTTCGTGACAATGTTGACAACAAAAACGAATACCCATGATGGGTGCATTATAGATTCCAATCAGACTTATTAATATCGCTACTGATTCATAACTTTTGAAATGATCGCATTGTCGAAGTAGTTTATCGACATGCCCGCGTCAATCACGATCGATTGAGCATTAATACCGGACGACCGCGGGCTCAGTAGAAACACGGCCACGTTGGCAACTTCTTGTGTTTGCACCGCTTTGCCGCGTGGGATGACTTGCTCGGCATATAAATAGGCATCCACATAGCCCGGGATTCCTGCCGACGCCGACGTCTTTAACAGACCTGGTGAAACGGCATTGAATCTTACCTCCGAAAACTTGCTAAAGCTCTTGGCCAGGAACGCCAACGAGCTATCGAGCGCAGCTTTTACGGGGGCCATGAACCCGTAGTTTTCGCTTGCCATGGTTGTCGTCGAAATCGAAATCGTGATGACCGACGCGGCTGTGGACAGTTGATCTTTGAATTGGTTGGCGAGCGTTACAAAAGAAAAGCAGGAGATATCGACGGTTCGGAGGAACTGTTTTCGCGTTGTTTCATGAAACGGCCGGATGCCGCTCTCGTCATAATCGGCAAACGCAATCGAATGGACAAGTCCATCAATGACTGGATGTTTTTCTGCAATTTGTTTTCCCACCTCGACGAGTTGGTCGTCAAACTCGACGTCGCACACGTAAACTTCTCGATCCTGCATAAGTTTCGCAAGCGACTCAAGCCTTTGTGGACTGCGAACGACGTAGACAACGTTTGCACCCACTTCTTCCAGGGTTTTGCCGATATGCCAGGCGATGCTTTTCTTGTTGGCTACGCCAAAGACGACGATAGTCCTGCCCGCTAGTTGCAGAAAGTCCATTTTTTTCCTATTCGGCGTCCGGATTTGCAACGGTGCATACAAACGAAAGCCGGGCAGCCAGCTTGCCATTACATTTCACCTGGCCAGTCAAGTAATAGGCGGTCGACACCACATCATCAAGCTTCACGTGCATTTCAATGGTGTCACCAGGATGAACCATGTTTTTGAATTTCACATCGTTCATCCTAGTCAAAACCGGGATTCCGTTGCCCGTTGAGACAATACTGGCTAACAGAATGGCACCGGCTTGGACAGTGCTTTCGCAGAGAATGACGCCCGGCGTAAGCGGGTGCCCGGGATAATGGCCCTGGAAGAAATATTCATCGTCGCGAAAGGTTTTTCGACAGACGATCGTTGAATCGGTTTGTTCGACAATTTCGTCGACCAATAGCATCGGCGCGCGATGCGGGATTGCGGCATGGATCTTTGCAAGGCTCGAGTCGGTGGTCGCCATGGCTTTTCTAATTCGGAATAAGGGGTTGATGTGGGCAGAAAAATCTGGTCCAAGTCGTACTGTCTAATCGTAGTCCTGGTCGTGCCGTCTAATCTTAGTCCTAGTCGTACTCTTAATCTTAGTCCTAGTCGTACTCTTAATCTTAGTCCTAGTCGTACTCTTAATCTTAGTCGATTGCGTTGGCTGACGTTGATCGTATGAATTGGGCTAACGCAACCACCGCTTCACGCGATTACGAGTACGAGTGCGATTACGATTAAGAGTAAGACTAAGACTACGAGTAAAAGACTAAGACTACGAGTAAGATTTTTGCAGGTTGGTTAAGTTGTTGCGATGGGGGAAGTTGCGGACGTATCAGTCAACTGATTGATCACGTCATTGGCAACAATCACTCCATAATTAATCGTTCCGAGCCAACCCGACATGATAATTCCACAACTTCCAGCGTGATAAAGTCCGGGAATTTGCTCAGGCAAAGATCGACTAACGGTCAGTCCCTCAAACTTCGTGCCAAAACTCGCGCCATCGACGTGCTTGGTATAGTGTTCGAACGTTACGGGAGTTGCTGCCTCCGCGTGGACGATTCGTTCGCGACAATTCGGAACGTATTTTTCGAGAGCGTCAAACGTCGTTTCGACCAGGTCGTGTTTACTCGTTTCGTATTCTTCCTTCGTCATGCCGACCCAGTCCGCGTAATTGGCGTTGGTGCTGGAAACGATCAAGGTACGTGCTTTTCCGGCGGGCCGCGTGTCAGGATAGTAGAACGAAAACGTTCGGCTGGTGATATCTCTGCTGAGGAGCAATTCTGTCTGGAATCGCTCGGCTGTGCTGCTGAACAACAAATCACCTGTGTCGCGAGGCACGGTGTCTTCGGGTGCCATCGCCATGTATACCTGCGTGCTGGAATTGTTCAATCGAACTGCCTTCGCCTCGTCGATGAAGTCTTTGTCAAACTTGTCCTCGCCAACAAGACTGAATATGGTCGCGCGCAGATTTGAGTTTGAAACGACCGCTTTCGTCTCGATGGTTCGACCGTTCACAACAACCGATTTGATCCCCTTTGCGTTGACGTTGACTTTCTCAACATCACAATTGATTCGCACGTCAACGCCGTTGGCTTTCATTTCTTTTTCCATCGACTTGATCAGTTTGTCGGTGCCGCCTTGGAATACAAATACACCCTTCGACATAAAGTTGGAAAAGACGATACCGTACGTCAGTGCCGGGTCTTCCAGCGTTGAACCATTGGCGTAAGTGATCGGTTCCATCAACAGCCGAATGACGTCTTCGCGGCCCGGAAAATACTCGTCGAACAGCTCGCGGGTGGTTTTGGTTTGGTCATCATAAAAGTTCATGCTGCGGGCAGCGTCAAAGAAATTGTTGACCGTTGCGAGTTCGAGACCGAAATCCGTGGTGAGCAAGCGGGTGAAATCTTCTCGATCAAAGGTGGTTGTCAACGAAAACATCGGATTGTCAAAGCGAACACCGTGAAGCTGGACGATCGAATCAGCGATTTCCTGCGACCAATAGCGGCGACAGCTTTTTACCATTCCGTACGGAAATCCGTGTAACGAGATGTCAAAGATGTGTCCGCCCGGGCGTTTGAACCACGTTGCCAGACCACCCAGTTTGTAATGCTGTTCGCACAACAAAACGGACAATCCATCACGAGCAAGAATATTGGCGGCGGTGAGTCCGCCAAGACCGCTTCCAATAACGACAACGTCGCAGCTGTCGGCAGCCCCTTTTAAGAAGTCTTTTGGCATGAATTGAATGGCTGTTGGATGTCAACGAACAATCACGCAAGATAAGTCATTGGCGCCGAATTCTCAACCGACAAAGCGCATGGGGGGGAGGGCCAGCCAGCGCGATCGACCAAACCCCGCAAAAACAAGACTCGAATTCGTCGGTTTTGGAACTCGGATCAATACAAGAAGACGTCCTTAATGTCAGCAACCAATGACACGATCAACAACCAGACAACCCAGGCGACACCGAAACTGGCTGAAAAGACCAGCATCAGTCCCCCGACAGCACTTGGTAGTTGAGACAACGCTCCGCGCTCATAGATGGTTCGGTTGTCGATTGAATCGGAAGCCATCAACAGGCCACATGTCTGACAACGAAAATAATCACGCAAATCGTAATGACCGAAGCCGTTGGATAAGCCATAACGGCGATCGCAACGCATGTCGTGAGTTTGAGAAGATCTATGATCCCAATTTGGCTGACATCGTTCGGGATTGGTTTAAAAATGTACATGGGCGTTTTTTGCACTGTCTTCTTTTGCCAGCAAAAAACACCAGAACAAAGTCATTTCACGAGAGTCTGATAATTAAATGTGGCAGGACATTTAACCCGGTGACAAGGCATCGGTATCGCGGATTGAGGCCACATTCTCCAATTAAGTAAAATCACCGGTAGATGACTTCAGCGATCTGAAATTCGAATCCTGAATTCGTTGACACAACGCTGAACTTGGCTTTGAGTACGTCGGCAATTTCTTTCTCATCCAGGCTGACTTGAGTTGCTTCGACTTTACGAAGTTTTGCAAGCGTCTGCTCTGGATAAATATGGACTGTGGTTGAATCTGTCACGTCAATCTTTAAATCCCGGACAATCCGTTGATCCCAGCGGCGCGCGACAGACTTTGCGTTTTGGAAATAAAAGCTCTGTTTCTCAGCCGATCTGTCTGATTGAATCACTTCCGGTTCGTCGCCATTGTGTTTGATTCGCAGGATCTGATTGCTATTCAGACGAACAACACCGATCTCAATGTCAAAGAAACTGAGGATTTGCACGTAATTGGCGAGATCTGAATTCTCATAAATAACACTCCAACGTTTGTAGTCGGGCAAGGCTCGGCCTGGTGGTGTTATTCCAATTCCATCGTCACCGTCGGTAACGCCAATGGGACCAACTTCACGTGCACCCAGAGAATCAACTTGACTCTCGACTTCCGACTTCCGGAATTCACCTGCCCTGACCTTCGAAACCGCATCAGAAATCGACTCGATGTCGCTTTTGAATTTTGGAGCGGCAGTCGGCGGGAATTCTCTGAGGTCGAAGTTCTCTTCATCGAGTGAAACTTCAGTAAATTCTGGTGGTAGTGGATAGACTCCTCCGGTGGTGCGCTGTTCCTTGATTTCTTTGGTGCACCAGAAAATGAACAAGACCGCTACCAGGAATCCGGCGATCATGATCGCCGAAATCATGAATCCGTTCGTTCGGTCATAAGTCGTTACGCGAACGATCGACTGCTTTTCGATGTGCCTCATCATCGCCTCCTAACGTGAAGTATCAAAACAAGTCTATCGAAAACGCAGCGTCGAATCAATTTATTATGTTGGACCAATTCCTCGCGGAATTCGAATGCGAGGTCGGAGATGTTGCAACGCACTGAACTTGGACACGAAAAAATTTCAAATCTGCAATTTTGAGATATCAGATTCACTCATTTCAATGACGTTCTTTTGCCTGTCGATTGAGCCTGCTTGAGTCCCCGAATCTGAAATTTGAGATTCTCAAAATTCAAATTGTCGGGCCGCAAGTTGCTATTGGATTCCTATTCTCACTTTTTCGGCACTGTTATTCCTGGCCAGTCGTCGGTTCGAAATGGAGATGCGGGAAGGCCCTCTGCGTTGTAAAGGTTGCATCCTTCCGGATTGTCGGCCCATGCGTAACGGACCGCGATTGGGTCTTTGACTGCTTCCGACGAGACAGCGACGATGTCACCGTAAATCGTGGCTGTGGCCCAATGGAAGATCTTGTCCGAACCCGCAATTTCAAATCGCTTGAGTTCACCACCTTTGGCGATCAATCCACCACCAACGTGGTCAAATGAGAGGTGCACCTCTTGACCATTCACGTGCATGTCTTTGTAGCGCGGTCCCGAGTAAACGAGATCTTTGCCGTAATCATTGACCAGCGCATGTAAAGCAAGCCGTTTCCCCACGTCCTGTTTGTTGCGTGGATGAATATCGCGGGCCTCTCCGATATCGATGATGACAGCTTCGCCAGTTTTCGGCAGCGACAATGTCATTGATTGGGCTTCACGAAGCTCGGCCCAGCGACTGGGACCTGGCGAATCGGTCGGCTTGGTGAAATTCGCAAGTTGGACCCAATAGAACGAGAAGGTGGAATCATCGTCCCGATTCCAGCGCTGCCGCCAATCCTGAATTAACAGCGGAAACAGCGACCGATATTGATACGCCCGACCCGCATTGGATTCGCCCTGGTACCAGATCGCTCCTCGAAACGAAATTGGCACCAATCCGTTGACCATCGCGTTGTAGAGTGCTGTTGGGTTGTTTGGTCCAGAGAACGCAGACGACTTGGGGCGTTTTCCCAGTGCCAAAGTTTTGGAGCCTATTTTGAAACGCCATTTACCGCTTAACGAAATTGGCTCCTCGGTAGGATGGATCAGCTTCATCGCCCTTTTGTCGCCATGGATACCTCCTCCGCCAGCACCATCGGCTACGCGAACGGCGATCGACATTTTGCCACGTTTAACAAGCTTGGCAGGAACGTCGTAGACCCGGTTTGCGGTGTGGTTCGTCATGTTTCCAACAAGTTCACCGTTAACGTAGGTATGATCGATATCATCAACCTTGGCCAACGAGATTTTCAAATCCTTGCCCGACCATCCTTCCGGTACGTCAATTGTTTTTCGATACCAGGCAACGCCATCCAACGTCGGATGGCCTTGAGTTTCCCAAATTCCGGGTGCGTTCAGTTCTGCCCAATCAGAATCGTCAATCGAAGGGTCCTGCCAGTTGTCTGAGTGAGTGATCAAGGCATCGTTAAAGGCCTTGTTCCACTCGGCAAGTTTTCGTTCAGCGTCGTACAAGGCTTTCTTGTTAGCCGACAACGCTTCGATTTCCATTACGCGATCCTTAAAGTCAGGATGCGTTTTCAAGCTTTGTCCGCTCGTCCAGGCTTCGACGATCGTGCCACCCCAAGTCGTATTGATCAAGCCGATTGGTACATTAAGTTCCTGATGTAACTCGCGCCCGAAGTAAAATCCGACCGCGGTGAAATTGCCGGCAGTTTCCGGTGAGCAGATTTGCCAACCGGTCGTTTTAACATCATCTTGCGCGATCGGACTAATTCGATTGACGACGTCACAATGGCGAATCAATGGAAAATTCGCAGTTGCTATTTCTTTCTCGGCATTGTTGGTTTGTTTGACGCGCCATTCCATATTTGACTGCCCGCTGCAGATCCAAACTTCTCCGGCAACGCAGTTCTTGATCGCGACCGTGTTTTTATTTCCCTTCACAACCACATCAAACGGGTCGCCGACTTCGATAGGATTCATGTTGGCCACCCAGCGACCAGTATCGTCAGCTTGCACGGTAACGATTTGATCATCCAAAGTTACTTCAACATCGGTTGCCGGGTCTGACCAGCCGAAAATCATGACTTGCTGGCCGCGTTGGAGGACCATGTTGTCGCCAAAGATACTTGCGAGGCGAACGTCTGCTTGAAGATCGGCCGCGACAAGCATCACGGCGATACAGCAAAATATTCCAGGTCGTTTCATCGAATTGTCCATGAAGCACTTAAATGGTTGTTGACTTTGAGCCGTTATTTCAACCAGTTTTCGTATCCATGGCAATGACCAACCAGATGATTTGGACGATTCAAATGAGAAAAACAAAAACTGGCTGCTGAAGAGACAAGAAGGTCCTCGTCTAACGTTATCTATCTCCAGCCTGCTACCTTGCTATTCTGTATTCCTTGTTTTGCAATCTTCAATCAGTTTGTCGGTGATGGCTGGAATGCAGAATGAAGAACAAGGAATTGAGAACTTAGAATTATCGTATCAATGCGCGTACGAAACGCTCAACTACCCGCGCAAACAGTGAATGTTGGCCATCGAAATGCCGCTCATCATGGCGCCGATGATTCCCACATATCCTTGATCGGTACCGCAAAGAAACAGATTTTTTAGATGCGTGGTGCCATCGAGCTGTTTATCCGGGGCACCGTAAACCGCCCCGTTGTCATGCCACGTGAACCGACTGATCGTCGTCGGCGTGAACAGATCCGTATCGATGACATACGGTCTGAAGTCTGGTGTAAATCGGACGCTCGAAGCGACGCTCCGGTCATACCATCTCAATTTTTCACGTTGATAGGCTTCCGGGGAAAGTGCGTTCCAGCGATCAAAATTGGCAATCGTCGTGATCCGCACGATTCCGTCTGCCAATTGCCCGTCGTCGGAAGAATAGATGTAATTGTTGGGAGAACAAATCACACCAGTTCGCGTGTCACAAAGTTCGTTCTCAGGTGAATGCCAGTGGAACATCTCCGAGTCGTTATAAAAGGTGATCGTGTCGTCGTTGCCAATTTTTTTTGGTTCGCGATCCATGACCGAGATCGATTCGATGAATGTCATCTGCCCCGCAATCCGTGGGTCCGGTTCACTGACGTCGGTGCACATCCGCAGGGTTTCCAAGCGGCCTGCCGACGAAAGAACACGTTTCCCCTGCAGCTGATCACCGTTATCCAGCTGAACACCCGTGACCCGACCATCTTCAACCAGCAATTTGTCGACGCCTTTTCGGAGCAATAATTCCCCGCCGAGACTGCGGAACCGTTTTACGAGGTTTTTCAAAATCAAACGAACACCTCTGTAGGGTCGGGCGAAGCCTTCCATAAAGATGCTCCGAAACATAATCGAGAATTGGCCCCAGGCCATATCATGTTCCGCTGCATTTCCGTACCACATCAAAGGGCAAAGCAGCATCTCGTTCAACAACGGCTCGGAAATCGTTTCACTGAGAATTTCTCGCCCCGATTGTTCGAAAGCGGCTTGATCCAGGTCGTCGTAATCCGCAATCTTGTTTACCAGGTTCTCAAAGTTGTCGATTTGCGATGGAAACGTCCTGGCAATCTCGGATCGCAACAAATCGAGGTCATTGTCGAATCTCAATTCGGCCCCTGGGAAGGCAATTCGCGATCCTTTTTGCGGTGCCAGCGCGAAGTCCTCCC
>JAHEJI010000194.1:0-8787 GCA_024638965.1 Planctomycetaceae bacterium
TGCAACTAACGAGTTACGGCACAAAATTTGGCTCAACTGAATCTACGAGCCGTCAAAATCGGCAAAATGATGGAAATGTCGCGGATTAAACAAGACCGCGTGAATAATAGAGTAAAGCACTATGACTGACGAACAACTGCCCACACAATCCGAAATCATTGGCCAGTTGAAGGCGAACCGGGAAGAAGCGCTCGCACATTTTTTTTCGCTTGTCCGTGACAGGCTGAAACGGATCGTCAATTTTCGTTTGGACTATCGGCTGAACGGGCGTATTTCAGAATCAGACGTAATTCAAGACACCTATGTTCGCGCGGCCCAGCGAATCGATAGTTATCTCGAAAAACCAGAGATGCCTTTTTTTGTCTGGTTGCGGTTGGAAGTTCAACAACAACTCGTCGATGTGCACCGACACCATTTTGGCGCAGAGAAACGCGACATCCGGAAAGAGGTCGCCCTGGTGAAGCCCAAGTCAGATCAAACGTCGATGGCGCTGGCGGCTCACCTGGTTGCCCAAATGACATCGGTGAGTCAATTATTTGAAAAAGCAGAAAAGATCGCGTCGGTCGAAAAAACTTTGCAGGAAATGAATGAACTTGATCGGGAAGTCATCGCGTTACGGCACTTTGAAGAACTTTCCAATATCGAGACGGCTGAGGTGCTAGGCATACAACCAGCGGCGGCGAGCAAACGATATCTGCGGGCCTTGAAACGACTGCGTGAAATCATGGAACAGGTCCAGGGAATGGCTTAGATGGCCGGTCAACAGCCCAAAAACGTTAACAAAGAAAAGCTGCTTGAGCAGATCGTTGAGCACTTTACCCAGCGAATCCGCGCTGGCAAGTCGCCCAAAATTTCTCAGTACATCGCGAAATATCCCAATCTCCGCAAGGAAATTGAAGACCTGCTTTCATCTGTCGCAATGATCGAAGAGCTGAAACAACAACAAACATCTAAACCGGACTCCCTGCAAAAACGACTCAAAGAGGTCGTCCAGCTCAAACAGATAGGCGACTATCGAATCGTTCGTGAACTGGGCCGAGGCGGTATGGGAATCGTCTTTGAAGCGGTTCACGAATCATTGGGCCGCCGAGTCGCGATAAAAGTCATGCCCGGTCGGATGTTTGACGACGACAAGAGTCTCGAACGTTTTCGTCGTGAAGCCCAGGCTGCAGCCAACCTGCACCATACGAACATTGTGAGTGTTTTTGGAGTGGGTGAAGATCAGGGACATCATTATTACGTGATGGAATTTGTCGAAGGAAACAGTCTCAGCGAGATCGTTAACACCCTCAATTCTGATCCGACGATTGTCGAGACCATGGGGACATTGGACGACAGGACAAAAGCGATTAACGCGACAGTTTCCGGCGCTTCCCACCTTCAAAAGACAGCGGCCATCGAATTGGGCAACGGTCGCGCGAAGCCCTTGAGCACCAATTCTACACGTTCAGACAGCCGTTCGTCCAAGCTCGTCGATCGCAGCAATCTTCCGTCTGACCGCCTCCGCTATCGCTGGGCTGCTGAAATGTGCGCTCAAATCGCCGACGCGTTGGCATACGCTCATGATCACGGGACTCTGCATCGCGATCTAAAACCCGCTAACCTGTTGCTCGATAAAGACGGAAGCGTATGGCTGACCGATTTTGGTCTCGTAAAAAACATGAGTAATCACACGATGACCAAAACGGGCGACATTATTGGCACACCCCAGTACATGGCGCCGGAGTCTTTTGAAGGCAAGTACGACGAACGCAGTGAAACCTATTGCATGGGACTGACCTTGTATGAATTGGCAACGCTTTCGCCAGCCTATGCCAATTCATCGACACCCGAACTCATTCGAGCCGTAACGACCACGACTCCTCAGCCGCCACACAAAGTCGAACCCAAAATCCCACGCGACCTGAATACGATTATTCAAAAGGCGATCGCTCGGGATCCTGAAATCCGTTATCAGTCGGCCGAGCTGCTGCGTAATGACTTGCGAGCGTTTTTAGATGATCGTCCGATCCTGGCCCGTCGCGCTTCTCCAATCGAGCAAACGTGGCGTTGGAGTCGCCGTAATCCGCTTTTAGCGATACTTACCCTGGTTTCGATCTTGTTGTTGGCTGCCACTGCTGCGACTGCCACCTATGGCTACCTTGTGACCCAGAGCAAAAGCAAGCTCCTTGAACAGCAACTTTCCGATTCCGAATTAAATGAAATTTTGATGGGGATCGAAAAAGAATACGCCGATGAGCTAAGACAACAGGCCGAAAATAACATTGAAATCACACTCGATGCGTTCGACGAGATGTTCAATGAACTGCTTACTCGAGGCACCGGAAAGGTTGATCTCGACATCGACGGCCTCCAGGAAATGAGCGGCATCCAGTCCGCGATTAAAGAAGAAGATGCCGCGACGCTCGACAAACTCGTCGAAATCTACAAAAAAATCGTCGGGAGAAACTCAAATGACGACACCGAAATCCTCAGGACGGCTCGTGCATTTCGGCTCGTTGGCAACGCCTACCATATCGTGGGAAAGCTCGACGACGCGATGTTTGCTTATGACAAATCGGTCTTCGACTACAAGGATCTGTTAAACGAAAACCCTGAGTCTAAGGAAATTGCCATCGCTCTTTCACGAACTCGTGCCGAACTAGCCACAGCCATTCGCAGCACGGGGGATATCAGAACGGCGCAAGAAGAATTCGGTCGAGCCAAAGCAGTTTTGATCTCCCACCCGAATTCACAGGATCCAGAATTGCAACTCGAAATCGCCAAGATTCTCAACACGATGGCCTACCTGGGGCCATTGGATTCGGTAACCAGCGAGCGAACAACACCTCGGCCCCAGCGTTTGGATAAATTGCGGAGCCAATTGAACGGTCGAAAGTCTTTTCATCAACTGCGACGCGGATACGTTGAACAGGCAATCGCAATCATGGACAAGCTGATTACGATGGATCCCGACAATTCAGAGTTTATGCTTTTGCGTGGTAAGAGCTATCGAAATCTGGCTGAATTCCAATTCTCCGAAAACGAAAATGAAGCCGGCGCCCTCTCGCTACGGCGCGCGGTCCACGCACTTGAACAATTGAACGAAAGTCATCCTGATGTACCCAAGTATCAATTTGTCCTTGCCCTGGCCTACAAAACAAGTTTCGCGAGCTCAGAAGAAACGCGGAAAGAATCACTGATGCGTTCGTTGGAAATTAGCAAAAAACTCGTGCAGCAAGACGTTAAGAATTTGGAGTACTTGCAACTTGAGCTGGTGATTCAAATCGACTTGACGAAGTCATTCGTGAAGTCGGGCGCTGCCGATCAAGCAAAAATGCACTTGCGACGTGCCAAAGAGATCACGATGGATATTTTGCGGAATTCGGTAAGTCGAGATGACAAATGGCTGATGTTTCAGCACGTTCGATCGATTGCCGGTATTTATCGCAAGCTGGATCCGCGATTAGCTGAACAGTTCATGAGAGACATCGATGACAGAAGACGCTATCGTCGTCCAGGTCCGCCACGATAGTCGTCAGTAGTGGAGTCTGTCGCAGACTCGTGCCGCCTGGGACAGGCTGAAGTACAGTTACGCAGATGCCTTCAGATTCGCCGCGTCCAAACGCGCTTTCGCGATGTCGCAGTAGTCCTGCACGCAATCGATTGCAATGAAGTGACGGTTCAACTTTTGGGCTGTGACAGCTGTCGTTCCCGCACCCGAAAAAGGATCAAGCACGACTCCACCAATCGGACAAGTCGCGTTGATGCAATTCGCGACCAGCGATTCAGGAAAGACGGCGAAATGAGCTTGGCGAAACTTGGAAAGGGAAATTGACCAGACCGTTCGTTTGTTGCGACCCTTGGGATGAAAAGCTTGATCCCAACGACTGTCATGCAAATTGTTGTCGCCTCCGTTTTTGCCTTTCTCCGGCGTTCCACCACGTTTTCCGAAATGGCCGCGACCACCCTTCATCTTCGATTTCTCAGAAAACGTCACGTGGGGTTCACGAATTGCATCGGCGTCATAGAAGTAGTCTTTCGATTTTGAGAAAAAGAAAATGTATTCGTGATCCGTGGTCGGTCGAGTCTTGACGCTCGACGGCATCGCGTTGGGTTTATGCCAAATACAATCGCTACGCAAAATCCACCCCGAGTCTTTAAGCGCAAGGCAGACTCGCCAAGGCATCCCCAAAAGTTCCCCGTTGACGTATTTGTCTCCGATCACCATCCACAACGATCCGGTTGACTTGACGACTCGTTGTAATTCAGAAAAAAGTTCGGTCAGCCGTTGGACGTACGCTGCCGGCGAAAGCTCTTGTCCGATTTGAAGTTGCGACCCGTAGTCGCGCTGCTGAAAATAAGGTGGGCTAGTTACGATCGTGTCGACGCATTCCGTTGGCAATGATTTGGTAATTTCAATTGCATCGCCGCAGACAAACTGATCGAGGAAAGACGCCGTTTTGATTCTCGAGGCCACAAGTGAACTCCATTTCGATTTTATGGTCACGACACTCCGTGTCGTAACGGTAGCTCAGCCTGTCCCACCGCGTCCGAGTCTGGGACAGACTCGGCTACAGAAAAATCACAGCCTCTCCGTGTCGCGGGTACAGTATCCAGTAGGCCGGAACGAGCGCAGCGCTGTTCCGGCAACTTTGATCGCCCCCATTTGATCCAAAACGACAATTCAAGGCAATGACAATCCTGGCGTGATGATTTCGGGCCGCTCATTGAGAGCAAGATTGATATCATTGCATCGGTTAAACGCAAGGGCAACGCCGAATGGCACTTACTTTACGGCGACTCGGCGCCCTTCTCCCGACGACACGTGAGGGTCCGGGAGAGAGAAACTAAAAGATTCCATGCGAAATCAACAACCCTCACCCGACGCTGAGACGTCGACCTTCCCAAAACTTGGGAGAGCTTGGGTCCAAAAGTATGTGCCATTGGGGCAACGCCCCGCAAGTTGCGAGCGGCAAACGCGCTCGATGGAACACGCGGTTAAGTCAAGAGGCTTGCGGAAACGACTTGATCGATATTTGGACGCCATCGTCGCAAGACTGCCGAACCCTCGCCAGAATTTGTGAAAACTCGAACCAAAAATGGCATAGAAGCGTCTTGTCCAACACCCTTTTCTCAAGTAAATGTCCACCAATTACCACCCTGATATCGCCTCTTTGACCCGCTTTCCATATTGACTTGCATTCCCACTGGGGAAAACTTCGATATCCTATTTGTTTCGACGACGTTTCCCGAGTTTCCGTTTTCCAGGTTCTTCTGTGATCACCAAAATTCAACTCACGTTTGTTTTGCTGGCTACTTTGTGCCTGTTCGAAATGGCCGCAAATAGTCACGCGATCAGCGAGCACCCGGTTTCGATCGTTGAAGCCGATGTTTATGTCAACCGTTTCAAGACCACGGTACGACTCAAAGCATTCGCTGAAGACCTCGAATTGCTGCAAGGCGTCGAAGCTTTGGAAGACGGTTTTTACGACCGGGACGAACTTCTTGACGCAACGCAGGATCATGCGCAGTATTTGGCAGAACGGGTCGAATTCATTGATGCGACTGGCCAAAAAATGAAACCCAAAGTCACTGAGATCGTGGACATCGAGTTCCCTGAAGACAGCGAAATTCGGTCTGGACATTTGATGAACTATCAAATTGGATTTACGCTCGAGTTCGTGTATGAGGAGCCACCCGAGTTCATCACGATCAACCAGCGGATGGTCGCAGAGGGAGCCTTGCTTCCCTCGGAATTGAAGATTCTCCTCAAACAGGCTGGGAGCGATACGCCTTACACGCACATGATGAAACCCGATCAGCCCGAGACATTTCGCTTCGATTGGGACAAACCCGTTTTGTCGTCAGAAGCATCCGATAAGGAATGGGAGGAATGGTTTGCGGATCAACGTCAAAAAACGCTGGGCATCACAAGCTATAGCAGCGTGTACTCGTTTATCTATATCACTCATCATGAAGTCCGCCACGAGGTTTTGATTCCGTTGGCAACGTTGGCAACCATGATCGACTTCGAACAGGCCGAAGAGTATTTTCTGGATATTCCCGAACAAGACGCGGCTTGTAAGAAGATTGAGGCGTTGTTTTCGGTCGGCAACGAAGTGGAAATCGATTCGGTTAAAGTCAAACCAGTTTTTGATCGCATTGATTTTTATGGTTTGGACCTCAGCGATTTTGCCATGCAAGCCGAACGGCGAAAGATCAGCATGGCCAACGGTCGGGTTGGCGTAATCATGTCGTATAGCACCAAAGGCACGCCTCGCGATGTAAAGGTAACCTGGGATAAATTCAACAACGCCGTCAAAACGGTCGACTCAGTCGTTTTTGCTTTCGACAACGTATTCAAAACTGAGTTCACCATGTTCCTGGAAGATAATACCTATCACTGGACCGAGCCTGATCGACCACCGCTACCCGCGATTACAGGCGTCTCCTCAACGATCGATGCCGAAGCTTACCAACGGCCGAAACTGAATATTCCGCTGGTATCGGCAGGAATCAGCGTTTTCGGGCTCTTGATTTTGATAGGGAACGTGTTGGTTGGTGGCCGTTGGATGGTCGCCCTGCTGGCAGCAGCGACATGTTTTGTGATCGCGTTCTTTACGGCTCCTTATGCGAATCACCAGATCGACCATCCTTTTGCCGAACGCAAAAAATTCGATTTGCCGGAGACGGAAGCCGAACAGATTTTTGCCCAGTTGCACAAAAACATGTTTCGAGCATTCGACTACCACCAAGAATCCGACATCTACGACGCGCTGGCCAACAGCGTCGACGGCGACTTGTTACGCAGGCTGTACCTGGACATTAACACCAGCTTGAAAGTGAAAGAACAGGGCGGGGCCGTGTCGCGAATCGACGAGGTCAACGTCATCGAGGGCCAAAAATCGGATGTGGAATTGGACGATCCCGATCAAGGTCCCACATTCGGTTACCGCGCCAAATGGGATTTGACCGGAACCATCGAACATTGGGGTCACATTCACCAGCGAATTAATCAATACGATGCCGAGTTCGCGATTGAACTGCGTGACGATGCCTGGAAAATCACCTCTTTCAAAGTCGTCGACGAACCGATTCAGGGCCAGGTCAAAACCAGCGTACGAACGTTTTAAAATCTTTTAACGCCCAGCCGCAGGCGCCGGCCGGCGACGGAATGAGCCGGCGCCTGCGGCTGGGCGTTAAACAAAATCAGGCCGCCTCGCTGACGAATTGACCCATTTTTTGCCTCGGGAAATCTCTCCCGAGAACGACTAACTTCAGGGCGCGAATACGTTTAAGGTATTCAAACTGTGCCTCATTTCTTAAAATGGCCGTTTTCGTTTCACAATCCAGGAGAAGTAAAATTTCAACATGTCGATGACACAAATAGACGAGCAAATCTCGCAACATGCGCAGATTTTCAACAATTTGAAAGACGAGATTGGTCGGGTTTTGGTAGGTCAGGAACCAATGCTGTCGCGGTTGTTGATTGGCCTGCTGACCGGTGGCCATGTGTTGCTTGAAGGCCTCCCCGGACTGGCTAAAACCCTCACGATCCACAGTCTTGCCACGGCAATCGACACGGGTTTTTCGCGGATTCAATTCACGCCCGATATGCTCCCGGCGGACGTGATTGGAACGGAGATTTACAATCCGAAAGAGTCGACTTTTTCAGTTCGCAAGGGCCCGATTTTTTCTAATTTGATCCTTGCCGACGAAATCAACCGGGCGCCGGCCAAAGTTCAGGCCGCTCTTTTGGAGGCCATGCAGGAACGGCAAGGCACGATTGGTGTTGAGACTTTTCCACTCGAGGAGCCTTTCCTCGTCCTCGCAACTCAGAACCCGATCGAACAAGAAGGGACTTATCCGCTGCCCGAGGCGCAGGTCGACCGCTTCATGCTCAAGGTCGTCGTCGACTATCCGACTAAGGAAGAAGAGCGAAAGATCGTTGACCGGATGGCCAGCGGGCAACCCATCCCGGATATCCGCAAAGTCGCCAGTCCGCAAGACATTCTTGATGCCAGAGTCACTGTGAACAAAGTCTTCATCGATGAGAAGGTTCGCGATTATCTGGTCGACGTCGTCCGAGCAACTCGGAATCCGAAAGAATGTGGCATCGGGGAGCTGGAAGGACTGATTGAAACGGGTGCTAGTCCACGTGCCTCGATCAATTTGACCAAAGCTGCACGAGCGCATGCATTTCTTCAGAATCGTGGTTACGTCACTCCTCACGATGTCAAAAGTATCGCGATGGAAATCCTGCGGCATCGAGTCATCTTGACGTACGAAGCGGAAGCCGAAGGAAGAACAAATGACGATGTCGTGCAAAAGATCCTCGATCATGTCCCGGTGCCATAGGGAAATACCTCATCGAAATCTTAATCCTAATTAATTTTAATCTTAGTCTTAATCTTAGTCGGATTCGGTTGGGCAAAGAGTAAGACTACGAGTAAGAGTACGAATAAGAGTAAGGCGGGAGCCACTCAAAACACAAAATCAAATGCTCGCCAAAGATATCATCCAGCGTGTTCGAGAAATACAAATTCGAACGGGCCGTCAAGTCGCTGACGTCCTGGCGGGGCAATATGTGTCGGTGTTCAAGGGGCGCGGTGTCGAATTTGACGAAGTACGGCCTTACGTTCCGGGCGATGAAATCAGGATGATTGACTGGAAGGTGACCGCTCGAATGGGTGCGCCGTACATCAAACGGTTCGTGGAAGAACGACAGCTCACTCTCATGCTGATGGCTGATATCTCGGCCTCCCAGGATTTTGGTTCCGCGAAACGCTCCAAACGTGAAGCAGC
>JAHEJI010000194.1:8817-11176 GCA_024638965.1 Planctomycetaceae bacterium
TTTACTCGCGTTTGCAGCGACTCGAAACGACGACAAAGTTGGGTTAACGTTGTTTCACGGAGAAATCGAACAATACATTCCTGCTCGCAAAGGTCAGAAACATTCGCTCCGTGTCGTCCGAGAAGTCCTGACTCACGAGTCGACCGTTTCCGGGAATAACGGGCGTCCCAAGAAACAACGTCGCTTACGATGGCTGCCGTTTGGAAAACGACGTTCGTGGTGGCGGACCGGGCGTCAATCGACCAACATTGCGGGGGCCATGGAATTCCTGCTGTCTGTGACTCATCGAAAAACGGTCTGTTTCGTGGTGAGCGATTTTTTTGACGACGACTACCTGCGTTCGATGCAAATGGCCAGTCGCAAACACGACGTCATTGCGGTGTTGATCACTGACCCAAGAGAACTTGAAATTCCGAGCGTGGGTCTGCTTAACGTGCTCGATCCGGAAACCGGGGCTATGCTGCAAGTTGATTCAGGTTCGTCCGCCGCAAGGAAGCACTTTCGCCAACTGACGCAGCAACGCATTAAGGATCTGGAACAGAGTTTTCGCAGTGCCAAAATTGACTTTATCCACATCGATGCATCTGGCACCGTCGTCGATCCATTGGCTCAGTTCTTTCGTATGAGAGAAAGGAGACATGGCCGATGAAATGGTTTTTCGCTAAGCATATCGCTAACCGAGTTCGTTTGAACTGTTTGGCAATTGTTTTTCTGTTCGCCGTCCTGGGACTACTGGTTGACTCCCGAGCCGACGCAACTGAAATCAAAAAGGTTAACGAACTCGGTCCGGTCAAAGTGACAACCACTTTGACACCGGAAAATCCGACCATCGGAGACGAAATTCAGCTGGAAATTAAAGTCGAATACGCCGCGGACGTTGAAGTTTTGATGCCCGAGTTTGGCGAAGCGCTCAGCCGGTACTCGATCCTTGACTTCGTACCCAGACAGCACATTGCCGATGACGGCTCAATCGTTGTGACTCAACGGTATACTCTCCAACCGTATCTCTCTGGCGAGCAATCGATCACTCCGATCCTTGTCGAATTCATCGACAACCGGGCGGGAAAGAAACCAACTCCCGATGACGCGGACGCTTTCGAAATTCTGACTGACCGAATCGACTTCAGGGTCAAATCGGTTTTGCCGCGTGGAGCCACGAATGAGCTTAAGCCGCCAATGGGCAAACTCGAGCCGCCACGTGAACTGACAACTTCGTCGTTTGTCTGGTTGATCCTCGGTGGCTTACTTTTGACTGGCTCAGCCATCGCCGTTGGAGTTTATTTGAGCGGTCACAGAAAGCGGGTGATTCGGCGAAGTGCCTATGAAATTGCCCGACGCAAGTTGGATCAACTGCTCTCGAGCGGCCTGCCGGGAAACGAAAGCGGCATCGAACAGTTTTTCGTCTCCATTTCGTCGATCGTGCGCAAATATCTGGAAGACCGATTCGATCTACACGCGCCTGATTTGACCACCGAAGAATTTCTCGTCCTGGCAGCAAAATCGCGAGAACTTTCCAATGAACACCAAAAGCTGCTGCGGGGATTCTTGAAACAAGCCGACTTGGTCAAGTTCGCGGGCGTCCGTGCCGACGTTGACGAAATCGAAAAATCCCGCGAGGTGGCGATCAAATTTCTGGAAGAAACTCGCGAAAACGCACCATTGATTCAGGTTTCTTCCGATGACACGGATGGGCTCGCCCAATCGTCAATTGGGAATTCGTCCGAGCGGGAGGAAGCAAATGTTTGATTGGGAATTTTGCGATCCCTGGTTCCTCATTTTGTTAGGACTGGTACCACTCATAATTTGGTTGACTACCCGTTCGACTTCGATCCTGGGTTTTTCGTCGGTCGAACTGTTTGCCCACACGCCGCGAAGCTTGCGGCAACGGCTCTCGATCTTGCCTCCGTTGTTGTTGGCTATTTCGTTCGCTGCGTTAGTCATCGGGCTCGCGCGGCCGAGAACGCCACAAAGTGAGACACGGGTTAACCGAGACGGAATCGCGATCATGATGGTGGTCGACTTGTCTTCGTCAATGGACGCGAGAGATCTTGTCAAAGACGACCGTTCGATCAACCGACTGAGTGTTGTCAAAGACGTGTTTACCGACTTTGTGTTTGGTGAAGGCACAACCGCCGGGAAGGGGCGTCCCGATGATCTATTGGGTTTGGTAACGTTTGCCCGTTATGCCGACAGCGTCTGCCCATTGACGCTGGATCACGGCAACCTGGCCAATATTGTCAAAGACCTCAAGATTGCGTCGATACGATCCGAAGACGGAACGGCGGTGGGTGACGGGTTAGGTCTAGCCGTCGCACGACTTCGCCGGAGCAAAGCTAAATCAAAAGTCGCGATCCTGTTG
>JAHEJI010000195.1 GCA_024638965.1 Planctomycetaceae bacterium
TAATCCTAGTCGTAGTCTCTAGCAAGAGTACGACTACGAGTACGACTAAGACTAAGAGTACGAGTAATCACGATCCCAAGCTTCGAAACTCACGGATTCGTTCCAGCGTCCTTTTTAAATCCTCTGGCAATTCGGCAATACATTCGATCAGTTCGCCAGTTTTTGGATGAGAAAACTTGATCTTGTGCGCGTGTAACGCTTGTCGCTCCAACAACGGGATTTCGTTGTCAACAGCCTTCCCCGATAGTTCGCCCAGGGACACTCGAGCGCGGCCGCTGTAAAGTCGATCACAAAAAATGGGACACCCCACATGAGTCATATGAACACGAATCTGATGAGTGCGACCCGTTTTGGGCGTGACCCGAATCACCGCAAACCCGGCAAATCGTTCTAAAACTTCATAAGTGGTTTGAGCAGGGCGGCTCGTCGCATGAGCTGAGCGGATTGCCTTCTTTTCGCGCTGATACGGGTGAGCTCCAATCGGCTTGTTAATCATATCGCGATCGCGGTCCGGCGCTGGAGAGACGATGGCCCAATACTCTTTCTCCACCGTGCGTGCTTCAAATTGTTGAGATAATTTCGAATGGGCATCGTCTGTTTTCGCAATGATGATCGCGCCACTCGTGTCACGATCAAGGCGATGAACAATGCCCGGACGAGTCGCACCACCAATCGTTGAAAGCTGTTTGAAATGAAATGAAAGAGCCGCCGTCAACGTTCCGGACCAATGCCCCTTGGAAGGATGAACGACCATCCCAGGGGCTTTGTTGATCACAACGAATTCATCGTCTTCAAGAATGATATTCAGCGGAATTTCTTCGGGAATTTGCGTGTCGCTTGATTTGGGCGGCGGGGAGAACTCAACACGCTGCCCGGCTTTCAAACGAGTCGACGATTTTGCCGGAATACCGTCAATCTTGACGCGACCACCAGCCACCGCGCGCTGGATCTTAGCTCGACTGAACTGAGAAAAATGTTTCACAAGATATGAATCCAACCGCATGTGCTCTTCGTCGATGTCGACATCCAGATTGGCCAAATCGCCTTGAGTCGATTCCGAGTTGTTAAGTTTTTTTGAAGGCATCAAACACCAGTCATATTCTTGATCGACAAACGCACAAATCCTTTAGACGACGCATCTTATCAAACCAAACGGATTCACCTGAATCGTCCGCAGACTCCTAGATTGGTAATAAACAAGAATTTGAGTAGAATAGACGCAAGAGAAGCAGATGGGAATTCTAATGTCGCCATTACGACCAAAAATGGGCTACTGTTCTTACTGCATGAAGAACATCCCGCATGTGCGAAAAGTTGGTAACTCTATTTTATGGTTACTGGACAGCATCACGTTGCGTTTGGTCAGATTTTTTCGGGTGGGGCCCTGGTATTGTATTCAGTGCAATCAACGCGAAGTGTTTTTGGCTGGTCGCAAGCGTTCTGTTGAGGATTACAATCCTTCGGAAATACGAACCGAGTCCGCTGGCAACTACATTCGCACAACCGAGTCGCTGGTCATTCGAAGAAACCGAGCGGCCCGGTATTCGCAAAAGTATCGCGATGGGGTTGTGCAGCGTCTTATTTCCGGAACATCCACAATCAGTCAAATCGGTCAGGAATTGAATCTGAGCGAGCGGGACATTGTGGACTGGATCGCCGATGCGCTGGCCAATAAACAGGAACGGATTGACGAACTCATGTCGATCATGAAATCAGTTCAGCAAGCCCACGCTGGTCAGGTTAAGATCTCGCACGAATCAACTTCGTTTGCGGACGAATCCGGTTCGACGACCATCGACGGCGAATTCCAATCCCGATAGATCCATGTTAGACTTAGTTTGAGCAGACCGCGTTGTTGCGGCTTTCCAGTTGTCATTTGTCTTAGCTAGCGCAGCAGAGCGGAAAACGGAATATGAAATTTATTGAAATGACGGGCGCAACGCTTGATCAAATCATCAATGACGGAGAACTCCATACCACTGATCTCAAGAGTGCCGGTGTCGATGCAACTTCGATTGTGCGAGTCAATCAGCACGGTGATATTGAAGTTCGCCGCGCGGTCAAGTGGGACGTGATCGGGGGACTCCTTGGCAACTTTGAGGAACGAATCAAGCAGACAACAGGTTGCGACTGGGCCTAGGCCAAGCCGTTCACATTAGATCCGACTCTTCGATTTCCATTTCCAGCAATTCGTCAATCCAAATGCGAATATCGTTTTCGTATTCGATTGCCAAGTCGTTCTTGATCAACTGACGATGAAAAGCGGCGGCACCTTCTTCAACCAATTCTGCAGCTTCGGCACTGGGGAATCGTCTTTGTGGTTCAGACGCGATCAGGCCTCGGCAAAATGACATCAGCAGATCGTTGCAGGCCACTTCCTCGGGCATCATTTCGGAAAGCCGACTCGACAAAGTTCGTTTGGCATCAAGCAGACTTGGCAGGTCTTTGATCCCATGAAATGGCGGCGAACCGCACAAGAGTTCGATCGTCACATATCCCAGACTTGCCAAATCGCTGAGCGGAGTATTCTCACGACCCTCCAGAGCCTCAAGGGCTGCATACGCTGGCGTACACGCACGCCGCGTCGGAGGATCCTCAACATCAAAAGCCGAACCGATGTCAATCATCTTCGAATTCCCAGTTCGTTTCAGCATGATATTTCCAGGCTTCACATCACCGTGCACAATCCCTTGTCGGTGCAGCGCGGCTAGCGCCTCCAGACAATCGCGCACGATCGCAACGGCAACACCAGGTTTGAATCGGGGTTGAATCGGCCCCGCGGTAACCAGAACTTCATTGATGTAATCCCACCGCTTTTCGCTCACACGTTCTTTGACGATCCCGAACATCTTGGGCGTCAACAGACATCGTAAGTCGAATCCTTCCACCCATTCCATGACCATCATACGAATCCGGTCACGGTCGAGAAAATTCTCGACCACGAGCAGATTTTCGTGTTGAATTCGCGCGACCTTGGCAGCGACCCGCCCCATGCGAGACATATCGGTATCATAATGATTAGGAGTCGCGTAACGTTCTGGCGAAAACACTTTCAAGGCTACCGGCAAAGAAAAACCATCCGCGCCGCGCCGCTCGGTCAAGTACACGATTCCTTGACCGCCAGAACCCAATCGACGAAGCAACCGTAGATGAGTCGTCCAACTTAATCGTTTTTCCTCCGTGATGCCTTCATAGACTTCGATCAGCTCAGCGCATTGATTCTCTGATAATTCGCCGTCGCGTGTGACGGTCGGAGAAAGTTCATCGCCGGTCGTTTGAAATAGGGTTCTACCCGAAAAAGGTTCCAAGATTCTCATTCCTAAGTTGGGTCAACAGCGGAAGAATCGACTCTGTCATCAAAACTGATTCAGCCAACTATGTCTATCTTATTCGCGACTGCTGGAAATCGTCCAGTTCAGTCCAAAATACTTTGAAGAAAACTAAGTTTGCGTCGCCCCGTCGGGTTCCAGTTTGGAACCGCAAAACCGATCTAAAGAACTGGTAGAAGCCCGATTTTCGGGCCTTGGAAAACCGATGTTTTTGTCGACGAGATTGCAAAGCGGTGTTTCTTGATCGTACCGTCGCAGGTTTTCGCAGAACAGCTCAACCGTCATCGGCACTCTGGTTGTTGACTGAGCCCCAACGTGCGGCGTAATGATCACGTTTTCCAGCTCCCAGAGAGGACTGGTAAACGGCAATGGCTCAGGATCACACACGTCCAAACCTGCTCCGGCAAGGTGACCAGATCTCAATGCCTCGATCAAAGCGGCTTGGTCGACGACGGAACCACGGCCAACATTAACTAAATAACCGCCTTTTTTCATCGTGGCTAATTGGGATTCGCCGATTAGTTTTTCGTTTACCTTCGTGAGCGGTAAAGTCACAATGATGACATCGGACTGCGACAAAAGTCTGCTTAGCTCCCCCGCTGGGTAAACTTCATCAGCAGCGCCCTGGCACGACTCCGGAAAAAGGTCGGTGGCAACTATTTTTGCGGCGACCGGACGTAGTGCCTGGGCAATTCGTTGCCCGTTGCCACCGAACCCAACAATTCCAATCGTCTTCCCGTACAGCTCGTCTGTCGGGCGACGAACAAACTCTTTTTTCTGTTGGGCCCGATAAAAGACCGGCAAACTCCGCAGTAAGCCAAATAACAAAGCCATCGCATGCTCGGCAACTTGATTCGCAAACAGAGCCGAACAGCCGGAAACGATCACGTTTGATTCGATGATCTCATCGAAAAGACAATGATCCAAACCCGCAGCGGTAGACTGAATCCACTTGAGCCGTCCGGCAGCGGTCACTCTTGCCCACTCAATAGGCTCCTTTTTGGCGTGACCACAAAAAATATCGGCATCAAAAATATCTTTTGAGATATCATCTTGGTTCGACACCAGAATGCGGCGGCCACTGCAGTTTTCGCGGATCCGCACAACCTGCTCGGGTTGAACGGGAAAGCACAACACAATGGTCTCGTCAGACATCCTGATTCACCGCTTGAAATTTGCTGAAATCTCGGCCACTCGCCGAATTTAACAGTATACACTTCGCCGCTTGAGTCAAAACAACTCCATTCATTACGATTGCGATCAGGCCAATGTCACAACTTACGATCAAAGAGGCTCAACAACGTGTCGACGACTGGATCAAGTCAGTTGGCGTCCGATATTTCTCCGAGCTGACAAATTTGGCTCAGTTGGTCGAAGAAGTAGGCGAACTGGCTCGGATCATGGCCCGAACGTATGGGGAGCAGAGTTTTAAGTCCAGCGAACTGGAAAATCGGCCCGAAGAGCAACTTGGTGACGAACTGGCAGATATTTTGTTTGTCTTAATTTGTATTGCCAACCAGACAGGTGTCGACTTAACTGAAGCTCTTGGTAAGAATCTTGAGAAGAAGACCACGCGCGACAAAGATCGCCATCGACAGAATCCAAAACTACGGAGTTCCACACCGACATGAACGTGACCGTGATGCGGCAAGTTAAATTCTGCGCTGGCCACCGGTTGCTGGGCCATGAGGGCAAATGCGCGAATTTTCACGGTCACAATTACGTGGTTCAGTTTCATGTCAACGGCAAGGAAATTGACGAACTCGGTCGCGTCGTCGACTTTCAAGTCATCAATAAACTATTCAAGGGTTGGATCGACGAACATTGGGATCACGGATTCCTGCTCTGGTCAGAAGATGACAATGCGATCAAAGCACTCGAGCAAGTGGAACCTAATCGCATCTACCGCATGCCGTACAACCCAACCGCCGAAAATATGGCCCGTTATCTGATGTATGAAATTGCTCCGGACCTGATGTCCACCGTCGAAGGCTACGACCTGCAAGTCACCAAAGTCGTGGTATGGGAAACCGAAAACTCGTTCGCCGAAGTATCGGTCGACAACGCTCGCGCTCAAGCGGACGCGATGCTGGAGCATGCTCAACGTTCAAGATTTGAGTAGTCGTAGTTATGGGGTTGGTCCCATTGTAATTTTGAATCGGAATGTTTTAGTTTCCCGCCCAGCCGCAGACGCCGGCTGGATCCGGATTTTGCCGGCGCCTCTGCGGCTGGGCGTTAAACAATCGGCTTCCCATTTTTGCGAAATTCGCCTTTTTCCGAGCAAAAAACGGTCGGTCGCAATTTGCCAAAAATTGGCGTAAAATTCTCGTTCAGTTAACAATGAGAAAGGGAGGTCCACGATGCCGACGGTCCAGGTAGAACAAGTTCTTGTGGTTCCGACGAGCGCATTCAGGGAGTGCGGATACTTTCAAGGATTTTGCGCTGACACTGAAAAATATCTTTCAACTTTGCTCGACTCGCAACTCACGCGTTATCTCCCCCGCGACCAAATGGAAGAAGATCCGTCATTCAAGCAGTTGATTCCGTATTGCGTCTTCCGATATACCGAGCCGGACGATTCCGTTCATTTGTTTCAATACACGCGAGGGAGCGGTCAAGGCGAAGCGCGTTTGCACGCGAAAAAGAGCGTCGGCATTGGCGGACACATTTCTACCCTCGACGAATCTGCCGATTCTGCGTATGAGCAGGGAATGCAGCGCGAACTTGACGAAGAATTGATCATTGAAACAGCCTTCGAGAGTGCCTGCGTGGGTTTGATCAACGACGACGACAATCCAGTCGGCAAAGTCCATTTGGGCGTCGTACATTTACTCGACGTCGTCGGCCCCGAAGTACGAGCTCGTGAAAACGACTTGGTCAACTCTGGTTTCCAATCTATCTCTGAGATCATGAACGAAATCGACAACTTTGAGACTTGGTCGCAGATTTGTCTGCGGGCGTTATTTGGTTAGTTTCGAAATCAGGACCCGCCCCGATAAAAGGCTAGGGCCGCGCGGGGCGATGCCCCAATGGAACTTACTTTAGGACCCAAACTCTCCCAAGTTTGGGAGAGGTCGACGTCTCGGCGTCGGGTGAGGGTTGTTGATTCCGCAAAGAATCTTTTCGTTTCACTATCCCGGACCTTCACGTGTCGTCGGGGGGGAAGGCTGTCCGGTCGCCGTGAAGTAAGTGCAATTGGGCGATGCCCATGCGGTTAACAATTTTCTTGCCGAGCGTGGCGCTGTCCAATATGGCCTTCAAACCGTTCTAAAAACGTCTTTTTGAATCTTGTCGATTAACGCATTGGGTTTAATGACCTCTGAAAGTCTGGTTTTCTTTATTATCTGCTGCTCAGATTTTAAAAGGTCATCGTCTTGCTTGAATCCGCTAACTCATTAATCCAAAACTACATAAAAAACCCGTCAACAAAATTTGGGTACCGCGTAAAACATGCGATTTTCAGACAATAAATGCTAACTCCGACGCGATTTATTCGTCAGCCCAAAAATCCACGACTAACACCTTGTCAATCTTTCCATCCAACAGCTTTACGAACGCCTGATGAGCTTCATGCGGCAGGTAGGCGTCACGATCTTCTGCCGACTTAAACGTCGCCACAAAACAATGGGTGAATCCCAGCGATAGATTTTCTTCACTTACGTTAGAGCCATATTCAAAACGATCCACGACGTCGATTTTGTTCTTCAAATCCGCAAACGCTTCAACCACTTCTTTGATTTTCGCTTCTTCCAGGCCATCGTTGAATTTGAATAAGACGACGTGACGTAACGCTTTACCAGTCGTTTTGCTTGTTTCCATTCTCAAGGCTCCGATCATCTGTTTTGCCACGAATTGATTTCCAGCCGCATTCAAGTGCACACCATCGGTTGTCAAAACCTTGGAAGCCTTGTTTTCTTGGTTGTTGGTCTTAAGGTAGTTAATGAACTGCTTTCGCAAATCCAATAGCTGACACTCTTTTTCTGCGGCCACATCGCGGCTGATTTGGCTGAATTCCTCCAACATCTCGTCCAGCTCATTTTTTCCATCGTGTTTTTCACCAATGACGCTGGGAGTACACACGATCACACGGGCTCCCCCGTGTTGAATTTGATCGATGATTTCCAAAAGACCTGTTTTGTAGTCCTCTTTCGACGTGCCACGGCCCGATTGTGAATGCCAGACATCATTGATGCCAATATAAATCACGGCCAGTGTTGGTTTCTTATCCAATACATCGCGCTTGAGTCGTTTTTGCAGGTCCGGAACCCGATTGCCGCTTATCCCCGCTCCAATGACTTTGATGTTCTTGCCGGGAAAATTGCTTTCAATTCCTTGACGTACCAACGAAACATAACCGTTTGGTTGCGCACCGGCCTGCGTAATTGAATCGCCTAAAAACAGAATTCGTTCTCCATCTTGGAGTGTTTGGGCAGCGATCAGGGCAGGCATTAGACAACAGGCCAAAAACAGAGCAGAACGAACGGGGAAAGAAATTGACATGATATCCTCGGTTTCTAAGACGATCTAATTCGAAGCATTGTAGCCGATCCAGAGGCGGGTGGGATCGGCGATGGGAATGATTTTGGAATCGCTAACCTCCACCAAAACCACTACCGCATTAGCCATTCGCAATTAATTATTCAGCAAGTGGTCTCGGCCAACGGGAAATGAACTCCATTCGTTCGATCAATAATTAATGGTGAATTGTGAACTGTGATTTATTAATGAAGAGACCCGTTAAATAATGCATCGAACCCGCATTTCTCACAGGCGGTAGGCTGGCGTCGAGCAAACGGTGATGCTGGTCTTCACTCGTTTTCGGTCCTTTCGGCCAGAGTACACTTTGTATTTCAAACAATCGAGTTTGCGACGACCCACCAAGTTGTTTTGCGAGTTCGACCCATTCTACGTGACTACCATCAGTGCTGGGATAAAGCATTAGCCATTCGCAATTCACCATTCGCAATTAATTATTCAGCAAGTGGTCTCGGCCAGCGGGAAATGATCTCCATTCGCTCGGTCAATAATTAATGGTGAATTGTGAACTGTGATTTATTAATTCAGAGACCCCCCGGAATTTAGCATCTAAGCAGAATTCGTAGTCTTTTGCCCAGTGAGAAGTGTAGGTGCACGATCCACCGGGCTAACGACCACCGACTGATTTTCCAATCAGCTGGAATACTACAGTCTCGGGAGATAGAACAGTATGATAATGATGCGGCCCGATCCTCTTTCCAACAGGAAAAAAACGGCCCAGTCATTTTTACTATTTAATGGAGCTTGTCATGGCTGCAAATCACACTCGACGTCGATTCTTGAAAACGGCTTCGGCGATGGTGGCAGCACCGTACTTCGTACCGGGGTCGGCCCTCGGACTTGGCGGCACGATTCCGCCGAGCGATCGGATTGTGATGGGTGCCATTGGTTGCGGAGGAAAGGGGCGGCACAATTCCAGTCAGTTTCAGAAAGACAAGCGGGTTCAGTTCGTGGCAGCTTGCGATGTCGATCAAAATCATTTGCAGCTGGGAATTGACGAGATCAACAAGCACAATGGAAACCAGGACTGCACGGGTAGCGAAGATTTTCGCGAATTAATCGCTCGCTCGGATATCGATGCGTTTCACGTTTCGACTCCCGATCATTGGCATGCGGTGGCAACTGTAAGGGCGCTTCGCAACGGCAAGGACGTCTATTGCGAAAAACCCTTGGCCAACTCGTTTGGTGAAAGCAAAGCCATTCGCGACGCCACACGTCAAACCGGCCGCATCTTGCAGTGCGGAAGCCACGAACGGTCCAACAACAACTGCCGATGCGCTGCCGAATTGGTTCGTAACGGACGACTCGGGAAAATTCAAACCGTTCGAATTCAGATGCCCTGCGAACAGGAGCATCATCTTAAAGCGAGAAACGCGAAGTCCAGTCCTGAATCGCAGCCGGTGCCCGAACATCTGAACTGGGACATGTGGCAAGGCCCCACGGGTCCGACTGATTTCCGGCAGGAGTATTGTCATTTTTGGTGGCGTTTTGTCTTGAATTACGGTGGTGGCGAAATGACCGACCGCGGAGCTCACATCATCGACATCGCTCAACTGGGATTGGGACAGGACAATTCTGGACCGGTTGAATTTCAAGCGTCTGGATTGCAGGTCGAAGACAGCCCCTACGACGCGTTTTGGGACTATGAATTTACAAATACCTATGCCAACGGTGTCAAACTGGTTGGCTCGACCAAAGGTCCACGCGGATTGAAATTTGAAGGTGCCGACGGTTGGTTGTTTGTGGCGATTCACGGTGGTGCGTTGACCGCGTCAAACCCCGAGTGGTTGCCTCAAAACGTTCGAGACGGAAAACCAGTTGGTGTTGACGATCCAATTCCCACGGAATTTCAAGTTCGTCTGGGGAGAAGTCCCGGTCATCATCAGAACTTTATTGATTGCGTATTGAGCCGCAAATCGCCGATGGCAACGGCCGAGATTGGCCACCGCACGGCGACGATTTGTCATTTGAATAACATCGCGATGCGGGTCGGGCGAACGATAAAGTGGGATCCGTTACGAGAAGAACTGATTGACGATATCGCAGCCGGAGAGTTTTTGATTCCCAATATGCGAGACCCTTGGAAAGTGTAGTCGCCACCGGATTTTCGTAGCCGGCCTGCTGACTGAATCGCCAAGTCGTGAAAAGGCAGTGCAAACGACCCTCATCCGCCATTTCGTGGCAACCTTTCCCATTCTCGGGAGAAGTTGCATTAACAGCAACAAATTCTCGTGCAATAGGTACAACTTGGCGCTGTCCGCCGCTTGATCCCGGCTGGCTGTGTTGCAATTGATCAGACAACGGTAGAATAGAGCTGCACGACAAACGAGTTTTCGTTTGGCATCGTTGAAATCGGAAGGATGCGCCTCTTTCCGGTTCGGCGCGAACAAGTCGGCGAGTTGATGAACGAATTCCAGACACTGGATGGCGATTTTCACCGTTTGGCATTTGTGAGTTCGAGCAGCGTCTATCGATTTAACGTTTTTTCGGTGGGGTAATCCGAGATGATTTTTGGTAAGTTTTGGCATGCGATCGCAGCCCAAGTTAACAAGCTCGCTAACTTCTTCTGGACGGCAGACCCGATTGCACAGATGCAATACGAATACGACAAAGCCGTCGAAGAAATGAAGGGCGGTCGCGAAGGGTTGGAACAATATCGTGGTCTGGTCGAACGCGTGTCGCGTCAGGTTGTCAACGAAAAACGCCACATCGAACAGCTCGAATTGAAAGTTAAGTCATATTTGTCCGCCGGCGACCGGGAGACGGCCGGCAAATTTGCGGTTGAACTGAACAAGGCCAAGGCAGAGTTGGCTGAGAATGAAGCACAACTGGCGATGCACGAAAAATCCTACAGCAACAACATTCGCAAGATAAAAAGTGCGATGGGAAAGCTTGGTAGTATTCGTGAAAAGATCCAGGGCTACGATGCTGAACTGAAAATGAGCCGTGCAGAAGCAGAAATGGCGGAACTGGCCAAAGATTTCAATTTTGATGTGACGACTGATTTTGGTCAAATCGAACAAGTGATTCAAGAAAGGATCTCTCTGAATCGTGGCAAGGCTCGGGTCGCCGCGGACTTGAGCGAGGAAGGCATGGTCGACATTGAACGCGAAGAGCATATGGAAAAGGCACAAGCGGAAGATGCGCTCCGAGGGTTTGAAGTTGAAATGGGATTGGTCACACCTCAGACTGCCCAACTCGAAGACGATGTCAAAGAACTAGGACCTGCCAGCAAATCGACTGAGACCAATTGAACC
>JAHEJI010000281.1 GCA_024638965.1 Planctomycetaceae bacterium
GCCTTGGCGGCCGGACAGCGTTGTCCCTCCGGCCCCGGCCAACAGGTTCTTTTCGCCCTGCGTAAACGACGGCCCACCCAGACTGCGCCCCTTGGCAACCGCGAGGCGGAAATATTGGTAGACTAACTCGCGATGTTTTTGAACATGCAACTCTCGCTTTGGTTTGGTTCGGCGTAAGCGCTTTCGGACAACAGTAGCGTGACGGTGTGAGCATGGAGGGTCTGTCCGATAGCGCAATCGACATCAGGTTAGGCACTACTTCGTCCGAGCTATCTTCGATCGCTCACGCAAAGACGCGACCAATTGGCGACCAATTGGCGACAAAGTAGCCAAAGCCGGGGCCCAGCTTGGTTGTTTTTTTCAAGAGTAATGAAGACTTGATCCGCAGATTTCAATCGCTGATTCGTTATTGAACCTTGCTTGCTGGTCGTCTAAAGCCTATCGGTCGCCGAGTATCTGACCGCTTTCGCTGATCCCCGACGACTTCAGGCGGCAGTGATCCTGCTGACAAAAATGGTGTTCAGCAGTAAACTCCGGTTATTTCCAGAATGAAGGGAGGCCCACCATGCCAGCGAAATTTCAGCTCAACAAAGCCAAGAACGGAAAGTTTTTTTTTAATCTGCTCGCCGCTAACGGCGAAGTTGTTTTGACCAGCCAGATGTATGCTTCCAAGGTCACAGCAAAAAAGGGAATCGCATCCGTGCAAACCAATGCCGCCGACACCAATCAGTTCCAGCAGATGAAAAACAAGGCGGGCAAGCACTACTTTGTGTTGAAAGCTAAGAACCGCCAGGTCATTGGCACTGGTGAAGCGTACGCTGGCAGCACAGCCATGAAAAAAGGGATCAATTCAGTGTCGAAAAATGCCCCGAAGGCTAGAATTGACGATGTGAGTTGACCGCCGGTTCAGATTCAAACCTGCAGAATCGATTGAAACAAGGGTGCCGTTGGCTGTCTGGACGCTGTCATACTGGGCCAGTTTTGGTTCCGTTCTCGTGCGCTGACCGGTTCGGGACGTAACTCATCGGATTCGGGCATAACCCATTGGTCTACTTGCTTTCAACGTGAACGCCGGCCGTATCGGAGAACGCGGGAATTTTGAATCCTTTGCGGATGTTTTGCGCGCTTATCGAAAACGTCAACTTGAAGTCTTTATACGTCGCCTTACGCGGACCAGGATTCTTACTCGTGCCTGTTTGTTTGAAGGAAGTGACTTTACAGAATCCTTTCGGAAGGTTTTTAGTGGTGAGGGGTTTCGGGACGTCAGGGAATAGTCCGTCGGAGTGCTGATTGTTGATCCACTTCTTTAACCCCTCCTCGCTGGTTTCCTGATCGAACAGGTGGACTTGGCCGGTGACTGGAAAGGTCTCATCTTTATTGTCGATCGACATTACCAGGATCAATCGTTGCTTCTTGAACAAATAGAAAACCAGCGTATCCCGGTACCCAAGCATGGAGTGCCGAATTTCTAATTTCTCTGGCTTCTTCAGATCTTTTTTCTGTTTAGCAGAGCGGTCAAAAATCCAGATGTTACGGAAACGTACATCCTGGCCGTGCTCTTGCAGCTTAAGTCCTTCAGGACTGGGGCCGACAGCAACGCCACCGTTGGCGTGCTTGATCTGTACATTGTCATGAATCTTCACACCGTTCCACCATACCGTTGCCCGCGCGGGCTCAATAACCTTGTCGCCTTCCCATCGCGCCGCGGTAAACAAAAAGTGGAAGGATTGCCATTGGCCATTGGGGCGCCAGGCGTTCACGTCTGGTACGCGCTCCATACAGAACGCCCCGATACCATGAGGGCCAATCTTCCAGCTGTATGGATCCTTCGCGTCTTTTCCTTTGGGTGACTCAATCTGGAGTTCATACCGATTCTGCAAATAGACGCCGCTATTGGCATAACCCTCGACCTTGTCGTCTCCTCGTTGACCCATCATCACGAAATCAACGTGACCTTCAAAATCCGTGTATTTCTTCTTGGTGACCAGATCGTGCGTGCCCCAACGTTTTCCGCCATTGGTCATCAGGACCTTGCCATTGCCATCGGGATTGTCGACCAGAGACCATGTGATCGGCATCTTGGACTTAGGCCACATTTCCCAGTTCGCCTTGATTGATTGCTGGGATCCGTCAAATGGCACATCGGCACCTTTGGGCGCGTTGGCTCCCACGTCTTTGGACTTGTCGTAACCAGGTTTTTGTTCCGGCGACTTTTTTTGGGCTACTGCGGGAGTTGAGCTCACGAAAAGGAGCAAGGCTAGAAAAGTAACGTTCGTAATGATCCATTGCACCTTCATCGGGTGATCCCTTTTGAAAACAACTTCAATTTAAAAGACAGATTTTCGCTCGATTGAACCTGGAAAAACAGACCGTGTGCCCTACCAATTTAGACCTTAGCGAATTAAGAATTCCGAGGGTTCCATCAAACGGCTGTTTTCCCGCAAATGACGCCGGTACGAGACAATTTTGAGCATCGGAATTCGCCGAATTCGAGCGAGCCTCCCTGCCCAATAACTCCCCGTTTTTAGACGCGTCCGGGATAGCGGATCGTTTGCGGGAGAGTCCCTGAGAAAAGAAATGTTTCGCGCCATGAATCACCTGGTGCTGGAATCAACTCCAAAGCAATCGTGAATCGTCCAAATGGGGTCGGCATTCGATTTGCACATTTGAGATGTTTCGAACTCCGTGTGATCAAAACGACGAATGTTGGTTAAACGCGGATGGAGCCAACGTGTTGTTTTGCGCCATTGTCGTGCTGACTCGCACATTTTCTTGATTCAAGGTACCAGCAACTGCAGAACTTTGCCATTTGCATTTGTTTCATTTCATTTTGCTAGAAAAAATTTAATAAGGAACGGAAAAATGAAACTCAAATCGATTTTGATAATTTCAGTCGCTATCGGCTTGACGTCAACAATCGCGTTTGCACAAAAAAATGGTGAGATTGTATTTTCAAAGAAATGGATCGATCCGACGAATCC
>JAHEJI010000030.1 GCA_024638965.1 Planctomycetaceae bacterium
CCCGCTCGAATGCAGACGTCCTCATTCACGGCCCGTCGGGGAGCGGCCGCGAACATCTTGCCCGTGCCATTGATAACGAGCGGCGACCCAATTCGAACCCGCCAATTCCACTGCATTGCGAACTTGCAGACCAGGAATTGATCCAAAGAAATATCAAAGAACTTGGATTGGCCAAAAGTCGAGAAGTTCGTTCCGCCGATTCCTCAGACTGTCTGTTGTTGCTCGATGTTGATCGACTTTCTGAAGTTGGGCAGGCGGAATTATGGGGATTTGTTACGTTAGCTGGATTCTCGCTACAGATCATTTCAACGTCCAGCCAGCCGTTGATGAAACTTGCCCATCAAAAAAAATTCCACCGTGGCTTGGCCGGTTTCCTCAGCACGATTTCACTGGAATTGCTCCCGCTTACCGAAAGAGCAGGGGATCTGCCGATTCTGGCCCAGTCCATTCTCGAAGACATCAACGCCAACCGCACCCAACAACTCGCGGGATTTTCTGCGGCGGCCATGCAACTGATTCAACAGTTTGATTGGCCCCAGAATATCGATCAGCTGCAACGTGACATTCGGGCAGCGGCCAACGTGGCCAACGGCAGAAAAATCGTTCTCGATGACCTGCCCGAGAATTTACGACAGGCCAGCCGGGCACTTGAAATCGGCCGCCCTATCGAAACGCAAATTCGGCTCGATGATTATTTGCAGGAAATCGAAACCGAGTTGATCCTGCGAGCCATGAAACATGCAAAGGGCAATAAATCCAAGGCTGCCAAACTACTTGGGGTCAGCCGCCCGAAACTCTTGAGGCGGCTGCGACAGCTCAAGTTTGATCCTGGCGACAGTGTCGAGAGCCCGGAACAGGAATTCGTGGACTCCTCGGCTTTTCAGGAGGCTGACGACAGTGATTGAATTGCGAAACCTGATTTTACTCACGCAGACCAATACCTGGTCCAATTCAATTCGTCGCCAAAATTGGCCGTTTCGAACGACTTGGGCCCTAGACATTGACGACTTGATCGCCGAAGCTGCCATTCGTCCCGGAAGTATGGCAATCGTCGAAATCCCTGACTCGAAAATCGCCAAGTTTTGCCGGGAATTCGCCAAGCTGAACAACAGTCCGTATGATTTAGGGCTTTTGGCAGTCGGAAGCCACAAACTTCACGGTTGGGAATTCGCGATTCGTGCGGTTGGATTCTCCGACATATTCTGGTCGACCTCTCAAGTTAAACGCATTGAGGATTTGGCCGTGCGTCATTTTCAAAATAACCCTCTTGCCAATCGTACTTTGGAAGAACGTTTTCGAATCGATTTGCCCTGGAAACCCGTGACAACAACTTCACCCTACGTGGAATAAGGAATGAACTTCAATCCAGAACTTGAAGAAAAGATTCGCGCTGCAATAAAAGACATCAAAGATCCGGAATCAGGTCGTGCCATCGGCGGCTCAAAACAAATTCATGACATCGGCGAGTTGAACGGCAAGATCACCGTGACCGTCGGGCTCACGTCTTTTTGTTGGGCATTGAAGGAGCGTTTTCACGATACCGTAAAACAGAAGCTCGAAGCGGAATTCGGCGAGCTGAATTTTGACGTCGAGGTGGTTGAACATTTACGGCCCGCACAACCAAAAGGTCAAGTCGGATTGACAGCCAAAGCCGTCATCGCTGTGGGATCGGGGAAGGGTGGCGTCGGCAAAAGTACCGCAGCAATCTGTTTGGCATTGGCACTCAAAAGAGCCGGTTCAAAAGTCGGCTTGATGGATGCCGACGTGTACGGCCCAAGCGTTCCGCATCTTACCGGTGTGCGAGGTCAAGTCAGCAAGGTCGGCGAGAAAATCGGACCGCTTGATTTTGACGGTATCCCGTTGATGAGCATTGGCTTCATGGTGCCGCCGGACGAAGCAGTGATTTGGCGCGGCCCAATGCTGCACTCCGCGGTAACAACTTTTGTGCGAGACGTTGCCTGGGGGGATCTGGATTACTTGATCATCGATATGCCGCCGGGCACCGGCGATGTTGCACTTAGCCTTTCACAACTACTGCCCATAACAGGCACCGTCATTGTCTGTACTCCGCAAGAAGTCGCTTTGATCGATGCCATCAAAGCGGTTGGCATGTTCGAGAAAGTCAAGATTCCCATTCTTGGTTTAATCGAAAACATGAGCAGCTTCATTTGCCCCGACAACGGCAAGCGATACGACATATTTGGAAAAGGCGGAGCAAAGGAATACGCTCAGCAGGCAAAGATTCCGTTTCTTGGTGAAATCCCTATCAACATCCAGTTACGTGAACGGGGTGACAAGGGCCAGATGACGGCCAATTTTGATGATCCCAACGTCGGGCCTTTTTTGGAGAAGATCGCGTTTCAGCTGTGCCAGAACATGGCTGAAACGGCCGCCCACAAGCCGGTCGTCGCCCAATTGCCTGTTTTGGGCTAGGGTGCAACCGTTGAGCAATTTGGCCGAAAATAGCTGCTCTTGATTCCGTCTGTTGGCAACGTATCGGCCCTTCCGTTGCCCAACGCGCAAAAAAATAGGGCGGCTCAGATGGAGTCGCCCTTTCTCGTTGTTTCATCAAGACGCAAGCACAAAAGCCTACTTCTTCTTTTTGGCTACACGTCGCTTAGCTTTTTTCTTCGTAGCTTTTTTCTTCGTAGCTTTTTTCTTAGCTTTCTTCTTTGTAGCTTTTTTCTTAGCTTTCTTCTTTGTAGCTTTTTTCTTAGCTTTCTTCTTCGCTACTTTTTTCTTCGTAGCTTTTTTCTTCGTAGCTTTTTTCTTAGCTTTCTTCTTAGCAGCTTTCTTCTTTTTGGCCACAGGACGTCCTCCATAAATAGACCTGGTGAGCTAACTCAGCTTTTGCATCTGCATGACGCAACAATAAATCAAAAGCCAAGGACAGTCACCATTCGAGAAAAAAAACCAAAAACTAGTTAATAGTTTCGAATGGCAGTTCCGCCTGTCGATCTCCGAGATCGAACCATTCATAAACAGGTACAACCGTTCCACATACAACTCAAGTGAAAGAAAACTAAGTTCGAACCTTCAAGAGATTACGTGAGTAGTTATTCCTGATTTGATTGACGGACTCCATCGCGTTAAGTTTTAGAAAACTCTTCGATTAATTCAACATTGTTTTTGCGTTTTGCAAAAAAATTTTCACTGCGCGGCTTCGCCATTTCATTATTTATCTAACGCAAAACGTATTCGCAAAACGAATTGTACTGTTTAACAACGCCGTTTTCCCAAATTTCGTCTGCACCAAGTTGTTAAGTTTTATGAACTTGGCAATAGTTTGTCCAAAAATGCGATTTATAAACCAATTGAATCCGGAGAACTTCAATGCACAAACTGACGAAACAACTATCGATTTGATGACGTCAAAAAAAAATGGAACTTTTTTTCGAGATTCAGGCAAAAAATTGAACGCGTGGGACAACATCGCGGTATTGGGTGAGTCGTACGCCTGGATTTGTTTTCGACGCGTGAATTGTATCAAATCGAAACTTTTGACACTTCAAATCGTAGTCAAGCTGCTCTACACACCACAATTGCGAAAAAAAACTGTACCAATAAATTTCATGCGCTAGAAATAAGTTGGCGTCATGCACTTTGAATCAGTCAATTCGTTATTTTGTCACCAACGAATTCATCATCGTAAAAAAAAATTGAAAAAAAATTTGGTTTTTTTTCAAACAACAACCCATTCAGTCAATTTGCGATGCCGTTGCGCGCCTTTTTGAAAACCCATCAACAAAACTAGTCGGCAAACATCTTGATGAACGCGGACCTGTTTCGTTGATCGGTTCAGCCGTAAGTAGCCGACCCTATCAGCCCGATTCAAACCCGTAGTTGCCAACGCCAAACCGTTCCGTCATCCGGATCTTCAACTTCGCCTTCGCATTCAAAATTGTTTCGCTCGAGGATCCGGCACGACGCGTTACGTTTTGGCAGTGTATGAGCCATCACACGCTGCACGTCCGGGCCACTTTTGGCCACGTTAACGAGTTCTGCGGCCAGGCGAGTACCGATCCCTCGCGACTCGTATTCCGGCAAGGTGTGATACGCGATTTCAACCGCGGATTCCGCGTCGGGATTACCCTTGAAACCGCCAAGGCCCACGATCGCTGGACCTTTAAATTCGCTGATATTATCAGCGATTGCCAGGTACCCGGTCCAGGGATTTACCGCGGCAATCTTGTCGTAGAATGCCAGCGATTGCTCGACCAGCGGGCGAAGATGCGTCAACTGCTCTGGCTTTATATGGGCTCCACAAAACTTGGTGAAACGGTCAACGGAGTCCATCGCCGCAAACATTTCTCGCGACAACGGCAAAAGACGAAACTGGTTCGTTGGAGAACCGTCTTTCATGATTGGTATCACTAAAGAGTAAGAATATATTCATCCTTGCGCAAATCCACTTTCAACAGAGACCAATCTGCATCCAAGGTTCGCGCATGTCGCACCTACCAAGGCCCCCGCCCACCAAAGGAGCCAAAAGAACTGAGTGATTGATAATTGATATACGCCATGTAGCCAAAGAAGAATGCAATGAAATGATCGCCAATGCTCAGTGCGTAGACTGCGATGAGCGCTGCCGCAACGACTGAAGCGATAAGACTATAGCGAATCCCATTACTCGGATCGAACTGGTTCAACAACTCGCGTGTAGCCTGACCGCCGTCCAGCGGAAAAACGGGAGCCAGATTTAAGACATTCCAGAATACATTCACCCACATGCCCATAAATAAGAAAATAAACATCGCCCCGTTACCTGCTAAACTTGTATTGCGCAAATCCGGGACGAGCGTTGGCATGAAGCTGCCAGTCAGAACCTTGATCTCGCCACCCAACAAATACACGAGACCAATAAACACGCCAGCAAGGCAGAATCCAAAAAAAGGACCGGCCAATGAAACCAGGATTTGTTGATTCGATGTCAGACTTTGTTTCGACCGGATCGACCAGGAACCACCTGAATCCGGAATCGCCAAGCCGCCCATCCAGTAGAGCAGGATTCGAGACGGAATCCCGAACATCCGAAATGCAAACGTGTGACCCAGTTCATGAACCAGAATTGAGATAAAAAAGACAACGACCAAAACCAGCAACGTCACTCCGATGTTAACTTCGAGCTGTTCCGCCATTGAAAAAACGGAGCCGCCCAAGATAACAGGCATAATAAAAAATGCCGGGTGAACGCGAACCGGAAAACCCAGGAACGAAAAACTAAAGTCGTACGCCGTCGCACGTGGCTCTTGAAACAGCACTGAAAGACTCCACCTGTAGAAATGACTGAATTATTCTAGCGAACCAAGGCGGTTGTTCCATGAAGGCCGAGACAATTCAACGACCAGAATTGCTCAAGCGGCTTTTTTGTCGCTCGCGGGTTCGACAAACACGGTTTCGGCGGCTTGGTCCAAAAGCTCCAACGAAAACGCTGGAATCTCGCTCTTATTGATTCGCCGATAGGTTAAGGGGGAGATTGCGTCCAGGATGTAATCGGCCGCCCGTTCCGTAGCACCCGGAAGAGCGTACTTCGTCGCCAACTCGTCCATCTTGGCAGATTTTTCGGCTGCAGTCTCTGGATTCTTGAACCAGCCAATCACGTGGGCAGCCATATCAGCGGATCGATCGACCGGGGTCAAATACTCCGGCATCACGGTTGGAATCGCTTCAGGGGCATCGGGATCGTAAATCTTCCCGGATGTCGCCCCAATTTCATCGGTCTCAATCAGGTTGACCAGCGTGATGAATTTCACTTTGAGATAGTACGGACACATCAACATGTACAGCCAGCTGGGCTTGTACACGATAACCGTTGGCTTGCGATGATAAAGCAACTCCAAGGAAACCGAGCCGCTGCAGGCGATACACGCATCCGCCCCCTTCATCAGCTCGGGAGTTCGTTCCAGATAGAGGTCTGCCTCGACCTCATGCTCTCCCAACAGCTCCTCAGCCCGCGCAAACTGTTTTCGGTTGAAGCAGGCGACTGCGACCCGCACATTTTCCACTTGTTGTTTGACGATGTTGGCAGCCGACAGCAGCATCGGTAAGTGATTTTCAACTTCCTGGTTTCGTGAACCGGGCAGCAGTGTCAGGAGTTTTTCGTGAGGTTGCTTACACGATTCGACAAATTCTTCGTCATAAGTTTGCGCACTCAGTTGATCAAAAAATGGATGGCCCACATAAGTCGCCTGGCAATTGCGTTTTTCGAACCAGTCCGCTTCGAAAGGCAATTTACATAATACGTGATCGACCCATTTGCGAATTTTCTTGATTCGCCAGCCACCCCACGCCCACATCTGGGGCACGCCGTAAAAGAACACCGGAATCCCCTGCTTTTTTGCCCGCTTGGCAATCCACCAGTTGAACCCGGAAAAATCGATCAGCACGACGGCATCGACTTTGTTTGACTTGAAGAATTTTTCGGCGTCATTTGCGAGCTGTCGGAATTGACCGATCTTTTTTAGTGCTCCCCAGATAAACATCACTGCCAGCTGCGTGAGGTCGAAATGGAGTTTGCATCCCGCTTCTTGCATCTTGGGTCCGCCATAGCCAACACATTCGATATTTGGGTTTCGGGCTTTTAGATGACGAATCAGATTCGAGGCATGCAGGTCGCCACTGGGTTCTCCAACAGAAAAAAAGATGCGCACCGTTCATCCTTGAGCGATAAGTTGTTAATCTCATGTACAACAGACGGATTATGACAAATGCCCCAGATTGTTGAAAGATCGCATTTTTGTCGCCAAAATATGTGTTTACGAGCTTAGACCAACAAAAGTGACTCAACCCGTATGATGATTCGATTGCTGCAGCCCGCTTGTTTTGTGTTGGTCTGCCTGGCGATCGTATTGCGGGTTGATGGCGCGATTGAAGATGTTGGAGAAGCCGACGACTCCCCCGTTGGGATCAATTTTCAGACGCAAATCTGGCCGATCCTGCAACGCAAATGTCTTAGGTGTCACGACTCGAATATCACTGAAGCAGGATTGAACCTTGAATCAAAAACTCTCAGCGAAGCCGGAGGCCACACGGGCAACACCATCCTTGGAAACGATCCACAACAAAGTGAACTCTTCCAACGCATCATTTCCGACGACGAAGCGTACCGGATGCCCAACGAGGGAACGCCGTTAAGCCAAGCCGAAATTGAAGTCTTCCGCGAATGGATTTCTCAGGGTTCAGATTGGCCTGAGGTCCTGGCCCCTGGCGAATCAGGTTTTTCGGCAACGATCTCGAGATACTTCCATCGATATTTCGACCCGCTTCGAACTGCTTACGAACGGGACGGCAAATATCTTCAGTTTTTGGGATTTCCGTTGGTCGTATTTCTTTTGTGTATCGTCATTACCGAGCGAATTAAGAGGTCACGAGTTCGCAAGAGCCCGACCCAACCGGATCAGATGGCCCGACCCAAAAAAGGACCGGAACGAATCGGCTACCTTCATTATTTCGCTGGACTAATGGCCTTCATTGCGATTGGTTTTGGAATGTATCATTTCGGCGCTGTCCAAAGCACGAACTCACAAATTGAACAACTGGAACTTACGATTGCCGAGCTGCGCGGTGAACGCGCAGAAGGCAATTACGGTCCGGCCAGTAAGCGACCCGTACCACCGCGGCGCCGACATCCCAAGCGACTCGGTGGCGTCTATTACCGCGGGAATGATGAACGCAATCCGAAATTGTTCAATGGTGGCTATTACCGGACGGCCAACCTGGATGTCTGGCTTTCCAACTCCGATGGAACGCGTTTGAAATGGGACGATCCAGTCGATGACGACTCGTTGTTTATTACCTTGCAGATCAAAAGGGCTCCCATCGCGACATCCCAATTATTTACGCCGCGGGTGATGAGCGGGATCTTTATGAGTCGCCAAGTGCCTGACGAGGATCCGGCCGAACTAAAAGACGCTCCAGTTGGTTTCATCCCGGTCGAAGAAGGAGAACGTTGGATCGCCCACTATCTGATTACAGATTCCGCGAAATCGTTGGACGATGAACTCAAAGGCATGGTCTATGTTTACCAAGGCAAACTGGTTGGCAGTCGAGTTTCGGGCAGGATTCATTACGGAATTGAATTCGACATTATTGTGAGCGACGGGAAAATCTCCAGGGAATCGGAGGTTTGGATGGGCTCCATTTTCAATCTCGGGGCTGGATTGTTGATTCCGGCCGACAATCGAATGGCACTTGGCGAGTGGTTTGACTTTCGACCGATTCCTGTAATCGAAGGTGAAAACACAACCGATCCCGAGTTACTGGGAATCCCGGAACATGAAGAAGCCGCCTACAACAAGTAGGTTGTTTCGTTCTGCGTTCGTCTCCACAACAAGGTCTCCTGTCTCCAAAAAAATACGCCCGGCAACTCAAGTTGCCGGGCGTTTGAAATATCGCTTCGATAAACTGTTTGGGTTTACTTTTTCTTTTCGAATCCTTTTTCGAATGCCTTGTCGGCGAATACCAATTCAGCCTTCGCAGCGTCATCGGCCGCGTCGTTGACTTTCTTGACGCAATTACCACAACAAAACGTTACGTTTGTACCGCCGACTTCAACCGACTGTTCTTCATCGACCGGGTTGCCAGAAATCGGACAAGCCTTTTGAGCGTACTGACCCGTTTTCACCAATTGGTGGTTCGCCAGCGCGGCATACTTGGCAGGGTCCTTGGAGAATCTTTTGGGGCAGTTCTTGCAGCAGAAATATACTTTGCCTTCGCGATAATCAACTGCGTGTTCTTTCAAGGCGTCTTTTTTCTTCATGAACAAGCATTTGACGTCTTTCAAATTGTCCTTTTCGAAGCCTTTTTCGAAAGCAGCCTTCGTAAAGACAAGACTGGCTTTGGCAGCAACATCGGCTGCGGACTCAACTTTACTTTGACACCCGGAACAGCAAAAGCCAACTTCGGCACCACCGACTTCGGTAACAAATTTTTCATTCGGGGCATTTCCTGAAAAAGGGCACCCCTTTTGAACGTATTGTCCGGTCAGAACCATTTGGTGATTGGCCTTCACTTCGAACTTGGAGGAATCTTCCTCAAACATTTTGACACAATCTTCGCAACAAAAATAAACTTCACCGTCCATGTGTTTTGCAGAGGCATCCTTGGTCGCTGCATGGTCGCCATTGACGATACACTTGATGCCCGATAGATCATCGTCGCCACCTGTGGTCAACATCAGACCGAAACAGGCAAGAAACACAAAACCAGATTTCAACAACATTTTTCGAATCTCCCAAAACACGAGTTATTAATTTGACCTGCAATTATCGACGCATTCTCATAACTGTCAACGAATGTGGCACTTTTTAAAGATTCGCTATCTAAAAAGGGCCAAGCGGATAAACTTGGATACCAGAAACCAGGAAAAGGTACAGCAAAATGGATGAATTCCTTGCCGCTGCGTTAGTTGAAGCACGTTTGGGATATGCTGCCGGAGGAATTCCGATTGGGTCGGTCATCATACATAACAACGAAATTGTCGGACGCGGTCACAATCAACGAGTGCAGCAAGGCAGTGTGATTCGCCACGGAGAAATGGATGCGCTCGAAAACCTTGGACGCAAACCGGCCGGTTTTTATCGTGAATGTACGTTGTATACAACTTTGTCTCCCTGTCCGATGTGTAGTGGCGCCATCTTGCTGTACAAAATTCCGCGAGTGGTCATTGGTGAACATCGCACATTCATGGGTGAAGAAGATCTCCTGCGATCCCGCGGTGTGCAAGTCGATGTTGTTGATAGCCAGGAATGCCGGTCGCTCATGCAGGAGTTTGAAGAAAAGTTCCCCGACGTTTGGAACCAAGACATCGGAGTGTAGGAGTTGGCAGTTGACCGTGTCACCTACCTCCGAATTCCGACCTATTTATGTCGTGGCTCTTCCAGACCCATCGTCAACAGCCAGCCCACAAACACGAGTGCGGCAACTGAAACAAAGATGGGCTCAAAACCAAACCAATCAATCATCGCTCCCAGCAAACTCGACGTCAGAATCGCGGGCGCGGCCATGCACAGACCCAGTGTCGATAAATAGCGTGGATGGTACTTCTCTTTGACGATTTCCAAAGTGTAATTGAAAAATCCCCGCATTGTCACCGGCGTCAGCCCAATCAGGCAGAACAGAAAAATGAACAAGGGTTGTCCTGTTGCGCCCATTCGTGCCAGAACCAACGAGAAAATCGGGATCATACAAATCGCGAGCATCAAGGTCCGCAACACAATGCGGTAACCAAATCGGTCGCCAGCCCAACCTGTTGGAATGGCGAACAATGAGGCACCAATGTTTTGCGCGATCAGCCAAGGTATCATCGCAGTCAGGCCGAGTTTGGATTCGCCGCGCACCAAAGCCTGGTAATGCGGAAACAACGTCATCGACATCCCGAATAAGCTGGCCATGATGGCGAGCCGACGAAAATTCTTATCCATCGCCAACGTCGCGATCGACAACCGGAAAAGCTCCACGGCCGTCCGTTTGGTGCCTGTTGGAGTGTCTTCCTCTTCTTTCAAAAATACCGTCAGCAGGCCCGCGCACAAAAAGGCACAACCCGTAAACGCAAAAATGCACACGAAATTGCCGCTTGTTTCACCCAACCACAGGTTGAGCAATATCCAGGCGAAAGAAATCGCGCTGACGGCACCCAACGTGGTCGAAATCAGCATCAGGCGACCACGCCGCTGCGTCCAAATCAGTTTGCCGATCATCGTGCTGAAAACCAGCTGGTTAATTCCAACGCTCGCAAAAAAGATGCCGTAAATGAAGAGAAACACGATTGGCAGCCACCAACTTGGAGTACCGCCCGAAACCCACCAAACCAGCGACAACATCAGGAAACAGATTCCCATCAAGATCGTCGCCGCGGCTAGCACCCACTTTTTGATCTTTCGATTGCGAAGCCAATCTGAGATCAACAGGGGAGGAATGCTTTGACCAAACCGATTCAGCATCGGCAAACACCCGCGAAGCCAGCCTTGGCCACCGATCAAGTCGAGCACGGCCGGCATAATGATGCTCTCGGTTTTGAAGATCCAACCGGTCCGCACCAGGACTTGATAAAGCGCCATCAAGCCAAAATTGAACCCACTTTTCGACGAAATTGAAGTTGTCAACGGGTTAGCTGTTTCAGAGTCGCCGCCAGGATTTGGGTTAGCCATCTCCCTAACCTAACAGGCAGCCTCAATTCCTTCGAGACCGGACGAAAGAGTTAGCTCACGGCGTTTAAAATTCGCAGGCTCGTTGTCCGCGCTTTTGCAGCAACAGATCCAGATAAGAAGTTGTAATCGGATTAGCCAACCCTAACTCATTGGCGAACTTCAATAATTGTGCCTTCGCCGGTGCGACGAGCGACGCTTGTCCTGGCGATGAATCGTCAACCAGCATTTCCAATTCCACAAACGATCCAAGTTCGTCAACTTCATCGATGCAGATTTGGACCGGTTGACCCTCCAACTCGATTTCGAACGATTCACGACGCTTGACCACATCGGCTTCTTCAAAAAAACCACATCCAAGAAAGATTGCTTTCATTTTTTTGGCAGCGGTTGAATCTTCAAGCGACAACTCCGTTTCGCTGCGAATTTTCGCCTGTTTGTCGCGGTTTGGGCCCTTAAAAGTGACGCAGAATTCGTCGTCCGATTCACGAATTCTCAGAGCAAGATCTATTTTTGCAAAATCCTGTAAGCTGTGATTGAAGTACACGTCTCTTTGCTGGGAAACTACGCTCGGACCAACGACGAATTTTGAAAGTCGTCGTCGAAAGTCGTCGGGGGCCGGAATTGAGAATTTGAGTTCGACTTCAACCATTCTGGATTTCAATTTGTAGTCAGCGACGACCAGGGCGGTGCTGAACCTGTTAAAGGACCTGGATTGGCGTAAACGGCATCGCCAAAAAATGATGTAACTTTTTCATGGAGAAAAAAGTGAGTGTGATTGCAAACGTATCAATCCTGTTGGTGGTTGTCGTGGCGGTCATGATCAACGCTGGAACGATCTTTGGCCAGAACAAAATTGTCGGCCAAAAGTGGCCAGTAAATCAACGCGTCTCGTTTAAAGAGATTGATCACTCATCCTATCATACGCTTTTGCAAAAGTACGTCGACTCCGACGGAATGGTCAATTACAAAGGCTGGAAGGCAAACTCGGCCGACCATGACGCCTTACTCAAATACATCAAACAGCTTGGCAAAGTCGATTCGACAAAGCCAGCTTCAAACGAAGCCAAATTGGCATATTGGATCAACGCCTACAATGCGGTAACGATTGAAGGGATCTTACAGGTCTACCCCACGACCAGCATTCGAAATCACACAGCCAAGTTGTTGGGTTACAACATTTGGAAGAACTTGAAGCTGATTTCGGGCGATCAGCAGATCAACCTCGATTCGATTGAACACAAGGTACTTCGCAAAATGGGCGAACCCCGTATTCATTTCGCGATTGTGTGCGCTTCGATCGGATGTCCCCGGCTTCTCAATGAAGCCTATGTTGCCAACCGTCTTGAGGACCAGCTGACGACGAATGCAACTGACTTCTTCTCACGATCCCGCAATCTCCAGATTAATCAGTCGAAACGCGAACTTCGCTTGAGTTCGATCATGAGTTGGTTTGGCAGCGATTTTGGTCAGAGCCAGGAACAACAACTCCAAGCCATCTCACCCTACTTCCCGGAAACCGCCAAGCAGTTTGTCGAAAGCGGTGATATTCGAGTCAGCTATCTCGATTACGACTGGAACATTAACGAACAACGCTGAAAGGCAACTTGGTTCGAGAGCTCGCTCTCGCTATTGAGTCGACATATTCTTAAAAATGCCTGCGGTTATCTTATCTTTGGTGAAATCTCAATTGCGCGCAGTTATGATCTCTATTGGTGCAAAGCCAATACCGTAGTCAGCGCATTTCCAGAGTTGATTTGCACTTGTGTTATCCTGAACCGAGGTACGAGGTGAAAGATCTCTCGTCGTTTAGCGGAGGTTCTTTAGTCGCAGGCTCCTTCAGAATGACGGGAAAAGCCGAGGACTCATTTTGGAAATGCACTAGTATTTCGTCTCAACTCACTTTTCGGGTAGTAGACGAGGCGCTCACAGCTAAGTGAAACATCGTGTTTTTCCGGCGAGAGACCGAATTTGGCGATGTCCAACTAGCATTCCAAAAAAACCTTACTCCGCAGTTTAATCAGCCTTTTCAAAACCCTCTCCAGGACTCGCATGATTGTTAAACCGGCAGACGACTCCATCTCGTGGGCGATTGTCGGCGGAGGCATGCTGGGTATGACACTCGCCTATCGAATGGCGAAGCTGGGCCATCGAGTCACCTTGATCGAAGCTGCACCTCAACTTGGCGGTTTGGCTTCTACATGGCAACTTGGCGACATCGAATGGGAACGCTACTACCACGTGATCCTGTTGTCGGATTCCCGTTTACGAAACCTCTTGGAAGAAATTGATCTGGCCGATGACCTCAAATGGGTCGAAACAAAAACTGGTTTTTTTACCGACGGCCAGCTCTATTCGATGTCCAACACGGCAGAATTTCTCGGGTTTCCGCCGCTGAATCTGATTGAAAAATTACGGCTTGGTGGCACCATTTTTTATGCTTCCAAAATTCGCAACTGGCGACGCCTGGAAAAAATCCCGGTCGCAGACTGGCTAAAACGTTGGTCAGGGAAGGGGACCTTTGACAAAATCTGGGAGCCGCTTCTTCGCGCCAAACTTGGTGAAAGCTACCAACGAACGGCAGCCAGTTTCATATGGTCTAACATTAACCGGATGTACAAGGCCCGCCGAACGGGATTGAAAAAGGAGATGTTCGGATACGTCCGCGGCGGCTATGGTGCCATCATCAAGCGGCTTACCGAGCGCCTGCTAAAAGCGGGTGTCGAAATCAGGACAAGTTGCCCGATTTCTGAAATCAAAAAACAAGACGATTATTTCAAATTGCAATTGCGAGACGTCACGCAAACCTACGATCGAGTCGTCGTCACCGTCGCCAATGATGTCGCCAGCCGGATTTGCCCCGACCTTTCAAAAGATGAACTCGATAAACTTGGAAAAACCGAATACCTGGGAATCTGCTGCGCATCGATGCTGTTGAAGAGACCGATCTCGCCGTATTACGTTACCAACATAACTGACAGCTGGGTGCCGATGACGGCCGTGATTGAATCAACCAACATCGTCGACCGGGAGGAGACCGGAGGAGCCTCGCTGATCTACCTTCCCAAATATGTTCCAGCCGCTCACGAAATGTTCGAACGAAGCGACGAGGACATTCAGGAGGAGTTCTTGTCCGCTTTGGAAAAAATGGATCCAGATTTCGATCGTGACGATGTGCGGGCTTTCCGAATTTCGCGCACGCGTAACGTGATGGCCATTCCCACGTTGAATTACTCAAATTCCCTGCCACCGCAGAAAACGAGTGTGCCTGGAATGTACTTGGTCAATTCGGCGTACATCTTGAAAGGCAATCTCAACGTTAACGAAACCATCACGATTGCTGAACAAGCCATCGACACCGTGTTGGCTAATGATTTGCAGCTCGCTACGCAGGTGAAATAGCCATACGTTTAACCGCGTGTCTCGGTGCCGCAATGGTACTTGCTTTACGGCGACTCGACACCTTCACGCGTGAGGGTCCGGGAGAGGGAAACGAAAAGATTCCTTGCGGAATCAACAACCCTCACCCGACGCTGAGACGTCGACCTCTCCCAACTCGTGAGAGGTTGGGTCCTAAATTAAGTGCCATTCATTGGGCGCTGCCCACGCGTTTAAACGATGCGATGAGATCTTCTCGTGGCCGTGTTAACAAGAATCACTCAACCTCGAAAACAAGCACCGTTTCACCATTGCTGTTCGGTGCTCTGGTTTTCTCAAATACATCCACATCGAACAACCGCGAGATACTGTTTCCGCACAAGTCCTCTAAACGATTGTCGATGTGAATTGCGTGTCTCCCGGCATTCCAATTTGTATCCGGCCTCAGCTTCCACAGGGATTCATTTTCCAACAATCGAATTTTACCCGTGATCCGTCGCTGATCGGGGCCTCGAACTTCGATCACTCGTTGCAGCATGGCACTGTCAAGCGGCTCGTCCAGATTTAGAACCAAGTCGTTTTGTGTGCCTGCCTTGGGCGCTTTGAACTTCCACGCCAAGGGGTTGGGACATGATTGATCGGCCTCGAAGGTCTTGAAGGCTTTTGAAATTGACTCGAGCTTCTTGGAGTTAAAAGTTGCTACCAGAGGATTGCCATTGGCATCGGGCCAGGATCCATCAATAACCAACTCGTATTCCTTGTTAGCTTCGAATATCGGACCCATTTCTTCGCGCGGCTTCAAACCGCGTTTGATTCGTCCCGGGTCGAGCAACAATGTCAAACGATGTGAATCGGCACTCCAGAATTCCTGTTCAATTTCCAGGAACGGCAACTCGATTTCCCGGTAACTGACATCGCCATTCCGCTTAATTCGTTCCCGAAGATGAAGGAACTGATAGATGTCACCTTTCCGCATTGGGCCAGAAAAATGAACGTAAAACTTGAGAAGGTTTTCAGGCAACTCGCCAGCAGAAGGATAAATCGCGACCAGCTTCGTAGGTTCAACATCGCTGGCGGGAATCACAAGCGTTTTCTTGATTGTGCGACTTGGCTGGAGCGGAATGGATAATTCCGATTCATACTTCATCCCTGGCTTGAGCGGGAAATTGGGTTTGAAGTAGAAACGATTCCCCGAATAAACAATCTCGCCGGCCAAAGCAGGAATTTCGTCGTGATTAACTCCATTTACCCATAACTTGATGAATTCTTGATCAGCTAACTTGCGAAGTGATTCGATCTGATCTTCGGACAGTCCCGAAACAACGACGATAAAGTCGCCAGTACCAATGTTGGCAACTTCGACCAGGATGTCTTTGGAAACATCCTGGTCGGTCGCAAAAGCCGATAAGCCAAACAAGAACGCGATCACTAAAACAACGGATAGGATTGATTTTGATCGCATTCGAATTTAAACCACTCTTAGACAACTCAGGGAAGCACGATTGTCCTCAGATGTTCTTTGCCGTCGTCCGTCTGAACCAGAATCATAGCATGAGTCGCACTCAATGCATCCAGCTGCATGACTCCTTCTAGCGACTTAATAGTCTCATAAGGGACGCCTTTGGTACCGCCGCCAGAAACTCGTTCTTCAATCGACTCTTGCGACGCGGCGTTTGCCAAGTCAATTTTCATAACACCGCGGCTACTGTTGGCCATCAGCGCATAATCTTTACCGTCTTTTGTGTACACCACCATGTCAAGCGGCCGATTTCGATTACCAAGCTCGGCAATGGTTGTGCCTTTCACTTTGGTTTCTGGCTTCAACTGGCCCACCGGAATCCGCACCAATGGCGTGCAGGTGTAAGCTGCCAGCAAGTTCACTTCATCATCAATCACAAGTGATGCAAAGGTTCGAATCGGAGATCGTGTTTCAAACCGCCCGTGGGCACCATGATAAATCTCGATACTTGCACCAACGTTGACTTCACCGAAGGGATAAGGGATGGCTCGCAAATTGGAAGCAAACTCTTCATTGGAAAGACCGGCTACGTAAATCTGGTCGTCGATGTAAGCCATGTCGGTAATCGATGACATCTTCTGGTTTCCGCGGCGAGTCTCTTTGCTTTCAGGTGCATTGGGCAACACGGTTTCGGTAAACTTCAGACCCGAAAGCTTAAACGGACTCATCGCTTTCGTTTTGGCATCCACGACAAAGAGCGTGGAGACTTCATCGGCTCCGCTTCCACGCGTCACATTCAGATAGGCATTTCCGTTGACAAGATTGACTGCCAAATCGTTGATCCGTACGTCGTCCGATTTGGTTCCCATCGCACCGGCAATTTTCGAACGGATGTCTTTCACTTCAACCGTCACGCCTTCCACGGAACCCTCGGTGTCTCCAGTTTCAATTGCGTAGATTTTCGCGGCCATGGGATCGCTTAACAACAACAGTCCATTCGGGCCAAACGCGATCGGGCCTCCTGATTTCAGTTTGATTTCTGCGGCAGCATTCGGTTCGTCTGCCGGCAAATGGTTGCTTGAGCAAACCAGAACAAATCCCGCGACGATTAACGTCACAGCGCTTTTGCATGTAAACATTGCTTGAACTCCGTTGTGGATGAAAGACCGCCAATCGATTTTGATAATCGAAATCGTAACACACGAGCGAAGCAGAATAAAACGGTCCAGCCAAAGAATTATGGTCATCGCCCAATGGAACCAGATACCAGCGAAAAAGTCATTCTGAGCGAGCTTTAGCGACCGAAGAATCTTTCGCACGAACACGAAAAATCCTTCAGTCGCCCAGGCTCATTCAGGATGACTAGCCCGCATTTCTCACCAGTTGTAGGCCGGCAACGAGCAAACGTTGTAATTGCCGGTACTGCAGCCGCTTTTTCGGAAGCATCGCAACAACAGTTTGCCAGTCGAATTCGTGGCGTTTGCGATGTTCCGGAAAAGCATCTACGCGACTTTGTTCCGCCTAGGTAAGACATCCCAGCTACCGAAAAAGTGAGCAATACGAACTAGTTTGTGCGGCTCAGTTTTTCACCCGTAGTTGAATGTAGCTTCGCCAACAATTCTTTGGCAGCGGCAATCGGGTCATTAGCACCGACGATCGACGAGCTAACGGCGACGCGACTCAAACCGGCGTTAATAATCTGATCAACATTGTTCACGCAGAGACCACCTATCGCAAACGCGGGCAAACGGATTTCTAAAGCCACTTGTTTTACGAATGAAACTCCTGCGACGGATTCGAACTGCTTCGTAGAGGAATGAAAGACTGGACCGACCCCAATGTAGTTTGCACCATCAAGGACGGCGTGACGCGCCTGGTCGAGATCATGAGTCGAAACGCCGATCAGTTTTGTAGTTCCAACGATTCGGCGAGCTTCTGAAACTTTCATGTCGGATTGCCCAAGATGCACGCCATCAGCGTTACTTGTAACGGCCAGATCAGGTCGATCGTTCATGATCCAGCGTGTGGACGAACCTCGAGTTAACTCTGTTAGCATTCGCCCCACTTTGATCAGTTCGCGATCACTCTTGGTTGTATCACGAAGTTGAATCAAATCGACACCCGCGTTAATCAATCCCGACACCAGATTCCTGAACTCGTTCTGGCTGCCGCGACAATCGGTCAAAACGTAAAGACTCGGGCCGCTAATGTCTTGCAAACTAAACATCGTTGTCATGACAGCTTTTTCAATGGTATAGACATCGTAGCGCAATTGCTCAACGCGACCGGCCACGTCAACAGAAATTGTTTTTGAAAACTCTTCGATGGTTCGCAACGCCTGTTGGACCCGGCTGAGATTGGATTGAACCAAATCGGACGCGTGTTCGCGCTTGTATTCGGATTCAGTTCGGATCGTGCGGCCCACATCACTCACTGCATCACGCGCGGCGATGAGAAGATTTGTCTTAAATATCTGTGTCGCGAAAGTCACCTCGTGTCTCAGGTTTTTGAGAAGACCGGACAAGTGTTGATCACCGACGGCCATCCTGACGTAGTCTTCAACAACCCGAATTCCTTCGTTGGCGCGGTTACGTGCGGCGTCAATAACTCGATAAGCACAGATTTCCGACAGATTTTCGGTCATTTTTGTTTGCTGCCAGACTGACAGGTTCGTTTGTGGTTTTGAACTGCTGAAAACACGAAAACACAATTTCAGGCCAAGACAACGATCGTTTACTAAAACTCAAAACGCGAGAAAGGATTCTGCGGGTCAAACCGTCGTACATACGCAGGATTGGAGAGTCGTTAGCGGCACGGGCATTGCTATCATTTGTTCTGTTTTTAGGAAGTGCAATGGTTGAAATACCAAATGATGCTACCAAGTCACGTGATTCTCGGATGATTTTGGAAAGCTTTGAGTTCCATAGGGATCGTACGATTGCGAGAAAATCACGGCCATTGTGATTGGAATTGACGTAAGTTCGGAAGGATTCAATACTTGCCGGGAACGAGAGCAAAAAAATCAATATTTTAGAAATCTCACCGACGCTATGAGGGTGGTATTTTCAAGTAGGAAAGCTGGAGTTTCAAGCTAATGCGGTGGAGCCCAATTTTGATGTGCTGCTGGCCAGGACTAGCCCGATTATGGGTTCGGGGACATTCGTCTTCGTTGTTAGTTGCAATTGGGTTCGCAATCCTGTTGAATTTAGCTTTGGTTTCGACTTTTCTGTGGCCAACATCGCTGGGTGTGACTTTCCCGCTGGTTGCGTGGCCGACGATATTACTCGTTTGGACGGCATCAACATGGGTTTCATACAAGTGTCTTCCTGACGTGATGGCAGTAGGTAGTCAGTCCCGAGAAAACGTGGGTGAAACCACCGACACCTTGTTTAATCAGGCACAACGCGAATACTTAAAGGGTCATTGGACGGAAACGGAATCGTTACTAAAACGACGACTCGTCTCTGTCCCGCGTGATGTTGAAAGCCGTTTGTTGTTGGCAACCATGTTGCGACACCAGCGACGTTTGGACGCAGCGCGGGAAGAGTTGAAAATGATCCCGAAATTTGACGAGTCCCTTCATTGGGATTTTGAAATTGAACGTGAACGGAAACTGATCGACTTGATCGAAGCCGACGAATCGGACGACGACGTTGACGAAGCAACTATTGATTCGTCTGACTCTTTGAATGAGTCAGGCAGTTCAACAGAGGTAGACTCGTCCAAATGAAAAAAAATGGTGTCAGGACACTGTCACCGACGTAGTGGTTCACAGGACTTCCTGTGAACCATGCGCCAACTTATCGCGAAGAAACAAAAATTTGTTTCGCGCACTTTACTGGGGGAGAGTGAAATGTACGAACGGTTTACCGACCGAGCTCGAAAAGTTATGCAGCTGGCCAATCAAGAGGCACAGCGCTTCAACCATGAATACATCGGTACCGAGCACATGCTCCTTGGGCTTGTGAAAGAAGGTACTGGCGTCGCAGCCAACGTTCTCAAGAATCTTGACGTTGATTTGCGCAAGATTCGACTTGAAGTCGAAAAGCTTGTTCAAAGCGGGCCCGAGATGATCACGATGGGCAAACTGCCGCAAACACCGCGAGCCAAAAAAGTCATCGAATACTCGATGGAGGAAGCTCGTAATCTCAATCACAGTTTCGTCGGAACCGAACATATCTTACTTGGCCTGTTGCGTGAACAAGAAGGCGTTGCCGCTCAAGTGTTGATGAATCTCGGTCTCAAACTTGAAGAAGTTCGGGAAGAAGTCCTCAACCTGCTCGGTAATGGCCTTGAAGGAGGTGAAGGATCTGAGCGTGGTGGTCGCGAGGGTGCCGGCGGTGAAGCACCTTCTGGCAAAAGCGGAAAATCCAAAACACCTGCTCTCGACAGTTTTGGTCGCGACCTGACCGAACTTGCTAAACAGGGAAAACTGGATCCCGTTATTGGTCGTTCGTCCGAAATCGAGCGAGCCATTCAGGTACTTTGCCGCCGGACCAAGAATAATCCCGTACTCCTCGGCGAAGCTGGCGTTGGAAAAACCGCCATCGTCGAAGGGTTCGCGCAGATGGTCATTTCTGGTGACGTGCCGGAAATCCTCTCCGAAAAACGAATTGTTGTGCTCGATCTGGCCATGATGGTGGCCGGTACCAAGTATCGGGGCCAATTCGAAGAACGTATCAAGGCCGTAATGAACGAGGTTCGACGGGCCAAAAACACGATTCTCTTCATTGACGAACTTCACACGCTTGTCGGTGCCGGTGGAGCGGAAGGCGCGATTGATGCAGCTAACGTGCTCAAACCGGCTTTGGCTCGCGGTGAAATCCAGTGCATCGGTGCCACGACCCTGGACGAATATCGAAAATATATCGAAAAAGACTCCGCTTTGGCTCGACGTTTCCAGGAAATCCTCGTCGATCCAACTTCGATGGAAGAAACGATCGAAATCCTCAAGGGACTTCGCAAACGTTACGAAGATCACCACCGAGTCCAGATCACTGACGACGCGATTGCAGCAGCCGTCGATTTGTCCGGTCGATATATCACGGGCCGGTGTCTGCCCGATAAGGCGATTGACGTAATCGACGAAGCAGGTGCTCGCGTCCGGCTTCGTACGATGAGCCGTCCGCCGGATCTCAAAGAAATCGACGAGGACATCGAGCGTCTGAATAAGGAAAAAGAAGACGCGGTCGCCAATCAGGATTTTGAAAAGGCTGCCAGTCTGCGCGATCAAGCGGACAAACTGAAGAAGAAAAAAGAACAGATCAAGCGCGAATGGCGCGAAAAATCACAACAGACGGATGGCATCGTTGACGAAGAAGTTATCGCGGAAGTCATTTCCAAGATGACCGGCGTTCCGCTGACTCGACTGTCAACCGAAGATTCTCTCCGCTTGATGAAAATGGAAGATGAGCTTCACAAGAAGGTTATTAGCCAGGAGCCCGCGGTGGGCGCGATCTCGAAAGCCGTGCGGCGAAGTCGTTCCGGTTTGAAAGATCCAAAACGCCCGATCGGCTGCTTTATGTTTGCCGGACCTACGGGGGTTGGAAAAACGTTGTTGGCCAAAGCACTTGCCGAGTTCATGTTCGGCGATGAAGAGGCTTTGGTCACAATCGACATGTCTGAGTACATGGAAAAGCACAACCTCAGTCGTCTGATCGGTGCCCCTCCGGGATACGTTGGCTACGAAGAAGGCGGTCAATTGACAGAAAAAATCCGTCGTCGACCTTACGCTGTCGTATTGCTGGACGAAATCGAAAAAGCCCATCCCGACATCTTCAATATGCTTCTGCAGGTCATGGAAGAAGGCCGTTTAACCGATAGTTTTGGTCGAAATATCGACTTCCGGAACGTAATCTTGATCATGACCACCAATGTTGGCGCTCATGCGATCAAGAACGAAGCGAACTTTGGTCTCCCCGGGGCCGGTGATGATGCGACATTCGAAGGCATGAAAGAACGCGTCTATGACGAGATTCAAAAAGCCTTCCGACCTGAATTTCTCAACCGACTTTCCAATGAGCCGATCATTTTCCGTCACCTGGACAAGAAAGATCTCAAATTGGTTGTCGACCTGGAACTACAGAAGATTCGCGAAAGACTCGCCGAACGAGGATACGCACTTGAACTAACCGGAGATGCAAAAGACTACTTGATCAAAAAGGGTACCAACCTCGATTACGGGGCAAGACCTTTGCGACGAGCTCTTGAGAACTTCGTTGAAGATCCGCTTTCGGAAGAGCTGCTGCAAGGCGCCTTCGATGGCAAGAATCGAATCCTTGTTGACGTCGTCCGCGATGAAGACGGCAAGATTCGAAGTCTCAAGTTTGAAGGCCAGTTTGTCGAACCGGAAGTCAAACCGGATGACGAAGAGAAAGGTGAGGAACCCGTTGGAGTCGGAGCTGATGTTGGTGCAGAAGATGCCGCTTCAGAGGATGATGACACCGAGACTAAAGAGTGAAACCCAGTCGGGATTCGGAGGTCGGAAATTTGATCTAGAACACCGAAAACACGATTGAAAATCCGTGCCAGCCGATGCCGTCATCGGCTGGCTTTTTTTGTGATCTGGCTTGCACAAGCTAAATCCGAGATCTCAGAATCTCAAAATTGAAATTTCACAAATCAAGTCCATAATTTGCCCTCCGATCCGACTTCCCTCCCATTCCCACCTCCCATTCCGACCCTTGGACTTTTCGGAACAAAATTCCGCATTCCGATTATCCCGGTTTTCCGATTTCCGACCTCCGAATTCCGACCTGCGCATTGACTTAGCTTGCCCATCACAACAAACTAGGACTAGGCAATTCAATTTCTACAGCTTCGGGTAGTACATCATGAGATTCAGCCAACTTGCTGTTTTGTTTCTTTTTGCGCTAACTGCGACATTCGCCTACGGACAGGAATCAGAATCAGAATCGAATGAATCTGATGCCACAGTCAAAGAAAAATACTCCTTAAATGCTGGCTCGTTTTCGGGTTTGAAGCTTCGCAGTATCGGACCGGCATTCACGTCCGGCCGAGTCGCTGACATTGCCATCGATCAAAAACAACCGAACACCTGGTACGTCGCGGTCGCATCCGGAAATGTATGGAAGACCACTAACGCGGGGACGACCTGGAAACCCATCTTTGACAAATACGGGTCGTATTCAATCGGCTGTGTTTCGATCGATCCGAACAACAGTAGTACGATCTGGGTTGGAACTGGCGAGAACGATGGCGGGCGTCACATCGGATTCGGCGACGGTGTCTACGTCAGCTACGATGCTGGCGGTAGTTTCAAAAACATGGGGCTTAAACAGAGCGAACATCTCAGCAAGATTCTGATCGATCCGCGCGATTCAAACACAGTGTTCGTCGCCTCTCAGGGCCCGCTATGGTCCTCGGGCGGTGAACGAGGCTTATACAAATCAACCGACGGCGGAAAAGAATGGAAGCTCGTTCTCAGCAAAGGCAAATGGACGGGCGTTACCGACGTGGTGCTGGACCCCGAGAATCCTGACGTCATGTATGCCGCGACTCATCAACGTCACCGCACGGTTTGGGCGCTAATGAACACCGGGCCGGAGTCGGGAATCTACAAATCGACAGACGGCGGTGAAAACTGGACGGAGTTGAAAAATGGTCTCCCGGGCGGCGACAAAGGAAAAATGTCGCTGCAAGTCTCGCCTCAAAAATCCAATGTCGTTTACGCCACGATCGAACTACCTGGTCGAAAAGGTGGTTTCTGGCGGAGCGAAAACTGGGGGCAATCCTGGACCAAGATGTCGGACTACGTCAGTGGTGGAACTGGACCACACTACTACCAGGAAATCTACTGTGACCCTCATCGCTTTGATGTGATCTACCAGGTTAATGTGCGCCTGGCTCGTAGCAGCGACGGTGGAAAAACATGGGACAATGTTGAAGGGCAAACCAAACATGTCGACAACCATGCGATTGCATTTCATCCAACCGATTCAGAGTTTGTCGCAGTAGGTTGTGATGGAGGCGTCTATAAGACCTACGACCGATGCAAGACGTACGTATATTGCAACAATCTGCCAGTCACACAGTTTTATAAACTTGATGTCGACAACGATTACCCGTTTTACAACGTCGTCGGCGGGACCCAGGATAACTTTTCGCAATACGGTCCCACCCGAACTCACCGTGTCCAAGGCATTACCAACGCCGACTGGCGAGTGACGATCGGCGGAGACGGACACGACAACGCCATCGATCCTGAAGATCCTGACACGATCTATTGCGAATCACAGCAAGGATTCCTGCAACGTTACGACCGCAAGACAGGTGAGTCCATTCTTATTCAGCCCCAACCGGGTAAAGGTGAAGAAGGACTTCGATTCAACTGGGATTCACCCGTTTTGATCAGCCCCCACTCGCATACGCGAATTTATTTTGCCTCCAAGTTCCTGCATCGTAGCGACGATCGTGGCGATTCCTGGACGACGATCAGTCCTGACCTGTCTCGAAATCAGGATCGCTATAAGCTTCCGATCATGGGTCGCGTCTGGAGCATCGACGCAGGCTACGATTTGTTGGCGATGAGTCAGTACGGCAACATCACTTCGATTAGCGAATCCCCAATCAAAGAAGGATTGATCTACGTCGGAACTGACGACGGCTTGATCCAGGTTACCGAGGATGGCGGCTCGACCTGGAGAAAGATTGACCGGATCTACGGCGTCCCGGAAATGGCTTTTGTCAACGATATTAAAGCCGACTTGCATGATGGAAACACCGTTTACGCAGCTTTAGACAATCACAAATATGGTGATTATAAGCCCTATCTCGTGGTCAGCCACGACAAGGGAGCAACCTGGGATTCCATGAACGGCGATTTGCCGGATCGACACTTGACCTGGCGAATCGTTCAAGACCACGTAAAACCGGATCTGTTTTTCCTGGCAACCGAGTTCGGCATTTTCTTTACGCTCAACGATGGCAAGAACTGGATCAAGACCAGCGGCGGACCGACGATATCGTATCGCGATCTTGCGATTCAGAAACGAGAAAACGATCTCGTTGGCGCCTCATTCGGCCGGAGCTTTTATGTGCTAGACGATTACACGCCGCTTCGCCACGCAACGCCTGAACTGTTTAAAGAGAATGAGTTCCACATGTTCCCGATCAAGGAAGCACTCTGGTACATCCAGGCAGATCGACTTGGCGGACGCCGTGGATTCCAGGGCGACAGCTTTTACACGGCCAATAACCCACCGTTCGGAGCGACGTTTACCTATTTTGTCCGCGACGAAATGAAAATGAAGAAGGCGATTCGAAAGGAAGCCGAAGCCAAAGCCAAAAAAGCCGGTTCCGATGCCCCGATTCCGGAGTGGGACGATATTCGTGAAGAAGAACTTGAAGAAGCTCCGGGAATTTATTTCGAAATTACTAATTCAGATGGCGAAACGATTGCCCGAGTTGATGCGTCCGCGTCCAAGGGAATTCACCGGACCAGCTGGGACCTTCGTCATGACAGTATGGGTTCGCCGCTGGTAGCGCCGGGTTCCTATTTCGTCGAGGCTTTCAGAAAGAAAGATAACGAATACACCTCGCTTTGCGAAAAACAACCGTTCGAAGTGAAGTCGATTGTCGAACCGACTTTGCCGTTGCAAGACCGCACCGAAGTTTTGGCTTTCATCAATCAAGTTGCCGCGGTGCGCAACGCAATCACCGCGACGGAATCGATGGTGACCAAAAGCCTCGAAGAAATCGAAGAGATCAAACAGGCCGTCAAGAATTCACCCAATGGTACTCCCGAGTTGATGAAAGAGTCTCGCGAGTTGGAACTCAAATTCAAGAAGGCCCAGGAAATGCTGAGTGGCGATCAAACGCGAAGCTCACGTTTCATTCAAACCGAACCGTCGATCATCGGCCGTGTACGTCGAGTCATGTTTGGTTCGCGCGGCAGCACTTATGGTCCAACCAAAACTCATCGCGAACAATTTGCGATCGCCAAAGAGTCTTACACCGAGGTTGCGGGTGACATTCGGATGCTTATCGAAACAGATCTGCCAGCGTTAAGAGTGAAACTTGACGAAGCCAATATCCCGTGGACGAGCGGACGGGCCATTCCGGACGTCGATTAGCGCGGCACCAATCTTCGACACGTTTTTCCGGGATTGGTGAAAACATTCTAGTCATTTTACGGCAATACCGTTCAATGACTGAAACTAGCATGTATCAAAAAGTCATTCTCGTAGGCCGGCAACGAGCAAACGTTGTAATTGCCGGAACTGCCGCCGCTCTTCTGGAAGCAACGTAACAGTTTGCAAGTCGAATTAGAGGGGTTTTCGCTGTTCCGGCAAAGCACAGGGCAATTCAGGTGCTCCGGGCAAATGGATAAGAAACACATCCGACGAAGCAACTATTTCTTTTTTCGACCCGAATCTTCGGCAATTTGCTTCGCTCTCCGATTCCACAACGCCGCCAACTTTTGAACTTCGTCAGGTTTCATTGGAGCTAAGTCTTTCGACTCTGCCCGATCATTCGACAGATCATACAGTTCCCAAGGTTCGTTTTTGGCAGCTACCAGCTTCAAGTCGCCAACGCGGATTGCTCGATGCCCATCATGAGCCCACCAGATTTCCTTTTCGGCAGAGTCAAAGTCTGGATCGTTGAGGATTGGCTTGAAGCTACGACCTGGAAAATCGGGTTTTTCTTGATCGGACTGATCGATCTTTACTCCGGCACAGTCCAAAATCGTTGCCGCCGCGTCGATAACATGAGCCGGTTGATTTCGCCAGGTTCCCGCATCTTTTAGTTGTCCGGGCCAATGAACAATAAAGGGCGTCGAGATTCCGCCTTCGTGAACCCAGGTTTTGTGACGTCGAAAAGGCGTGTTGCTGACGGTCGACCAGCCGGGTCCAAGGCAAAGATGGGAGCCCGCGGAACCTGGCGCCACGTTCGGATCATGCCCATCGTCGCGAACCATGATCTCGGCGCTCGCTCCGTTGTCCGACAGAAACATAATCAACGTGTTCTCAAGCACGTTCATTTTTTCGAGTTGTTCGATGACTCGACCAATCTCGCGATCCATTCGATCAACCATCGCGGCGTGAATTTCCATCTTGGTCGCCTGAAATTTCTGTTGTTCCTCGGTTAGCTCATCCCAGGGCAACGGTTTGAATACTTCCCCATCACCAAGTCGGTCAAGGTCTTTGGGGAAATGATAGGGAGGTCCTAGATTTCGTTCGACCGCTGATAGCGAAGTTGAGAGGTAACCAAGGTCTTGAATTCGCCGCCAACGTTCGCGGCGGATTTCTTCCCAACCACGATCGTAGATGCCTTGGTATCGTTCGATGTCCTCTGGCAAGGCGTGCAGCGGGAAATGAGGCGCCGTAAATGCGATAAAACTAAAAAACGGCTTGCTGGAATTTTCTTGTTCATGATTCTGCAAGCACTCAATTGCATGTTCTGCTATTGCCGTTGTCGAGTAATAGCCGCTACTGCGTTCGATCGGAGCCAGCCGTTTGTCGTTATTGAGATGTCGCTGCGGACTAAAGAATCTTCCGTGGTCTGCCAATCGATAGGAGAGATCAAATCCCGCTGCAACCGGTTGTCCGTCGAGATGCCATTTGCCCGAATGATAACTCCGATAGCCTCGAGGCTTTAACAGTAGCGGCAATATCTTTGCCCATTCAGGCCGTTGACGTGGACCATCTTTGTATCCGGGAATCGCGTCACGCCGAACTTGCTGGGCATAGTATCCGGTCATCAAACAAGCCCGTGTGGGCCAACAGCGAGCCGTATTATAAAACTGAGAAAACCTCAGACCGTTGGCGGCAAGCCGATCCAGAGAGGGCGTTTTGATTTCGCCGCCATAGCAGCCAAGATCGGAGAAACCCAAATCGTCAGCCAAAATCAGCACAACATTGGGAGGATCGTTGGTTGCCGCAAAACAAATCGACGCGTGAAATGCGATTAAGATCAAGACCGTCCACCGGGGAATCACTCGGCAATTCGTGATTGAGTTCATTTTTAATTCCGGAAAGGGACTGGTGACGATTTCAAATGTCAAATTTGAGATCTTGCTGCTAGCACACAAAGTTTACCTAAACGACAAAGTTTCTAAAGGTTAGCAGGTGCGATGGCCGATGAAACAAGCGTATCTTTTGCGGGGGGGCCGTAACGATAGAGGTTTGCGCGCCGATTGGCAGCGAAATCCCAGACTAAAGTGTCTTCCGTACCCTCAGCTCATCCGCCGATCGAACGATCACCAGGCATCACAGCCTGGTTCGCGCGCTGGTTTTCAGACTGGGGTGGCGCGGTTTTAGATTCGATTTCCGCGCTTGGCGATTTTGGTCTGTTCGTCATCCGAACGATGATTTGGTTGTTTACCCGTCTGCCCAAGCGAGAAACGATTTGGACCAACTTTTACCAAGTCGGCGTTTCCAGCTTACCGGTCGTCGCGTTGACAGGCACGTTCATTGGGATGGTGTTAGCCGTTCAAAGCTACTTTCAGTTCCGAATTATTGGACTCGAAACGCGGCTGGGTTCCGTAATCAACATGACGCTTGTCCGAGAGCTAGGTCCCGTTTTGGCTGCGACGATGTTGGCGGGGCGAGTCGGCAGTGCGATGGCAGCTGAATTGGGCACGATGCGAGTCACGGAGCAGATCGATGCATTGTCGGCAATGGGCGCCAACCCGATTCGGTATCTTGTTGTCCCGCGATTCCTGGCCTGCTTTCTATTGATTCCGGCACTTACCGTCATGGCCGACTTTATGGGCGTCGCAGGCGGCCATTTTTACAGCGTGATAATTCTGGAAATCGACATCCATCACTATTGGTACAATAGTGCACAATTCGTAACCAATTTTGATTTATTCGTAGGTCTTTTCAAAAGTATCTTCTTCGGTTCCGCCATCGCCATGGTTAGCTGCTATCAGGGATTCAACTGTACCGCAGGTGCTGAAGGTGTAGGCCGCGCGTCGACCGCGGCGTTCGTCTATTCGTTCGTGTTAATCCTGATGTTAGATTTGTTTCTGGGGATTATGCTCGACTCGATCTACTTCACCTTGTATCCGGAAGGTGGGCGGACTTTCTGATGATTGACGACTTGATTTTGGAACAGGATCCACTGGTTGAGGTTGAGAACCTGAGCGTATCGTTTGGAAACCAGATCGTGTTGCGCGATATTAACTTGACGATTCCCGCGGGACAAACCGTAGTATTGATTGGCGAAAGCGGTTGCGGAAAAACGGTTCTGATGAAAGCAATTATTGGACTGGTAAGGCCGACTCGCGGCCGAGTGATGTTTGATTCAAACGACTTGAACCAGTTGAACGATAGGCAACTGAGTCATTTGCGTCTTCGATTTGGATTTGTTTTTCAGAATGCTGCACTTTTTGACAGTATGACGGTTGGGCAAAACGTTGCGTTTCCGCTGCGTCAGCATGGCCGCTACAATAATGCCCAGATTCGCGAGATGGTTTTTTCGCGGTTATCGGAAGTCGGCCTTCCTGATTCGGTGGTTTCCAAGAAACCTGCGGAGCTTTCGGGCGGCATGAGAAAACGCGTGGGACTGGCACGCGCTTTGATCATGAATCCGGAACTCATCATGTATGACGAACCGACAACAGGGCTGGATCCGATCATGAGTGACGTGATTAACGAGCTGATCATTCGCACGCGGCGGCGGAATCCCGTGACCAGCATCGTGGTCACGCACGACATGAACACAGCCGAAAGAGTCGCCGACCGGATCATCATGTTGTTGCCTCATAATCGAGTCGAAACGGATGAAAACCAGATTATTTTTGACGGAACAGCAGAAGAACTGGCAACCTGCCGCGACCGGCGAGTCCAACAGTTTTACCATGGTGAGGCTGGAGAACGCCTGATGGAACTACGATCCAGCCAAACAGCCGGGTGAGGAACAAGATGGTAACGAGAAAATGATTGGCCAGTCAAAACTGCTGGTGAATCTTGCGAGCATTCAATCCGAGCGAATTAAACATCGACCAATCGTGCAACAACGGAACTTACAAAGTTAAGCAATGGACGAAGAAGTACTGAGAATTCGAGTTGGCGTTTTCATCGTGTTTGCCACGATGATCCTGGCTGTTTTGATATTCCTTAATAGTGAAGGCTCTTTTTGGAAGCAAAAGTACACTTTGTACGTGAAACCCGCATCCGCACCCGGAGTTACCCGTGGTACGCCGGTGCGCAAAAACGGAATCCTGATCGGTCGAGTCGGCTCGGTGAAAACGCAGGATGATCATGTCGTGCTCACGCTTGACATCAATGAGAAAAATAACGTCTTTGAAAATGAAGTCTGTTCCATCGGATCAGAGTCGTTTCTTGGCGATGCCGTTGTTGAAATTCTGCCGGAGACAAAGGACACGCGCGGCGAACTCCTTACCAACGGCAATCTATTGAATAAGTATTCGGTGAAGCGAAACCCGCTGGAGATCGTGGACGTGGCGCTCAATCTTGAAAGCGAAATCACGAAGACGTTGGACACTGTCCGCGAAGCGGGTGCCGCCGTAGGCAATGCAGGGCAGGGCATTGAGACTCTGACTTCAACCGTTCAAGATGCATTCACCGATGAAACGAGTGACATTAAAACCCTGATTGCCGATATTCGTCTCATGAGTCAAAAATCGCAAACGGCACTCGACAACTTCAATCGCATGTTTGAAAACATTAACGCCGTTGTTGGCGATCCCGATTTAAAGGGCGAATTCGAAGAAGCTATTGCTACGCTGCCCGAAATTTTCAATGAAATCAAGATCACGATTGCCGATACGCGTGAAACGATCAACAGTTACCGCAAAGTCAGCGAAAAAGCCGCTGTAAATCTTGATAACATAACTCCCTTCACCGCCACGTTGAAAACGGACGGTCCAGAGATTCTCGTCCAAGCCAACGATAGTTTGAAGAATGTTGACGTACTGATCGAGAAAGTCGGTACATTTGCCGAAACGCTCAGTAAAGTTTCACAGGACTTGTCTAATTCGGAAGGGACAATTGGCAAACTTCTCAGCGATCCAGCTTTGCACGACGCCGCGCTGGGTACCGTCGTGGACGTCCGCCGCGAGATTAATGACGTCTTCATCAGGCTCGAGCCAATGCTCAACGACCTGCGCATGTTCTCCGACTCATTGGCCCGAGATGCTCGGCAGCTCGGCATCAAAGGTGCACTCGATAAGCGACCCTTGGGAACGGGCTATAAGGGCTCGACGATTGGTCGAGAACGGTCAATGCGACGATAGGCAGTTTTCTACGGGACTTTAGGTCGTTGCGGCGAAAACGATCTCGCCTCGCAATCAATTCAACGAAGGCTCCCTTACCTCGCTCCAATCGATTCAGGATAACTGCGAGGTATCCGAGGCTTGAAAACCCTACGAAAAAACGAGGTAACGCGACTTGTAACCGGGATTTCTCACGTAGACGGAACAAAGTCTGCCTTCCCGGAACAGCGCAAACGCCACTAATTCAACCTACAAATTGTTTTTGCGTTGCTTCCACAAAAGTGGCTGCAGTTCAGGCAATGACAACGTTTGCTCGTTGCCGGCCTACGACTTGCTAGAGATGCGAGTTAATGCAGGGGAGCCGTGACGGTTCCGCGATTGACGTCGCCTCGCAGTTGATTGGCTCGCTCGAGCAGCAGATTCTCACTTGCCTGGTCTTTCGGCTCAAGCTGAAAATCCAGCAATCTTTCATCACGTAATTCACGCGGCCAAAAATTGTTGGTAACAAAAGAGATTGGAAATGTGTCAAACCATTTGGGTCGAATTCGTTGTTCGACGTCGACCGTTTTGAATCCGTCTTTTTCAAGTCGAATTTTGCGAGTCCCTGAATAGGTGTACGGCGCCGACAACGGGGTGTAGCCGATCGGTTGATTATCAATCGAAACGAACGCACCCTCGGGTTGAGAGCGAACGATCAAACGCCGTTGAACGCAGCCTGCAAAACAGACGCTGATAGTGACAAGCAGAATTGACGATTGGACTAACTTGAATCTGGGCATCTCACCACCAGAACAAATATGAATGGACTGACCGACAAAAGTACGGCCTGCGACCACGAAAAGATCGTCGAGACTATACAAATTGGCCAAATTGACGAACAGGCCGGTTTACTGGCCTTTTTTGCGAGTTGTTTGGTGACTTTTTTGCTGCCATCGGACGGGCAGACTGTGAGGTTACGACCGCGCAGGTTAAGATAACGAATTACGATTTCAACCAGACCGCAAGAACTGTTAAGAAAATAGATGAGCGAAAGTCTTCCCAATTGGGATGCCTATCTCAATATTGCCTCTCTTAGCGATATTGGAATGCGACGAACGAACAATCAAGACAACTTGATTGTGTCGCTTGCCAGCAGTTACGAGCAATGGCAAAAGAAAGGCCACGTTTTCATTGTCGCGGACGGAATGGGAGCTCATGCCGCCGGTGAATTGGCTAGCAAAATTGCAGTTGACCATATTCCGCACATCTACGCGCGCATCAATGACGTGTCGGCTCCGGAGGCATTAAAGAAATCGGTGATTGCCGCAAATACTGAAATTAACCGGCGAGGTCAGGCCAACGAAGATTTTCACAATATGGGCACGACTTGCAGTGTAGTTTCCTTGTTGCCGCAGGGCGCTGTTGTCGCTCATGTGGGCGACAGTCGCGTCTACAGACTCCGCCAAAACACGCTGGAACAGCTCACGTTCGACCATAGCCTGGTGTGGGAAATGAGGGCCTCGGGTCAACTTTCAAATTCCGAGGCGGCGGTGGGGAAGATCCCAAAAAACGTGATTACCCGGTCTTTGGGTCCGTATCCTGATTGCAAAGTCGATTTGGAAGGCCCGTTCCCGCTCCAGGTGGGAGACCTGTTCATGTTGTGCAGCGATGGTTTGACAGGCATGGTTGAAGACGCCGAAATTGGTGCGATCCTCGCAAACCTACCGCCCAAAGAAGCAACTCGCGTGCTGGTGGATCTTGCCAACCTGCGTGGCGGTCCCGACAACTCTACGTTGATCATCGTTGAAGTGGCTCATCCCGAAATGGCAACCAATGCGACGGCAAATCCAATCAAGATCAATGCCAGTTCAAAAAGGTTCGGAATTCACCCGTTCGCATGGGCCACCTTGATCGGCGCATCTTTGGCGACGGCATTGTTTACTTATTCTTCGGGATGGGTCATCGGGCTTATTCCGGGGATCATCGCTTTGGCTAGTCTGATTTGGATTCTGTCGTTAATTATCATGAAAGCCACGGCTGGACAGGAAGTGACTGCCGGGCGCGCTTTTGGAAAAGCTCCATATTCCCGAACCAATTGCGGCGATGGGGTACAAGTTACCAGACAATTGGCTGCGGTGATTAACCAACTTCAAGAGGGCGCGAAAGAACAGGAGTGGAAAGTTGACTGGAGCAAGCTGAATGCGCTTGTGAGCGAAGCCGAAGAAGCCACCGAAAAAGGCGACTTGCCGATTGCCATTAGTTCCTACGGTCGCAGCATCAGCTTTTTGATGGACCAACTTCGCAACCAGAATTCGGCGAGCGATTCATCTATCGAGCTTTGAGATTTCATCGCATCAATGGAAAGTTGCGGCGCTTCAGGGTATCTATAGGTTGGAAGCTGGCGTTGCGTGAACGGGGGATTCAAAACCGCTATCACTTTGCAATTGTGGTTTGCGGATGTTGGACTGGTTGTTAAGTTCCCCGCATGAGTCGAATTACGAGATACGTCGTCTGGGAGTTATTGAAGACCTTCACTGTCACGCTGACCGTGATGACCGTGATGATGGTGATGGTGTTCTTGATTCAGGAAGCAATGCGCGAAAATTTGACTCCCGAGACAATTCTTGAGCTTATTCCGTTTACGATTCCCACAGCGCTCAGCTTTGCGATTCCGGGAACGATTCTGTTTGCAACTTGTATTGTGTATGGGCGGATGTCGGCAACCAACGAAATTGTCGCCATAAAATCCATGGGCATTTCGCCGTCGGTCATCATCTGGCCCGGTTTGTTTCTGGCTGTTTTGCTGAGCCTGGTCACGGTTTACATGAACGATATTTCAGTCGCCTGGGGTCGGGTTGGGATTTATCGTGTCGTCCTCCAGTCGTCTGCCAAAACCATTTACTCCGTACTGAACGCACAAGGCTCGTTTAGCAAAGGCAACATGACGATCGTCGTCGATGATGTTCAAGGTGAGAACTTGATTCATCCGCACATTGAACGCAGTTCCGTAACGCCGGCGGATCGATTGCGAGTTCACGCCGAAATGGCGAGAATCAGTGTTGATCCGGATGAGAACAAACTGGTCTTTGAACTGCAAAACGGCCGGATTGAATACGGCGAGGAGATAATGATCACTTTCGATCACGACTTTGTTCAGGTTCCGCTGCACGACGTTACGAAGAGGCGTGGAGCCGATGGAACCAGTCCGTCCAATCTGCCACTTCGCAGAATGGCAACCGAATCCGTCCTGCAGGACCAGAGAATCGCCAACACGCGTCGTGAATTGGCGGTTCGCGCGGCAACCCAATTGCTGGGAGGCAATATGATTGGACTTTCGCATCCAGTCTGGCTTTCAAAGGCGAATACGTTGCGAAAGGAAATTGAGCGTAAACACCGCATCCAAACGGAACCTTGGCGACGATGGGCGAACGGATTTAGCTGTCTTTGCTTCGTGATGGTTGGCGTTGCGGTGTCGATTCGTTTTCAGAGATTCGATTTTTGGTCAGTTTTCGCGGTGTGTTTCGTTCCGATTCTAATCGCCTATTACCCGTTGCTAATGTTCGGCGTCAACAAGGCCAAATCTGGAGCATACCCGCCGTATTCGGTTTGGATTGGCAATGTTGTCATGTTCGTTATTGGAATCTGGTTAATTCGCAAGATCGAAAGACACTGAATTTCTTTTTGGCCGCCGAATGTCATGCCAGCAACCACTTTTTTGTATCGTTTTCGCGGTTTTAATTGGCGTTGCCCCCGACTTGCCAACCATGTAAATTTTTCAGGCTTTTGAAATGGGGCGAACCAAAACCGTTTCATCGCGTAATGCTGGACTTAATCGAAGTCGTAACCGCGACAAGGAGGTTGCATGCTGGCTCGAGGGAGAATCCGTTCGCAAATGTACTTTGGCGTGACAACGCTGGTTGTCATCGTCACGGTTCTGTCTGCGGCCAGCATTCATGGTTCGCTTAAGTTTCGCAGGCTGACCAAGAGTATTCGAAATCGGGCAACCGAACTCCCCTTGGCAGCCAATCTGAGCCAAAAAGTATCCGACCTGCGGTCGGCGTTCTGGCAACAGACGACTTATGAAAAAAAAGTAGGTGTCTATCAACCCGCCACGCTTGAAGATCATTTGATCGCACCCATCAGTTTCCTGAATAAACTCCAGGCTGCCAAAAATGCGCTCAAAGATTATCAAACTCGGCTTGAAAATGTGAATTCCAGCGGCGAGCTACTGGGAGGTAACCAGAAGGAACTCGAATTCGCCTCGAACTTCGAGTTGTCTTTGAAAAAGATTGAGCAAATCGTAAATGAACGGGACTGGGTTCTCACGCCTTCAAATCGAAGTATCGGAGAAATCAAGGAAGAGTTGGAAAAACTTCAAGAAGGCACCAGTCAGTTGCCCGGTTTGATGAACAACAGAATGAACGCATTCGCGAGCAAAGCGCGTCGAGACTATAACTCCTGGATGGTGCTTTCTGCACTGGCAAGCGTCGGCGCTTTTATGATGATTTTTGTCCTGTACCAACGGTTCAACAAACGAATTTTTCGGCCGCTCGATACGCTTGTCGAAGGCTCGCGACGTGTGGCCCGAGGTGATTTTGGTTATCGCATCCGACTGAAAACGAATGACGAAGTGGCCGAGCTTGGTGACGCCCTCAACGCGATGACGAGCAACTTTCAGGAAATCAAATCCGACCTGAACCGCCAGGTTAAGCAACGAACCAAAGAAGTGGTTCGCAGCGAGAAAATGGCCAGTGTCGGTTTTCTGGCCGCCGGTGTGGCTCATGAAATTAACAACCCGTTGGCCACCATCGCCTGGTCAGCCGAATCACTGGAATCAAGAATCCAGGACATCTTGAATCCGCAAGTCTCCCTTACGGTTGAGCAGCGTCAAGCCGAGATTGATGATATGAAAAAGTACCTGCAGCGAATCCAGGAAGAAGCGTTTCGTTGCAAGGGCATCACGTCGGGGCTATTGGATTTCTCGCGCATGGGAGATGTCAAAAAAGTCCCGACCAACCTCTACGAAATCATCGAGTCGGTGATCGAGATGGTCAGTCCGTTGAGCAAATATCGAGATCGAAATATCCATTTCGATGGCGACGTATCCATCCGGGCGACCGTCAATGCACAAGAGATGAAGCAAGTGACTTTAAACTTGATCACGAATGCCTTGAGCTGTGTTGCTCCCGGTGGCGACGTTCGGATCAAACTGGAAAAACAAGCTGACAACGCTGTCCTCTCAATCGTGGACAACGGTTGCGGCATGACGGAAGACGTCATGCGGCATTTGTTTGAACCGTTCTTCACGAGACGCCGTGACGAACAGGGAACGGGGCTCGGTTTGTCGATTACCTACCAAATCATTGAAGATCATGGCGGCCGAATTGTCCCACAAAGTGACGGTCCGGGTCGCGGTTCTTCGTTTACTGTAAGTTTGCCTTTGGTGAAAAATGAACAACACGAAACTGCAAAAGCAGCCTAAGACGAAATCACTCAAAGTATTGTTTGCCGACGACGAGGCGCATTTGCAGGACCTCATCGCCGCCGAACTTCCGCGGATGGGTCACACGGTAACGGTTTGCCCAGACGGGTTGACTGCCGTCGCCGCTCTTGAAAAGAATACCTACGACTGTGTCATTGTCGATCTCGATATGCCCGGCCTGAACGGAATTGGTGTCATCGAAAAGACCAAAGCGTCTTCACCAACAACGGAAGCCATCGTCTTGACTGGCAAAGGCTCAACGGAGACCGCCATCTCGGCGCTTCGATTGGGTGCGTTTGATTATCTGCAAAAACCCTGCAAACTGATGGAACTGCGTTCGCTGTTGGAACGGGTGGCAGTCCAGCGAGAACTCAACAACCAGATTTGCGCACTCAAACACCGGCTGCATCGGGTCGAAGGCAAACCCACGATGATCGGCAATCACCGTTCGATGCAACGCGTCAAAGCCTTAATCGAAAAAGTCGCTCCCACCGATTCCACCGTCTTGATTCTTGGCGAAACGGGAACTGGAAAAGAACTGGCTGCCCGGGCCGTCCACGAAAAAAGTCATCGCGCCAACAAGCCGTTTGTGGCCCTGAATTGTGGCGCACTGCCCGAAAACCTGATCGAAAGCGAGTTGTTCGGCCATCGAAAG
>JAHEJI010000196.1 GCA_024638965.1 Planctomycetaceae bacterium
TACCACGTCCGCTTCAACCACACGGTCAACCAGTTTGTTTCCATCTTTTAGTTCGACCTTTGCTTTTAGCGGGCGGGTGACGCGTTCAACCAATTTGTTGCCTTCTTTTAGTTCGATGTCTACGTCTCGTGGACTAACAAGTCGCTCCATCGTCTTATTGCCGTCTGACAAAATGATCACATTATCCCCTTTTTTGACGTTCAACCCTGCCGCTTTACCGTGTGAGGCAGATAATTGATCGGCAATCTTGCGAAGTTGTTTTGCCATTTCTTCATGGGTGAGATCTGAGTCCTGTTCATCCCACGACAGGTGCCAAACGCCCGAGGGAGAAGCATGTTCCGATTCTTCGACCACTTTTAATTCAACCCATTTCCCCTTTTCATGATCGCCATCTGACCTTTTCAGGTGATATCGATAAGTGTCGCCCGTTTTTTTGTGTGACCCGTTTTCTTGAACCCAGACTGCATCCTTCGCATCGCCATCCGATTTTTGGACGTGAAAATGAAAGGTGCCTTCGGCGTTCTTGCCGGCTTTGTCTTGAATCCACTCGTTTTCGAAATCGTCGGTCTTAACCCGCCAGACAAAATTACCTTCAGGCATCATTTCAACGTTTTTGGTGAAATCAACTCTCTCAAAATCGGTGCCTCGAACGACAAGGATATCCGGATCCGAGTTTTGATGTTTGTGCTCGTCCTGTAAAGCGACGAACGGTCCAGTTGTCACTGAAAACGCCAACGAAACGAAGGTCAGCGTCGTTGCCATACACAGCAAAACAACAGGCAAACGAAAAACCGAATGACCATCAACGGCAGACGGTTCCAAAATAGTGCGAATGCGGCGTAGCAAATTCATCTTTTTATCTCCACGAAAAGCGGTTCCAAATTGTAAGTTCGAATGGTTCAAGTTTTTCATTTCGGCCACCCACGCCAGCGTCTCCGCATACGCGAGCCGATTACCGGTGCAACGAATCGCCAACTCATCGCAACAGATTTCTCGCTCCACGTTTAACTTTCTGGATATCCACCAGACCAGCGGATGAAAGAAGAACACGGTTTCTGTGATTCGCTGGAGTAGGTTGACCCACAAATCCCAGCGGCGAATGTGGGCCAGTTCATGAGCAATGATGGCTTCAATCGACTGAGTGGGTAGCTGCGTTAGCCACGACATGGGAATCAACACCATTGGCCGGATCACTCCCGTGGCGACCGCTTGTGTGATTTCATTTGATCCGCGGACGATAATCTTCTTCGGCACATTCAGTTTGGTTTTGACCAGATCCGCGACTTGCTCGATCTCGGCCGCCAGCGGAATCGCCAGTCGGCGAAATCGCAAACAACTTTCCAAACTAATCAACAGCCGTAAAGCCAGGACCAGAAAGCCGACCAACCAAACCGAAAGCCAGAGTTGTCGTGAATTTTCGAACCACTGAAAGACAAGTTGCAACTGTTTTCCCAGTTGCGTGCGAAGGAAAAACAGCGGGCTCGAATTCGTAACCAGGATCTCAGTTTGAAGTAGATTCGTGTTCAACGCTGCCGTTGATCCAACTGTAGCTTCAACGCTGACCAATGTTGGATTGGCCAGGTAAAAACCAGCTGTGACGAGTGGTGCGGCGAGAGTCAGCAAAAGCCCTCCCACCAAGGCCATGTATCGTAGCGACGAACTGCGACGAATCAACGCACGCACAACAACGACCAACAGGCTGATCACAGTGGCTTGCCACACAAAATGCAAAAGCACGGCCAGCAAAATCCGACTCATCAGCAGAGAATCAATATCGAAGAAACTCATTTCTTCGCCTCCTTCCTCTGATGCTTAACAATCAGCTTGCGGATTTCTTCCAGTTCCTGTTTCGACGCCGTCGATTCGTCAAGCAACTGGGCGACCAATGCTGTTTTGGATCCTTCAAATGCTCGCTTCACCAAATCGTTGACCAGAGACCCGAGCGTTTTTTCTCGAGACTCGGCAACCTGGTATTTGAATGCACGGCCAAACGGCTCGCGATGCAACAGCTCTTTCTCAGCCATCACGTTGAGCAGACTCATTACGGACGTGTAAGCCCGTTGTTTGTCGCTCAGGCGTTGCATTACTTCGCGAACCGTGAGAGCCTCTGACTCCCAAAGAATTTTCAATACCTCAAGTTCGGCTGGCGTCGGTTGACTGCTTTTGGGTCGAGTCATCGCAATTTCCCGTCTGGAATAGTTGAGATGCAGCCTATTCTACTGGTTAACCCGTAGACGTCAACTGCAAAACCCGTAGATCTTTGAATTTGCCTTATTTTCTGGTGTCGGAAAAGCCGGATTCATAGATCTGTTAAACAATGCGGTAACAGAATTCGTTTCCCGCCATTTATTGGGTCCAAGATTGATAAAAGCGGATTGTTTACCGCGTGGGCCACGCCCCGCGTTTGAACCGGCAAAACAAAACGCGGCCCGTTGGGCAACGCGGTAAAACGAAGGATCCTACGGAAACGTCTTTATCAATACCGGACTCAAAAACGTCTCTCTCGAGAAGAAGCCAACGGGTCATTCAATCCTGATCTCAGGCTATAATTGCCGTTTAAGTTGATCACGGAATTCCGCTTTGCAGGTCAGGATACATGCGTCACATCAAATTTTCCTTGTTTTTGCTGCTGATTCTTTCGCAACCGCTTCCGATTGTTGTTGCTCAAAACGCAATTGTCACTCCGGATCGAGAATTTACGGACCAGGAACGATTGCGCGGCTCGGTGACACCCGAACGCAGCTGGTGGGATTTGAAGCATTATCGACTTGCGATCGAGGTCTTGCCTGAAACCAGAACTCTGAAGGGATCCAATATCATCACATTCTCCGTACTTTCATCGGGGCAGAGAATGCAGATTGATTTACAGGAGCCGCTCCTAATTACCAAAGTCTTGCACAGCGAAAACGAACTAAAAATCGAACGCGACGGCAACGTGTATTGGATCGAGTTTGAAGAGCCGTTGTGCATGGGAGCGAACGATCAGATCGAAATTTTCTACGAAGGCGCGCCGGTCGAGAGTAAAAGTCCGCCTTGGAGCGGCGGTTTTTCCTGGCAAAAAGACGAACACAAAAACCACTTTATCGCAACGTCTTGTCAGGGGATTGGCGCAAGTATCTGGTGGCCGAACAAGGACCATGGGTACGACGAGCCGGACGATGGCATGCAGATCAGCATCACCGTTCCCGAAGATTTAACGGCAGTTTCCAATGGTCGCTTGGAAAAAACCGACCACAACGAGGCTGCTAAAACCAAAACGTATCATTGGGTCGTAACTCAACCGATCAACAACTATGGCGTCAATGTCAACATCGGCAACTATGTAAATTTTTCGGAAAAATACAAGGGCGAGTTTGGCGAATTGGATCTCGACTATTGGGTTCTCGAGCACCAGCGGGAAACAGCCGAATCCCATTTCAAAGAAGCACCACGGACGATCGAGGCATTCGAACACTGGTTCGGAAAGTATCCATTTTACGAAGACAGCTACAAACTGGTCGTCGTCCCCTACCTGGGCATGGAACATCAAAGCTCAGTGACTTACGGCAACGGATTCAAGAACGGTTACCGCGGGACTGACTTAAGTGCGACCGGCGTGGGTATGAAATTTGACTTCATTATTGTGCACGAATCCGGGCACGAATGGTTTGGGAATAACATTTCGATGCGCGACGTAGCCGATATGTGGATCCACGAGAGCTTCACTAACTATTCCGAGAATTTGTTTGTCGAATATCACTTTTCCAGGCAGGAAGCAGAAGATTACGTCATCGGTTGCCGCAAGCGAATCAAAAACGACTCTCCTATCATTGGCACGTACGACGTCAACAAATCGGGCTCGGGTGACATGTATTACAAGGGTGGTAACATGCTGCACACGATGCGACATGTCATCAACGATGACGACAAATGGCGTTCCATTTTGCGCGGATTGAACAAAACGTTTTGGCATCAAACGGTGACGACCGAACAAATCGAATCCTATATCAACGAGCAATCCGGCATCGATTTCAACAAGTTTTTTGACCAATACCTGCGCTCAACCGATATCCCAGTACTCAAATACAAATTCGATGGCTCAACGCTTGCATACCATTTCGACAATGTTGTCGATGGCTTTTCGATTCCGATTCGTGTCACGATCAACGGCAAAGAAGTTCGGCTGACGCCTACGGAGGAACCGCAAACATTGACGTGGGTCTCAGACATCGAGTCATTTGAGCTTAATCGGAATTTTTACATCGACGTTGAGGCGTCTTAGGCCGCCTTCGGATTCACAAACGTGGGAGCGGCCTTTAAGATGGTTGCATCTAATATCCGGGCTCGGTGAGTTCGTATTCGCAGCAATTGGATTCTTGTGTTGCGAGAATTGGTTGATTTACGGTTGAGACGAATTACCCGCACATTTTTTTGCCCAAGCCAATGGATTTTTTTAACAATCTTCATTTCGATGACCCGTTGTTCAACATGGCAATCGTTTTGGTTGCGGGAATCGTGGGCGGTGAACTATTTGCGCTCGTAAGACTTCCCAAGGTTACGGGTTGGATAGCCACGGGGATGCTATTGCGCCAGCTTTGCCTGCCTGGCATGGATACTTCTGTCGAGACGAACGCGCTGGATAAGTTCTTGCCGTATATGAATTTTGTCTTGGGGTTCATTGCATTCACGGTTGGCGCGTCGCTGTATCTTGCCAGCCTAAAAAATACGGAGAAGCGAATTGGCCTTCTGCTGTTGGGCGAAGCCACAATCACTCCGATCCTGGTTGCGGGCGTCATGTTTTTTTTGGGTCCGCTCGTTAATCCCGAGATGACCACGAATCCAGCCATTTTACTGGCCGCCATTGCCATTGCCGGAGCGCCCGGTACGACGGTGTTGGTGATCCAGGAGGCTCGTGCCCGGGGAATTCTAACGCGAACGTTGTTAGCGGCGATTGGTTTGATCGATATGGTCGCGGTTGCCGTTTTTGTATTTGTGTCAACCATTTTGGGCGACCAACTCGGTTGGAATCACGCTTTGCAGGGTGTCGCGATTCAGTTCGGTGTGACCTTCTTGATCGGAATGTGCTGTGCGTTGATCGCGATTATTCTGACACGAACGATTGTTAGCCCAGCTTTTCTTGGTCCAACGATGGTTGCCGTCGTGCTCGGGGCTTGGGGCGCGGCCGCCGGGTTTGGCACATCGGGCGGCATCCTGGCATGCACATTTGCTGGAATTGTGTTGACCAATTTGCGACATGATATGGTCCGAGCGGGTGAAGCCTATTTGACCTCCATTGGTGGTGTGTTATTTGCCCTGTTCTTCACCTTTGCCGGCATGAAGTTGGATTTCACACAGGTGCCAAAGGCTTTGGGATTAGTGGTGCTTTATTTTTTCGCTCGTCTCGTCGCGAAATGGTTAGGCGCATTTACGGCTATGAGTCTAGCGGGAGTGACAAAGAATGTTCGCAACTACCTTGGGCTCGCACTGCTGCCTCATGGAGGTGTGGCAGTGGGCTTGATTCTCTTGGTTGAAAATGAGAATTCGGGTTTCAACGATGAGGTTAAAGCAATCGTCACCACGGTGGGTCTGGCTGCGCTTGCGATCAATCAATTATTAGGACCGAGTGCGACTCGAATTTCGCTGCTGCGGGCGGGCGAGGATCATAAAGACCGTCCCCGCCTGCTGGACTTTTTGCAGGAACACCGAATTATTGTCGGTTTGGAAGGCGACAAGGATGCGGTGTTAAAACGACTAACAAGTTTGTTGTATTCAACGACACCGATGACGATTCCACAGCAAGAATTCCTCGACAGCGTAACCGAGCGTGACAAAATCGAAACGACTTGCCTGGGTAGCGGATTGATGATTCCGCATGTGATACTTGAGGAGGTCGAGGAAAATGAAGTCAAAGGCGTGTTGGGGCTCAGTTCAAAAGGACTGGACCTCGGAGCCCCGGACGGGCGTGTGGTCCATGCGGTGCTATTGCTGGCCACTCCCGAGGCCGAACGCGTTCGGCACCTGGAGGTGATTTCGGCTTTCGCAACCGCAATTACAAAAGATATCAATCTCCGCGAGCAACTTTACCACGCTCGCAGTGCAGCACACGCCTACGACGTTTTGCACGCTGAAGATCTTGAAGATTTGAATTACTTTCTCGAAGACGCTCAGGAACGAGCTGGGATTATTGCAGAATAGGCGCATGAGGGCACGTCAATCGAACAGACTCACAAGCACTTTTTCAATGGCAACAACATTTAGGACCGACTCGTTGGGCCTTGAACGTTCATGAAACCAACATTTTTCGAGACGCCTCAGAATTTTCGTGATTGGATGGAACGGTACCACAACCAGCGGACCGAATTATGGGTCGGCTACTACAAGAAGGCGACCGGGCGAGCCAGCATCACGTGGCCAGAATCCGTTGATCAGGCGCTTTGCTTCGGTTGGATCGATGGGATTCGAAAATCCCTTGGCGATGAAAGCTACGTGATTCGATTTACGCCTCGTCGCCAAAAGAGCATCTGGAGCGAGGGCAATATCAAACGAATCAACGAACTGATCGAACTTGGGCTTGTTCACCAATTTGGACTGGCTGCGTACGCGCGACGAACTGAGAAGACCTCCGTCCGGTACGCCTATGAACAAGGCGACGTGGCGTTGAGCAAGGAATATGAGGAGCAAATCAAAGCCAACCCCAAGGCCTGGGATTACTTTGAAGCCCTGCCCCAATCGTACAAGAAGCCATCTATCTGGTGGGTGATGAGTGCCAAACAAAAAGAAACTCAGTTGCGACGACTCGGCATCTTGATCGAATGTTGCGAAAAAGGTGAAAGGATTCCCGGCCTGGTCAATCGTCCGCGTGTCAAAAAGAAAAAGTAGTTTGACCGCTGGGCCATCAGCCCGTGCGAGGTTTGGCTCATCGAATCGTATTGGAATTGTGTAAAAACAAGCGAGTCATTTCGCCTCAATTTCCCGACGATTGACTGGCAAAGAAGGATTGTCCGTTACCAACCAACCGAGTCGGATCGCGTTCAAGCTGTTCGTGGCTCATCAATGGATGCTTGATCGAAAACTGATTGTCTTCCAGAAACTGCTGTTCGATAAACGATTGAAACACATTCATGCCTGGCATCGAGTTTCGCGAACCACTCCCGCCATTTGCAGACCTTCTCCCACTGCGATTGGGGCCATTGCCATTGGCCATTCGCATGATCCTGTCCATGTTCGACAGGGAATTGATATCTGATGGTTGGAACCCTTCGTTGCGAAGACGATCACGATGTCTGTCGGCAACCAACTGAGCCAAATCGGTTTCCGAGTTTTTCTGCATCTCATCAAACAGATCTAACGAAAACTGGGCTTCCTTAAACAGGTCTTCCGACGAAAGGAAACCCGTCGCCACGTGGAAAATCTCGCCGGCGGGTGTCATGAATATCGTTTGCACATTTTGTTTTCCATTGCCGCGGATGCAGGAACCCGCGGGATCGGAGGGACGGTGTTGGATCGACTGTCCGGCCGTCGGGTCTCCCTCAGTGTTGTTGAATGTATTGACGAAATTCTGGTTGAGCATGTTTTGCAAGTTGCGATCGGAGAACGTCACGGTCCTCATTCGATGACCCGCACTTCACATAAATCCATTGAGGTCACCCAATACTCGTAACCACATCACGGGTCGATCATCTTCTGGCGATTCTTTGCCCGTTGCGTTCTTTAGCGCCGCTTCCATTCCTGGAGTCCAGTCGATTCCAAAAGCCTTGACGACTTTTGACGACTTGTTTCGATTCGAGCGGTTGCGTTTTTTCGCAGTTGGTTCAGCGCGATCTTCTTCGACCGGTGTGATTTTTTCGAGTCCATCGCGCTTAACTCGCGTCACGTATCGTTGATCACCGCGACTAAGCTGTTTCAAGCTGAGTTGAAGCGTTTCCCCGTTTTGAAGTTGAAGCACGACCAATTTTGTTTTTGGATCGTACGATTGAAAAGTCGCATCGACCGATTCACTCTTATCGCGACTCGTCCATTGCCGCATTTGTTCCTGGGCGATCGATTCGGTCGAAACCAATGCTGACAGGATTAGATTCAAAACAATAATAACTAGCGTGGGCTTCATGACTGCTCCTGAAAGATCGCTTGGATTATCGGTTCATTCGTTTTCGCACCGATTGGAAAACTTCGGGCGAACTAAACTTCAACGGAAGGCCATTCAGGTTGATTTCCCCGCGAAACTCATTTGCCCCAACCCCTTGCGGGGGCACATTGGGTAGATCCTGAATCAAAGACCCGTTCAACAACTGCTGTCTAGCTTTCTCGTATTCTTCGCGGGAGTTGAATTGCCTCTGGACACCGTTGATGGATAGACTGCCTTGGAAGTTAGTCGAACCATTTCCAAAAGCGTCACGCAATTTTTGATTCGGATTCGGGAGATTTTGGGTTCCCAGGAATTTTTCCACCAACTCTTGAAGCTTCTGGCCGTCAGCGCCGCCTGCCAACGCCTTCATTTCTCCAACAAGTTGAGCCCAGTTGTTGGCGAATTCCTCATTCCCACCAATGGTTTTTGGCTGTTCGTCGACTCGAGCCAGAACGTTGGCGAATACGACAGGCGAATTGAGTAGCAGCGAATCTGGGCCTGTCCCAATTTGGCCCATGAATTCATTTTTGCCACGAGCGATGGTCACACTTTCGATCTTGGGCCGGTCATTCAGGTGCCGAACGACGGTTTGAGCTAGTCCATTCTTGGAAAGCTCAATGCCTGTTTGATTGGAATCAGTTTGCGGATGGACAAGGCTGATCCTGCCTCGAGTCACCAGCGCTTCGGTACCCAACGATGGATCGACGATCAATTGCACACGCGTATTGGCCGGATGCTGGAAAACCGCATCTTGGGTCGCAATTTCAAACTCGCTTGTCGTTCGTGGGATTTCCGTGATGAAATTTCCGTGACTCAAGACCACGGAATGATTGTTTTTGATTTCAAGCTCAGCTGGCGCAAGCAGTCGAATCAAGACCCCATTGTCGAAATTGATGTTCGCGCTGCCATCTAAGAGTTGTAATTTTCGCGATCCAATACGATCCGGCGGTAGCTCACCGTTCCAACGTGTTTCTTCGCCGTTGTCGACTGTGGCAATGAACTGTTCCGTGTGCTGGGTCGTTTCGTTAGTTGGAAGGGTGATTGAATTGACGGCTGGGATTTCTGCGACAATGTCGTTGTCGATGGGCATTTCAACCTCGTCGTCCAGATCGCGCTTATTCGTGGCTAATAAATCGTTTTCGTTCGAAACCACGTCGTCCGACGGTTCGCTTTCGGTCGGAACTTCAATATCGTCACCGATCTCAATGCGTGTGAGCGATGACTCTCGCGATTCTTCTGACGAAGACGACTGTGCGGAACCGGATTTCGGGGATTGAGATTTTGTGGTCTGGGAATTAGTTGCGATGTCATTTGGAGCGGCATCGTTTGCCATTTTCAGGTATGCCAATGCGCTCAAAAAGATCAGGACGGAAGTCGCCGCCGCGAGCACCCCATATCTTGCCCTCCATTTTCTGGTGTTGTGTCGATTCGAGCGATGTTGTCGGTCCGCGATTTCAGTGACGACCGCAAATGGATTATCTTGAGCCGTAAACTCGGCCTTGTTTTGAGCGGCTGGATTTGGACCTTCGGGAATGTGCTCTTCGGCAAGTCGGGAAACACAATTATTAATGAACTGTTCATGTCCTGCCTCGTCAACGGCAAGTAATTGCAACATGCCGTCGACGGCGCGACCGTCGATTATCTCGCTTACCAGTTCCGGACGATTTTGAAGAGTGTTCAATACCTCTTGTTGTTCTTCATCGGTCAACGGGTGTTTGTGTTCGTTGCCCAACAGGAGTTGGCGTAGTTCAGATTCGTTCATAGTTCAAACTCCGTGCCCAGCCGACGGCGAATGCACACTGCGAGTGCTTTGCGGGTTCGTAGGAGGGCCATTCGAATCGTATTGCCTTTTTGATTGGTTGAAGCCGCAATCTTTTCAGCACTTTCATCGTGAAAATAAAAGGATTCGATCAAGGATCGAGATCTTGGATTCAGTTTCGCCATGCATTCCTTGAGAGTCGTCATCAATAGTTCCTCATCCATCATGTCCTGTTGCTGAGTCCGGGCGATGTTTTCTTGCGCGATCAACACTTCAATTTCAGATTCGTTCGTCTTCTCCCTGGGGGCTCGCCGCAAGTGATCGGCAGCTTTGTTTCGGGCAACGGTGAATAACCAAGCCCGGAAACTTCCTTCTTTACCGATTGTTGAGATCTGCCGAACGGCCGCCAAAAACACGTCTTGTGCGAGATCATCGGCAACCGCCAGGTTTCCGACACGTCGAACAAGGAATCCTCGAAGATCCTGATGATGTTTGCGCACCAACTCCGTAAAGGCGTGCGAACACCCGCCTTTGGCAAGGCCCACGAGCTCGGATTCGTTCATTCGCTGGGTTTCAGCAGGATTTGACATGCCATTAATTAGTCGAGTACCGACTGGATTCGTCACCCATTTTTTTGGAAACTTTTTGGATGTTGTAACGCCTGTGCCGACGGTTTTGGAGCATACGCGCCCACACATCACTACGGGTCCTCCCCATTGTAACAAGCATGTATCAGCGGCTTGTTAACTCGCTGCGACTTACAGAAAATTGATTTGCCTATCGCAATTTGCGATTTTGAGTGGGGCAGACCACCGGGTTAATTGCAATCGACGGATCCAAAGCCGGTGTGCACTTTCTCCGATGACGGGGCGTACTTTCAACAAACTCCTTTTTTCGAGGGATTAAAATGAGCAATCTCAGATATTTTCTTGTTGCGATCACTTTACTGACGGTGGTCGCCACGTCCACTTTGGCCGAACAGGTCGAAGTCGACAGCAAAGTCACTGATGTTACCTTGTATCGCGATCAGGCCCGCGTCACGCGTACGTTGAAAGTCGAAGGGGAAGCGACAGCGCACGAAATCGTCGTCAGCGATTTGCCAGAAAACGTGTTGGCCAACAGCCTGTTTGCCGAGTCAGGAGAAGGCGT
>JAHEJI010000197.1 GCA_024638965.1 Planctomycetaceae bacterium
GATGAAATGTCATTTCGATCGGGTCCCCGCCAATGCGGCCAATCGTCCACAACCGCCGCCGATGAGATCGCGGTAAACATCATGGACATCGCAGCGACGCTACAAATCGTATTGGCAAAACGACGAACTTGGAATTCACGGACTGGAATGGGCGCGGCAATCATTGTTTGGTCTCAACTCTGTGGGTCGGTTGCAGGTAAGTTAATACCTATTTATTACGCGTTTTGTTTTAACCAGTTCAACAGACAATACAAGTTAGGTTTGGAGCCTGACGTGCAAATTCAGAAGGAACAAAAAAGCCGGCTTCAAACGAAACCGGCTGAATAGCGCTAAAAATGAACTGGATATCGCCTACTTATTCCATTCTGGAATTTTGCGACCTGGCGTCCAAGGTGCGCCGGCCTCGTCGAGTTTTTCATGAAGTGCAGGCAGATCCGTTTCGACCAGGGTTCGCAACTCATCAATGACGGCATCGTATTCTTCGCCGGCAATTTCATACTGCCGTCGATGAGTCCCTGTTGGGCCCTCGGTGCTGCCCATCGCGCCAAACATCATGTTACGAATTCGACCGGAAAGGCCCGGCATTGACGGTTCGTTGCGACGAGATTTCGTTGGATCACCATTGAACTTTTCCGTGATGTCCATCAAGCGGATTTCCATTGCCCGAACTTCGTTTTCCATCGCCGGATCAAGGGTCGTCGAGTTGCGAATGACGCTGCGAATTGCGTCCAGCTGTTCTTTAACTTCATTCGCCACGCTGGTTGCTCCACGGACTGATTTCGACAGTTCCTGAGCTTCTTTGACGAAGGCCATAATCGCATCACGATCGGGCTGACTGGTTTCGTCAAACATTAAAGGTTCAATTTCAAACTCGGTCGCTGCGACCAGTTCGGTCGTTTCTCCATTGACGACCTGAGAGATATCAACGGTGTACTTCCCGGGGATGGCCAATGGGCCGCCTCCGCCTCTGCGCCCGCCGCCCGCTCCTGCGTGACGCAGATTCCAAGTGGTGCGATGCATTCCTTTGGAGGTGCTTCCGCTGAGCCGATTCACAACTTCTCCGTCGCTGTCGCGAATCGTGAGGACCACGCGAGGGGCAACTTCACGATCCTCGGCCTTGAAATCTTCCCAACTTGGATAAGGCGTGTCTTTGCCAGCGGCTGCAGATTTAGAATCTTTTGAAAGCCGCTCCGCCTTTTTGGTTTTGAGTGAATCCTTTAAGTAATAGGTAAACGTTACACCATAGGCCGGATTCGGTGCAATGAAGAAGTTCGCGCCTTGGAATGCTTTGCCGCCACCTGCCAGTGGTGCTGCCATGCCGTAGATCATGCCTTTCTTGATCGGCATAATTGCATTTTCCTTGAGCATCTCTTCGTTCACCGAACGTAGCGGAGTGTAATCATCCAGAATGTAAAACCCTCGTCCAAAGGAAGCCAAAACGAGATCGTTTTCATCGCGTTGAATTTCGATATCACGAATCGCGATGGTTGGCAGGCCGCTGCCTAGCTTGATCCATTTCTGACCCCCATCAACGGTGCAAAAGCATCCGAATTCAGTTCCACAAAACAAAAGATTGGGATCGACGTGATCCTGTTTGAGCGAATACACGCTGCCCTTTTCCGGAAGGTTTCCGGTAATGTCGTCCCAGGTTTTGCCGCGATCGGTTGACTTGACGATGTAGGGTTTGAAGTCGCCGCGCTTGTGATTGTTGACGGCGACATAAACGGTGTTTTCATCATGCAAGTCAGCTTCGATGTCGTTAATGTAACCAAACTCTGGTATGTCAAGCGAACCGAACTGGCCGACGGCCGTCCAATTTTCGCCTCCATCTTCGGTAATCTGCACCATGCCATCGTCGGTGCCCACATAAATCAGACCCTCAACTTTGGGCGATTCACTGACGGAAACTATGGTTCCGTATTGCGAGGTCGACGCATTTTTGGCAACCGTTTCTGCTGACCAGATGCGACCCATGACTTTGAGCTTGTTTCGATCAATGTTTCGCGAAAGATCAGGGCTGATGGCGGTCCAAGTGTCGCCACGATCATCACTTTGAAAAAGAATCTGGGAACCGTAGTAAATGCGTTCGTTGGAATGCGGTGAGATCAACAAAGCCGAATCCCAATTCCAACGCAGGGGAGGACTGTCAGGTTCAGGTTGTGGTTTAATATCAACCCGCTCACCCGTTTTGCGATTGAACCGAACCAGCCCACCATACTGCCACTGCGAGTAGATCGTATCAGGATCAATGGGATCAACGGCCGGATCAAATCCATCGCCGAAAACCGTGATGAACCAGTCGCTATTGCGAATCCCATGGGTGTTGTTGGTGCGGGAAGGACCGCCTTGGGTCGCATTGTCCTGAGTTCCACCGTAAACGAAGTAGAACGGTTTTTCGTTGGAAACGGCGACTTTGTAGAATTGGGTGATTGGGAGGTTGGCTTTGAAATCATACGTCTTGCCGCGATCCCAACTCTCATAAACACCGCCATCGCAGCCAACGATCAAGTGATCTTCATCGATCGGGTCGATTACCAGTGCGTGGTTGTCGACGTGTTTGTCCGCTTCACCAAGTTGGGTAAAGTTCTTGCCGCCGTCTTCACTGACCATCATGTAGGTATCAAGCGAATAAATGCGATCGAATTTGTGTGGGCAGGCGACGATTTCCTGGTAGTACTGTGGGCTGGTTGAAATATAGCTGCCAGCGCGCGACCAAGATTCGCCCCGGTTTGCGCTGCGATAGAAACCGCTTTGGCCTCCGGCGGCTTCCACGATCGCGTAGATAACTTCCGGGTTGATCGGGGAAATGGCCATTCCGATACGGCCTTTATCACCACCGGGTAATCCGCGATTGATTTTTTCCAGGTCTCGCCTCCGTCCGTCGATTTGAAGATACCAGACTCAGGTCCGCCATCGATCAATACCCAGGTGTGTCGTCGTCGCTGATAAGCCGATGCATAAAGAATATCGGGGTTGGTTGGATCCATGTGAACTTCATTGATCCCGGTATGTTCACTGATGTTGAGAATCTTTTTCCAGGTCTTGCCGCCGTCCGTTGTTTTGTAAAGTCCGCGGTCGCCGCCTTCTTTCCAAAGCGGGCCTTGTGAAGCGACGAAAACGGTGTTCGAGTCGTCCGGGTGTACAATGATCTTGCCGATGTGCTCGCTGTTTTCGAGTCCAACTTTCTTGAAGCTGGCCCCGCCATCCGTCGATTTGTAAAGTCCATCTCCATAGCCAACACTTCGTTGTGAGTTGTTTTCACCCGTTCCGACCCACAGCGTAAATCGGTCATTCGGATCCAACGCCAAACAACCAATCGAGTAACTGCCTTGTCCGTCAAAGATTGGTTTCCACGTGACGCCCGCGTTGGTCGTTTTCCAGACACCTCCACTGCATGCGGCAACGTACCAAGTGCTTTTCCTGACCGGGTCGACAACGATGTCGCCGATCCGACCGGACATCAACGCCGGTCCAATACCTCGAAATTTGAGCGCGGAAACAAGACCAGAGTTTACACTCGGTGTTTCATCTTTTGGTTCGTCTGAATCTTGCGCGGAGACGCTGTTAGTTAGCAGCAAACCGAGGATAATTGCAAAAGAACATAACCAGTCTCGAACCGACATCTGTTTCTCCGAAATAATACAAGGGTGAATGATCGTGATCACCGCGATAAATTTGGTAAACACAAATTAGCTCGAAACGCAATTATTACTCATTTACAAATGAAATCCTGTTGCGATCGGGCTTTGCGTATCGTCTGTCTCAAGCGTCCAGTCTAACTCGATTCCGAGTCGAATTGAATTCTCCAATCCGGAAACCGGCGGATATGGCCAGCAAATACATCACAACCGATACCAAGGGTGTTAACCGATGCTGGTGGTGCGGAAACGACCCGCTTTACATTCGATATCACGACACAGAATGGGGCCGTCCTGTCGACGACGATCACCGGCTGTTTGAAAAACTGTGTCTGGAAGGGTTTCAGGCCGGCCTGAGCTGGATCACGATTTTGCGAAAACGTGAGGCATTTCGCAAAGCATTCAAAAACTTCGAGATCGCGAAAGTGGCCCGATTCAACCATCTTCACGTTGAAAAGCTGTTGGCGAACGAATGTATTGTACGTCACCGAGGCAAGATCGAGTCGACAATCAACAATGCCAAATTGGCGTTGAAGATGATCGAGGAGCACGGCTCATTGGGCGCTTTTTTCTGGCAATTCGAGCCCGCCAAGACGATGAAGTTTGACGCCAAACGCGGCACTTCGGACGAGTCGAAGCGGATGAGCAAGACGCTCAAGAAGCGGGGTTGGTCCTTTGTCGGACCGACAACTTGTTATGCGTTTATACAAGCGATGGGAATGATCAACGATCATCATTCAAAATGTCAGGTTTATCGCGAGATCGAATCTATGCGAAGGAGATTCGAACGGCCATGATCTCCACCGGCGAATTGAAACGAGTTGTCTACTGGTCAACCGACGCTTGCGATTTCGACCTCGACTCCATGGCACTCGTGGCAGGACCGGGGGTCCAGCTGCTCGGTGATTCACTGATTCGCGATTGTTTAACCAGTTTGCTTACAACTTCAGCGGGGTCTTCGTTCTCTTCGTAGATTTCCACCTGCCGGTCGGCCCAGCTGTGCGCATTGGCGATATCTCGTACGTGTTCGAGGTAAGGCCGGCATTCGAGCTCTTTGGCGGCTGAATCCAACCGGTCGACCAATGAATTGACGATGGTTGGTATCGACTCGGTTTGATGGGTGCGGGAATTTACAAGTTGCGCGTGTGTGCCGTACCGGCAGGCTCGCCATTTATTTTGTCGAACCAGAAACGGATGGCAATCATGTTGATAAGTGCCTTCGTCAATCTGATCGGATAAAGCCTTGACAAGGCATTGAACAAAACCAGCGATCGCCAACGAATCGTTAAGATTGCCAGGCATGTCGCACACCCGAACTTCGACGGTTCCAAACGCGTGATGCGGACGCACATCCCACCAGATTTCACGAATTGTATTAATGAAGCCCGTGTTGACCATTTGGTTAACCAACCAAACATACTCGCTCCAGTTGCGCAGCATTGGCGGTAGTCCCGCGGTCGGCAATCCTTCCATAATCTTGGAGCGATGCGACTGAAGTCCAGTCATGTGGCCGTCCCAAAACGGGCTACTGGTCGTCAGAGCAAGCAGCGTTGGCAAGTGCTGCATGATCCGGTCGCAAATCATCACAGCCTTGTCGCCGGAATCAACGCCGACATGGACGTGCAGTCCAAAAGTCACCAACTGCCGTGCCATGTCCTGCAACAGTCCGATCAAATTCAAATAACGATCGGTTGGAGTCACGTTCTGGTCTCGCCAGGTCGAGAACGGATGCGTGGCGCCCCACCAAAGGTCCACACCAATTCTGTCGGCCGCATGTTCAAGCTCAACAAGTTTGGGTTCAAGGTCGGCTTTGGCTTCGTCAATTGTATTGCAGACGCCAGTGTTGACTTCGATGTAGCACTGCATCAACTCTGGTTTGTAGGGAAGCGATTCCGGGTCGCCGGGAAACTCTTTGAGAAGCTGTTCAATTTTGCTGGTCAACGCCTTTGTTTTGCGATCGACCAGCCCGAGTTCAAGTTCGATTCCAACAGTACGCGTTCTGTTGGATCTAAATTCAAGCGTTCCCATATTTGTGTCTCGCATGACAGGATGTGGAAGTGGCGAGATGCAGGCTCGAGTCGTATTGGCTTCATTCACAAACTAGGTGAAATGCTAAACAAAAGCAACAATTTTTGACGATTTATCGCAAACGATTCATTCATTCAGGTAGTTGATTGCGCAGTTAGATAAGATTTGAGCACCCACCGGCAAAACCGCTTCATCGATATCGAATCCGGAGTTGTGCAATGGCAGATTACAGACGCCATCTCCCGCACTGCCGACTCGAAAAAATGCCGCGGGAATATGATCCGTATAGAAAGCGAAGTCTTCACCTCCCATGCTGGCAAGTTCAATTGGTTTCGCTTTATCTTCACCCAGGATCGTTTTGCAAGTCGAACGAACCAGCTCGGTCATCTCTTTGTCAGCGACAACCGAAGGTACCGTCAACCCAAATTCCGCACTAATCTGGGCACCTGTGGCGGAGGCAATTCCCTGGGCAATGTTGGCAACAGTGTCAATCGTCTGTTGACGAGCCTGCGAATTCAATGTTCGCATGGTTCCTTTCAATTCAACAACATCGGGGATTACGTTCGAGCCGTGACCACCGACGAATTGCCCAAATGCCAACACGACCGGTGAGCGGGCGTCGGCAGTGCGATTGACTGTGCCGTACACCATTTGAACAAACTGAACACCCGCAGCGATAGGATCGATGGTTTCGTGCGGTCGCGCCGCATGCCCGCTGCGGCCGATGATCTTAACACTCACTTCGTCGCAGCGAGCCGTGATGATGCCTGAGCGAATACCAACTTCGCCAACGGGGCGGGAGGAATCCACATGACAACCGAGGATCGCCGAAACGTTTTCCAATACCCCATGCCTGATTAATCGCGTTGCGCCGCTGGCTGACTCTTCTTCGGGTTGAAAGATTGCTCTGACCGCAACGTCTTTCGGTTGTTTTTCATTAAACCAGTGTTTGAGCAAAATCAAGGCTCCCAGCAGCATGGTGCTGTGAGCGTCGTGTCCACAAGCGTGCATGACGTTGTCAACGGTGCTTCGATACTCGACCGTTTTGGTATCCTGAACCGCTATCGCATCAATATCGGCTCGCAAGGCGATTCGTTTTGATGCCAACGCAGGATCGCCCATGTCAACGATGACTCCTCGTTCGTCTGGTCCGATCGTTACGTGAAGATCCTCCCCACGCAACAATTCAGCGAGGTACTGGGTGGTGTTGGTTTCACAACCCGAAAGCTCGGGGTTGCGATGCATATGTCTTCGCACGTCGACCAGGAAGTCGCGGCGAGTGTCGATCAAGTTGGCGAACGATTCAATCACGATGCAATTTTCTGTTTGTGTCAAGGTGAAGCCGGTTGGTTGAGTTGCGATCAAATTCAGAGTCGTTTACTGCAATCGCATCAGTCTAATCAAATTGCGATGGATGTTCTATGTGGCAATTCGGAAGTTAGAGCTTGGATTGGGAGCAAGACACTTAAGGGGATTCTACAGCAAGGCCCAATCCGAACTTGGCAGACAACCTGCGTAAGGTTAACTTCTCGATTTGGTCTTGAAGGCTTAGCGACTGTTTCAAAAACCCTGTAGGTTGGCCTTCCAAGGTCGACCAAAAGCCGTGAAGATTCAGGTAATTCGACGGCTTTTGGAAAGCCATCGTACAGTCGTTTGACGATTTGAAACCAGTTCTAGAGAGCCACTGCCGATCAATGTAGAATTCGGATGTCATCTGAACAACGCGACGTGGCGAATAACACGCTTTTCAGTGCGAACGCGTATTAATCTAACCCAGCGTTTAAGAATACCACGGAGTCTAACAATCGTGTCGACAGACAACCTCTCTGTGCCAAATACCACCGAGCGAGTTAATCCCGAACAATGGGTGGATCACTACGGTGACTATCTATACCGTTATGCCTATTCCCGCTTAAGGGATGCGAATGCTGCCGAAGAAACCGTGCAGGAAACGTTTCTTGCCGGGATCAAATATCACCACCAATATTCAGGTAAGGGCTCTGAACAGGGGTGGCTGCTAGGGATTCTCAAGAGAAAAATCGTTGATTTTGTTCGCCGACGGGCGAAACACAATCGCGTTAGTTCCTACGAAGACGAAACAGATCCAACCGCTCAGTTGTTTGATGCGAAAGGAAACTGGCGACAAGGCTCTTTCCCTTGGTCCGCGGCTCCTGACGCGAATATGCAGTCCAAAGAGCTTTGGGAAATCGTCCGCGAATGCCTGACTCATTTGCCTCAAGGCCAGGCGGACGTGTTTGTGTTGAGCGTCATGGAAGAAATGGATTCCGACGAAATCTGTAAGGAGTTGGAAATTACGCCGTCAAATTTGTGGGTCAGAATGCACCGAGCCAGGCTGGGACTAGCCAAATGTGTGGGGACAACTTTAAACGGCGGAGAGAAGGAATCAAACGATGCTCAATGACAAACAGGCGACAGAGCTGATTTCGAAATCGCTTCGTTATGAACTATCCGAAGAAGAGAAGAAAAAAGTCACTTTGAATCTTGAATCGAACGAAGATACAAGAGAATTCGCAAAGATCTCGAAAGTTATTCAAAACTCGGTTGCCGAATTTGCGGTCAAAGCAGAATCAGGTGATTTCACGGTTGCACCCGGAATGTCGGCCCAAATCAAAAATCGGCTGCAGAGTTCCGTTGCCAAGGCGATCGAACAAAAGAAGTCAGAATCGCAGTTGTCGGCGACCGGTGCGATGGGGGTCGATCCGGCGCTCACGATTCCTGTCAAGCCAGGTGATACTCGGCAGCTTGTGTCACGTTTTACACTCCTTCGAAAACTGGGTGAGGGCGGCCTTGGGAATGTGTGGCTGGCCCGAGATGAAAAGCTTAAACGTAATGTGGCAATCAAACAGATGAATTCGTCCGCGATGGAAACTCCGGCTGCGTGGCAGCGATTTCATCGCGAAGCCGAGATCACCGGACATCTGGAACATCCCAATATCGTTCCCCTCTACAGTTTTGGTATCGACGCCCAAAGTGGAGAACCGTTCTACGGCATGCGTTTTGTGGGCAAACGAACGCTGGCTGAAGCCATTGTCGAATACCACGAATTGCTGCAAGAAGGCCAAGCAGACGAGATGGGACTCCATCGCTTGTTGACGGCGTTTCTTGGCGTTTGTCAGGCGATCGCATACGCTCATTCGCGAGGTGTTATCCACCGTGATTTGAAGCCGGAAAACGTGGCTCTGGACAGCTTTGGCCAGGTGATCGTCCTCGACTGGGGTTTGGCAAAAGTTGAAGAAGACGGCGAACTGGGTATCCAGCTTGCTAATGAGACCTCGCTGTCCGATGCGGCTCTGGCTCAAACGATGGTGGGAGAAGTGATCGGAACGCCGCTGTACATGGCGCCTGAGCAAGCGGCTGGCGAACTGGACAAAATTGATCGGCGCACCGATGTGTATGGTCTCGGGGCGATCCTGTTCGCGATTTTGACCGGATGTGCACCTCACGAAAAAAGCAATCTTTCCGCGGGTGGTGGGCTTCAGGTGGCCGATGTGCTGCGGGCAATTGCCGAAGGAGCGACACCTGTGCCGCGCGATTATTCTCCCAAGGTTCCACGCAAGCTGGAAAAAATTTGTCTGAAGGCGATGTCCCGCAAACGCTTTGCGCGTTACGAATCGGCTTCTGATTTGGCCGACGAAGTGGAACGATGGATGGCGGGCCAAAATCAGAAACAGTCCCGCTACGATACGTTGCGGATGGAAGGACGTGAATTGAGGGCCGATATGCAATCTTCCGTTCGCGATTTGGAGACCAACGCGCGATTCATGTCACGCCTGCCTCCGATCCAGGAATTGATGCATACCAAGAACGATGAAGAGTTTGCGCTTTGGCGAGAACGCCTGTCGACGATCTTTAGCGGGTTGCTGACAGCCAATGGCGACTATCAGCATATTGTATATGGAAAAATTGACGGTGATCAATTCACGGAACTTGTGCGCGTTGAACGTCACAGTACGGAACATGCAAACATCCGATCTGTCCCCAAGAGTCGTCTGCGAACGTCGGCGACAAGTGAATACCTGAATCAGGTCATTCAGAAGAAACCGGACGAGGTCGTGTCTTCTTTGGTGTGTGATCCAATGTGTGACAAGTCGGCTGGTTGTGACCAGGCTCGATTGGTGGCGTCAGTCCCAATCTACGATGAGATTTCAGAAGAGCCATTCGGATTCGTAATGATCGATTGTGATTTGAATCGCGTGTTCAGCGACCAGATGTCGCGACGTTTGACTGCTTGCGAAGTTGTTGTCGCTTGTGACACGCACGACATCATGCTGCATAACAAGAACAACATCATGGTCGAAGACACGATTCACGGAACGATCAAAGATTCGCTGCCTCATTTCGTTGATGCCGTTGCTGCTTTGCAGACGCAGAGCGAGTTTATCGACGAGACGGATCAGGAAATCTATGGAAACCGACTTTGGTTGATTCCAAGGCAACACGGCTTGATGTACTTGCTCAGTCTGAAAGACTCTCCGTCTTAACGGACGCTTAATACTGGTGAGCGAAAGTTAAATGCCATGTAAGTGAAACACGGCAACTCCACGTTGGCATCGTAGCGCCCATGCAAATGCAATGTGTCCGACATGCTAAACCAACACCTCCACATCTAATCGTAGAGCTGCTTTGATGGTTTTTATCGACCAGAGATTTCTTTCCCCATCGGATGGCTTAACTCAATCCGGTGTGTCAAACCGGATGCACGAAGAATTGGCTGAAACCGCTTCGGCGTTTCACGCCGATCGCAGTTTGTCGACGTCCGTTCGCGCTGTCAGCTAATGCGGCCAAAGCGTCCAACCGAATTCCAAAAAAGGGTCGTTATTTAGAGTCTGCGAAAATCGTATGAGTAATTGAGCAAGAACTCTTGGTTCAGTGACCGGAAAGACACAACCTAAGATCAGAAGCTCTAGCCATCACACCTCGAAAACCGAAAACCAAGTCTGATCCTTGGTCTTTCTCTCCCTTGGTCTCTCCCGGAAGCCATTGACCGAAGAAAGCATTGGCTTGTCTCCCGTTTGGTGTTTTCCAATGCGAAAACGCTATGCGGGTGAACTCATCGCAATCTTTCTAATCTCAATTCATCGTCCGTTGATTGCTTGCGAAGGGGGCGTCGGCAAGTTGATTCTTCCTTTGGTATTGGAGAGTTCGTGAGCGTAGTGTTTGAGCAGGCCGTAAGTGGATTGAAACTCGGGATGATTAGCCAACTCTGCATATCGAGCATCATTCCGCACCGCATCGAAGTGCTTTAGGCTCTGGTTGATTGCTTCGACGGACGGATGACCACTTCCCTGAAACACCTGCGCGGGAATTCCCAAAAATTGTTGC
>JAHEJI010000198.1 GCA_024638965.1 Planctomycetaceae bacterium
CAAATCAAAGTTGAAAGGACGAAATATCCAAGCAATTTCATGGCTAAGACCTTAGTTTGATTAGTTTAATGAATTCAAACGTTTGAAACCGATCGAAATTCCCCAAACTCATCGATTTACAATCGGCTGAGGATGTTGCTCGAGTAAAAGATTTGGCTGCAAACACTAAATCCCGTCTTCTTGAAAACCGGACGAAAAAAAAATTGAAAACCGACGACGCAAAAGTCCAGACTTCCTAATAAAAGGTTGGATTGATGGGGCAAAACTAATGGATTGTCGCCGATTTCGCCTCATCGGTCCCATAAACCTAATTCCGACGTTTTTTGACCATGGTTTGGGCTATCCGAAAAACGTATGGGAATTTGAACCCCCCATTTCTGCTCGGCCGTTCAAAAAGTTATACGTTTTACGGCACACTGCTGGAAAAGCCGGGCTGGCTCGCTTCGCTCCGGAACAGGACAAATCGTTAAACGATTGAGCCTCTCCCTGCGATTCGCCCGGTAAGCCGATCGCTTATACTCTCGTCTATGAATGTTGAACTAAAGACCCCAACCTCGATCGCCGCGACACTTGGATTGCCGCTCAGGCAAGTTCAACCGGCGGTCGAGCTTCTGACGGCGGGCAACACGATTCCGTTTATCGCCAGGTATCGCAAAGAAGCGACCAACAGCCTGGACGAAATTGCTTTACGCGCGATCGAGGACGAGCTGGAACGTTTAAACACGCTGGCAACGCGCAAAGCGACGATCCTGAAAAGCGTGGCCGAGCAAGGTGAATTGACGGACGATTTGCGGTCGCAGATCGAAAAATGCTCCGACCTGCGGACACTCGAGCAGGTCTATCTGCCGTTCAAACCCAAACGACGCACGCGTGCTACGATCGCGCGCGAACAAGGTCTGCAGCCGCTGGCGGATCTGCTGTTGAAACAAGAAAAGCTCAATCAATCACGCCAGGCCACTTTGCAGCCGCATGTCAATCCTAACGACGGGTTGCCTGATACCGACACCGCTTTGCAGGGTGCCCTCGATATTATCGCCGAGGGATGGTCCGAAGTTGCCGAGACGCGTCAATGGTTGTTCGGACAAGCGATACAGTTCGGCAAGATTGTTTCCAAAATCAAAAGAGGCAAAAAAACGGCAGAGGGTGCTGACAAATTTGAACAGTACTTTGACCGGAAAGAAACGGTCGCGCGGATCCCGGGACATCGCGTTTTGGCAATGCTGCGCGGGGTTTCTGAAGGCATCTTGCGAGTCGGTATCGAATTGGACGGATCGCGAGAGCTGTCGGAACTGAATCGAAGGCTCGTTCATAATCGCCAGTTCGAGTTCTTCGATGATTTGATTGAGTGCGTCGCCGATTGTTATGAGCGACTGTTGCTCCCGGCGACGGAATCTGCCATCCTGGGACAGCTGAAAGAGAAAGCCGACGAAGAAGCGATCGCTGTCTTCGGCAAGAATTTGCATGAATTATTGATGGCGGCACCGGCTGGGCCACGCGTGACCCTCGGCATCGATCCCGGTTTTCGTACCGGTTGCAAAGTCGCTTTGGTCGACGAGACCGGGCAATTTCTAGCGAACGCCACGATCTATCCGACCCCTCCAAAAAATGATACCGACGCGGCCGGCGAGACATTGCTGAAATTGATTCAAAAATACGATGTCGAACTCATTGCCATCGGGAACGGAACAGCTTCCCGGGAAACCGATGCGTTTATCGGCGCCTTGATCAAAGACAATGGTTTGGACGTCACGAAGGTGATGGTCAGTGAATCGGGGGCTTCGATTTATTCTGCCAGCGATTTGGCTGTCAAAGAGTTCCCGGATTTGGATATCACGGTTCGCGGCGCGATCAGCATCGCTCGGCGCCTGCAGGATCCGCTTGCTGAATTGGTCAAGACGGATCCAAAGTCCATCGGAGTCGGCCAATACCAGCACGACGTTAATCAAACAAAGCTCCGAAAATGCCTGGACCGCGTTGTCCAATCGTGCGTTAACAATGTGGGCGTCGACTTGAACATGGCAAGCGCACCTCTGCTTTCGTTCGTCGCCGGGATCGGTCCCAAACTAGCCGAGAACATCGTCGCCTTTCGCAACTCCAACGGACGATTTACGGATCGAAGACAACTGACATCGGTCACAAAACTGGGCAAGAAGGCATTCGAGCAGGCGGCTGGTTTCCTCCGAATTCGGGGCGGCGACCAACCGCTCGATAATTCGGCTGTTCACCCGGAAAGCTACACGGTCGTCCACCAAATGGCCAGGCAATTGAAAACCGATCTACGAACACTGGTCGGTAATGCGACGTTCAGCAAAAAACTCAACGCAGCGGACTTTTTCGACGATCAGTTTGGACTCCCAACCGTTCAAGACATCATTTCCGAACTTGCTAAACCGGGCCGCGATCCGCGGAGCGAATTTCGAGTCGTAAAGTTTGACGACGAGGTCAATGACATCAAAGACTTGAAACCGAATTCGGTTCTGGAAGGCGTGATTACCAACGTGACTCATTTCGGGGCGTTCATTGACCTCGGCGTTCACCAGGACGCGTTGATCCATATCTCTCAGTTGTCGAATCAGTTTGTTGCCGACCCAAATGAAGTGGTCTCCGTCGGAGATGTGTTGAAAGTCAAAGTGATGGAAGTCGATGTCTCTCGGAAACGAATTTCGGTAACGCGCAAATTCTAGATCAAGTTGCACTTGCCTCTAAATTCGTCCACATTGAATTCGTTACCAGTTACCCCGTGCGCGGCGAAGGTTTGCATCCAACACCGACCAGTTCATCTGGCTGATTCGCCAGTAGACTGCCTCAGCGGATTCCCGTTTTGCCATACGTTTTCTGCGCCACCTAAAAATCGACCCTTTTTTGAACTAGTTCTTCATTTCGATTTCTGACGAATCCATGTAGCTACGTACTCTTGTAATCAACTCTTGCTTAGTCTCGTCATCTAATTTCGGCCCTAGCCCAATCAATTCAATCAAATGAGCATCTGCCCCATCCCTTGCCCCACCGTCTGAGATTGACTCGCTTTTTCCGAGTCGGATTCCTGCCTGCCCGGCCTATTAAGATCACTTGCAAGTTTTCGTAAACCGTCGAAAGCCCCGGTAAACACGGGGTTTTCTTCTGTTGGTTTTTTTGGCTGGCGACGCCGAGGCACATTATAGCCCCAAAACCATCGCGGTGAACAAAACCAATCAGACTCGCAAGTTTCTTGTTTGGCACGTGGCACGTTCTTCATGGCCGCTCCTTTGAATTCCGCAAACGAATCAAGATTCTCACGAAAGACGTGCGTGAGGCATCTGTGGAGCACTCGTCCTAAATGCGACAATCGCCAAACCAACCAGCAGCTTGCTCATGCCAAAGAAAAGTTGAGTGCGGCACGAAGCACGAACTTTGCACCCGCCAGTAGCAAGCCAATCCCCATGGCTCAAGCTAAATCGAGCAGCATTCTCAAAAGTGCATATTGAAAATTCTTAGCATTACCAGGTCAACAATTTTATAAACATTTGTTTCTCCGAGCGAAATCGTCATGTTGGCATCTTCCGGAGTTTCGTATTGGCGATCGACACCTGCGACACCGCTGACTTCTCCTCGATCCGCAGCTTCGTAGATTCCGGACTGATCGCGCTTTCGGCACACGTCGATTGGTGTGGAAAGGTGGATGTGGAAAAAGCGATCGGTACCGATCAGGTCTTTGGCTTTCTGACGCACCTCTTCATGCGGCGCCATGAAAGCCGCCACGCAAATCAGTCCTGAATCATTCAACAGCTTCGCCACCTCAGCGGCCCGCCTGAGATTCTCTGATCGTTCCTCGGCGGAGAATCCAAGATCGCGCGAGAGGCCGCTTCGCATCGTTTGTCCATCCAGCAGCACAGTCTTTCTGCCAAGCTCAAACAGCTCTTTTTCAATTTGCTTCGCCAATGTTGTCTTGCCGGAGCCACTCATTCCTGAGATCAAAATGGTCATCGGTTTGTGAGCGTATGCGGACGCTCGCTGCTCGGAAGAAACCAGGCTGGAGACCGGCTTGGCTGAATACTCTGCCAGAGATTGGGTTACCCAGTGGTCAGATTGGCGATCGTCAGTGCCGGCATCGACGAACATCCCCGCAGCGACAGTTTCGTGGGTGATTCGATCGACAAGAATAAACGAGCCCGTTTGTCGGTTCTGCCGATAAGGGTCGAAAACAACTGGGTCGTGCGTCTTGATCTCGCAGCGTCCGATTTGGTTCAAACCCAACGAAGCGCTGGCGGTTCGATGCAGTGTATTCACATCGACGGCGTAGCGCACCATTTTGACCTCGGCTGAAGTTTTTTGACCGAGCTGTTTAAACCAGTACTTTTTGCCCGGCTGAAGTTTCATCTCGGACATCCAAACCAACATCGCATCAGCTTGACGGCTTACGTTTGGTGTGTTCTCTTTGCGGACGATCATGTCGCCGCGAGTAATGTCGATCTCGTCTTCGAGAGTAATCGTCACCGATTGTTTCGTTGTTGCCTCCTGAAGCTGCCCGTTCATCGTTTCAATCGACTTGATTTTGGAAGTCTTGACCGACGGCACAACGACAATCTCATCACCGACTCGGACGGTTCCGGACACGACAGTACCGCTAAACCCTCGAAACGTTCGGTCAGGCCGAATTACAAACTGAACGCAGAACCGGAAGTCCTTCCGATTTTGATCGGAGCCAATGTAGACGGTCTCAAGTAGGTGCAACAGCGAACTGCCTTCGTACCATTGTGTATTGGCACTTGGCTGCGCCACGTTATCGCCTCTGAGTGCCGAAAGTGGGACGAAGCGAATGTCGGGAAGTTCAAGCTTTGCAGAAAAACACCGAAATTCATCGCAAATCTCGTCAAAAACGTCTTTCGAATAATCGACGAGATCCATCTTGTTCACCGCGAGGATGACGTGCTTGATGCCGAGGAGTGAAACGATGAAGGCGTGGCGCTTGGTTTGTGTCAGGATTCCTTTTGATGCGTCAACGAGGATCACGGCGAGATCCGCATTGGACGCACCAGTGGCCATATTGCGAGTGAACTGCTCGTGCCCGGGCGTGTCGGCAATGATGAATTTGCGTTTGGGAGTCGTAAAGTAACGATAGGCGACGTCGATCGTGATGCCCTGTTGGCGTTCGTCTTCAAGTCCGTCAAGAAGCAGCGCTGGATCGATGTCGTCGCCGGTCGTACCATGTTTTTTCGAGTCGCTTTGTAGCGCTGCAATTTGGTCGTCGTAGACAGCGCCTGCTTCGAGAAGCAAGCGGCCGATAAGCGTACTTTTTCCGTCGTCGACACTTCCGCAGGTGATAAAGCGGAGCATTTCTTTTCTAGAATGCTCCTGTAAGAGTAGCTTAACGTCTGCATTAAATGTCTGGGTTGCTTGGGCGATATTCATGGACTTAGGTTTCTTTTTGTGGAGTTGATTGTGTCATTGTTTGTTACTTATAAGCGACCCTCTTTCTGGGAGGGTGCCGGATGAGCTCCGTTTTACTAGAAATAGCCTTCTCGTTTTTTTCGCTCCATCGCGGCTGCTTCTTCCCGATCAACAGCACGGCCATTGCGTTCCGATTCTCGCGTCGTCAGTAAGTCGTAAACTATCTCTTCGACGGTCTCAGCTTCTGATTCAACACAACCGGTGACTGGATAACAACCAAGCGTTCGGAAGCGAACCATCATTTCCTCGGGGACTTCGCCAGGCTCAAGCCGGATCCGCTCATCATCCACAACGATCAAGTCTTCGCCGCGGCGAACCACGGGTCGTTTCTTCGCAAGATAAAGCGGAACGATCGGCACGTTCTCTTCAAGAATGTATTGCCAAACGTCGAGTTCTGTCCAATTTGAGAGTGGAAAGACTCGCATACATTCTCCGGGATTTTGCCAAGCGTTGTATGAACTCCAAAGTTCTGGCCGTTGATCTCTTGGTTCCCAGCGATGATTCTTGTCGCGGAACGAAAAGATTCGCTCTTTGGCTCGCGAGCGTTCTTCGTCGCGGCGACCACCTCCGATCGCACAATCAAATTTGTATTCTTCGAGCCCGCGCTTGAGTGGAGTGGTCCGCATAATTTCCGTATAGTTTTTGCCGTGGTCGAAAGGATTGATGCCAGCTGCCCGGCCCTCTTCGTTGACATAAGCGATGACATCGAGACCTAGCTCTTTCCGCGCGAAGTTTTCGCGGAACTCGATCATCTCGCGAAATTCCCAGGTCGAGTCGATATGCATCAATGGGAACGGTGGCTTTGCCGGATAAAAGGCTTTCCGGGCCAAGTGAAGAATCACAGATGAGTCCTTGCCGATAGAGTAGAGCAAGACCGGGTTGTCGAATTCGGCTACGACTTCTCGCAAGATGTGAATCGCTTCGGCTTCGAGTTCTTCCAGATGCCTAAGTCGGTTTTTTGAGTGTTGTTTTTTCGCTTGTGTCGAAGTTGCTTTTTTAAACATGGTGCCCGGTTTGATTAGTGTGTGTTTGAGATGGCAAGTACGAAGCGGTAAATAAGTCTTTACAGTTGATTCAAGCCCCCAACGTAATTGATTGAGAGAATTCGCATTCTTGGTACCTTTCATGGAAAAGTTGATTTGTCGGTCGCCACAAAAAAAGGCCGGAAAATCATCGGGGGATGATCTTCCGGCCTTTTGCACAAGCTCGTTGTCTTGTGTAACAAAACCGATTTTAGATTACTTCGCTCTACAAAAGCTCGAGTCTTTCGCAACGCTTAAGCTATCGACAAAATTAGTAGCGGGCTTTAGCGTTGTCAACAACGCAATTCTTATGGGTCTGTTATCCAGAACCGAATTTTTCAAAAACGCAATGATTTCGACATTTGTATAGTTTTTTTCAATGAATGGTTTTCAAAAAAAGCAATGGAAATGCCTCGAACAAGGGGACGTTTGAGCCCGGAAAACCGAATTTCATTCCGTCTGTAACGAAATGATGGTTGGATTAAACACTGGGATTGAAAATCCGGTTTATGCAAAAGAGTTGGCCATCGGGTCGTAAAATTTCACGCTGGTTTAAGATGCCAAAAACCAACCGTGAGCCGAACATCAATTCCATGTTGTTGAGCATCCCGAAATTTTTTGTCATCCTGAAGCAGGATATTTCCGTGCATGGCAAGCGCAATGACAAGTTCGGGTTGGAGCCAGGTGGAGTGAATCGGTCAGTATGAAGCCAGTCGATCTTCGGATTGAACCTTCGGTCTACTGTCGAGATCGAGTAGGAATACTGGCCAAGGTGAAGACGATAATACGTTCGCCGGTTTTAACACTGATGTCGGTGTGAAGACTGACAACTTCAATTCCAAGAATCTCATTTACAGCCGCATCAAGTAGCGGTCGGCCCTGTTCGATAAGTTCCTGGCGCATTTTTTTGATTAGATTTCGCCCGCTCTCTTTCTTGGCAGACTCAGCGAGTTTTATTTCTGCCGGCGTCAAAACGTTTTTCAATCGCACGAGTACCAGATCATCAATGATATAGGTGCGGGCATTGAGCGGCCCCCGGCCCATGAATTCTTTTTCGAATCGAATAATGGCCTGGCTAATTGCTCTTTCAGCCTCTGATTTGTTTGGGCTTGTCATAGTTTCCGCTCAACTCAACTATCAAGTTATTTCAAATGTTTATTCGTCGTACCAAAAAGATTGTCACGAGCAGAGTTGGAAATCTTGATGACCGCTGGGTGTTTCAGCCGCTTTTCGATGGAGATTGCATAAAAGCGTTCTACGATTTCTGGCAGGTGCCCCACAATTTTTAGCGAATATTGCCGGCAAACGTCGTCTTCGATTGCAGTTGGCGTCACTAACAGCCCGTGCCCCTCTTGTCCGAAGACTTTAAGTACCGCGCTGTCTTCGAACTCGTGGGCGATGATGGGGTGGATTCCATTGTCGTCAAACCACTGTTCAAGCAATCGCCGTAGCGAAGTATTTTGTGTTGGCAACAACATTGGTGCATCGTTAAGCGATTCGGGAAAGTTCTTTTTGTATTTGCGTGCCAACTTGGCGGAACCGTAAACTGTGACTCCACACTTGCCGAGCAAGTGATTAAAGGCTCTGATGTGAGTTTCTGGAGCCAGCGGCCGATCGGCAAGCACGACATCCAGGCGATGCATCGCCAACTCGCCCAAGAGTTCGTTCAATTTCCCTTCGAAACAGACAACTTGAAACTGTTCGTCGTCCGATTCCAGTGCAGGACGTAACAGCTCGTACACCGCAAGTTTGGGCAACGCACCCTGAACACCGACATGGAATCGTGACTTGTCTTCGTCCGTTCGATTATGGAGGACATCGGCAAGTTCGCGGCCAAGCCCAAAGATTTCATCGGCGTAGCGAAACACAAGCTGACCGGTTTCGGTTAAAGTCAAACTGCGACCGCTTCTTTCGAACAAATCCTGTCCGATGGATTTTTCCAGCTTCTTAATCTGGCTGCTTAGCGTCGGCTGAGCCAAATGAAGCACTTCTGCAGCTTTTGAAACTCCGCCTTCTTTGGCGACGGTCCAAAAGTAAAGCAAATGGTGGTAGTTGAGCCAATCCATTTCACATCCGTATTTATTTTTTCGATTGATGGAATGTGGTTTATCTATTGACTCTATCTTAAGAATCAACCGTATAAATGAGTAGTCACCTTGAACTCGTTTAAAGTTTGAGCAAGGCGACTCCCAAGATAAATGAAGATTATTGTTCCACAAACCGTATTGTCGGACGTCGATGTTCACCAAGTTGAGAGTATGGTTTGGCTTCGACTAGCACCGACGTCGAAACGAATTCGCCAGAATCAAATCATAGATTAGTTCAATGCTAAAACACACGATAATCTATTAGACCTATTACCCGGTGAAGCCGTATAGTTATTCGAAAGCGAAAAGTATGGGAAACCAGTTGAATTTCAACTTTCCACAAAACCCCTGAAATTTCGGAGGTCGAGATGAACATTAAGGTTGTTGATTCGCAAAGTATCTTGAGTGAAAAGCAGATGACTTACGCCAAGAACCGATTGTACTTTTCACTGGTGAGGTTTGAACACCGCATTAACGGAGCGACCATCCACTTCTCGCTCAACGACAACAGCGAGCGGGTGAAGTGCACGATCAACGTTCGCGTCGAAGGCGCGGGAATCATCTCTGCCAAACGATCCTGCAGCTCATCCGACGAGGTCGTGAATTTGACTGTCGATGCCCTTGAGCCCAGAGTCGCTTGCCGAGTTGACTGGCGAGCCTGGTTTAACGCTGACACGTTCTCAACATGGTTGTTGTCCGTAAGTCAGCCTCTGAAATGGCCGTTTGGATTCGCTCGCGGCGACAAGATCCCTTCGGCAACTCGCTCTGGTAAGAACAAAAAACCGGTCGCAGGAAACGGTTCGCAACCGAAACCAAGGCTACTCAACGGCCCCCAGTTTGGGATCGGTGCGAATCGAGCCAACGCAATTTCGAACAACTAACATCGGAGCGAATTTTAAATGGTCATCGTTGTTAATGACAAGCAAAAACTGCTAAGTTCTACTGCGATCAACAAAGCAGAAAAAAAGGCTCACGCCGCGTTTGCCAAGTTTGGGTCGAACGTCAAGGCACTCGAAATCACTGTCCATGATGTTAATGGCCCACGAGGCGGGGTCGACAAACAGTGTCAGGTCTTGGTCAAGCTGCACAAGTCAAAAGACATCGCAGTTAACGTCATTGACGAGTCGCTGTCCAGGGCGATTCCAAGCGCAATTAACCGCGCGTCTAGGAGCGTTGCTCGGCAACTGGAGCTTCGATCCATGCGGGGTGGTGGTCGAGTTTCGAGACTCAGTTTTGAAGTTTGAGCGACGGAAAGGAAGTTAAAGTGGCAGAATTCAAGACCGAAAGTAACGGGGCTTTGGTTGGGATCATCATGGGCAGCAAGTCAGACTGGCCGACGATGCAACACACTTCCAAGTTGCTTGATGACTTTGAGATCGCGCACGAATGCAAAGTCGTTTCCGCTCACAGAACTCCCGAGTGGATGATGGAGTATGCTCAAACCGCTGAATTGCGCGGCCTGCAAATAATTATTGCCGGAGCAGGTGGTGCAGCCCATCTGCCGGGAATGGTCGCTTCGCTAACCCGGTTGCCTGTCCTCGGTGTGCCTGTTCAATCCAAAGCACTCAACGGAATGGACTCGCTACTTTCAATCGTTCAAATGCCCGGCGGCGTGCCGGTTGCAACGATGGCCATCGGAATTTCCGGGGCCAAAAACGCCGCATTGATGGCGGCGAGAATCCTGGCCAACCACGATGAATCCATTCGTGAGAGGCTGCAACAATTCATCCAAAACCAAACCGAAACTGTAATGCAGGAGACTTCGCTATGATTAAGAATTCGCAATCGTCAGTCGTAATTCCTCCCGGCTCAACCATCGGAATCCTTGGCAGCGGTCAACTAGGTCGCATGACGACAATCGCGGCAAAGCAAATGGGCTACCGCGTTCACGTTTTGTCTTCATCGCACGATTCGCCCGCTGGACAAGTCGCGGATCTGGAGATTCAAGCAAACTTTGATGATCTGTACACGATTGAAGCTTTTGCAAAACGAGTGGATGTAGTCACCGTTGAAACCGAAAACGTTCCAGTTGAGACTTTGGAGACGGCCGCTGAGTTCGTTCCGGCTTTTCCGGGTATCAGGGCGTTGGAAGTTTGCCAGAATCGCAAGCTTGAAAAACAGTTCCTGGTGGATAACCAGATTCCAACTTGCAAGTTTCAAGTTGTTAGATCCTTACAAGAATTGCGTCAAGCTTGCAACAAACTGATGCCCGCCGTGCTTAAAACAACCACGGGCGGCTACGACGGCAAAGGCCAGTTTGTGATCCGCTCAGAAGACGAAATTGAAACCGCTTGGCAGCAACTGGATACCAAAGAGGCAATCCTTGAGGAACTGGTCGACTTTGATTTTGAGTTTTCAATCGTTGGAGTTCGCAATTCGGCGGGCATGTTGGCGGCTTATCCGTCGATACGAA
>JAHEJI010000199.1 GCA_024638965.1 Planctomycetaceae bacterium
GCCACGACCGCTATACGTCCGTGCGACACGCACTAGCCTGGACTTGATAACCCTTGTGTTCAATTCTGCGCGAATCGGAGACGCAAATGTACAAAAACAATACAGCGAATTTGAACTTCTGAGCGTCGAAAATCCCGGTCACAAAAAACATGGTTGTTTCACCGAAACAAACCGACAATTTTTGTCTTAGCTTAATTATTTGGCTTTTGGTATGGCATGTGCGATTAGAAATATTCAGTTGGTTAATCGCGAGATTCGCCAACAGCCCGTGAGGCCTCTGGGAACGTGGGCGAAGTAGTTGCCTTGCCCCTGACTACTTCGCAATGTCAGATTGTTTCTGGCAGCCCAGAGGCCTCGCCCAAACGGGCAGCAACTTCTAGCCACTCTGGCCCTACCTCGCTCCGCCCCATTGGTCATTGGTCATTGGTCATTGGTCATTGGTCATTGGTCATTGGTCATTGGACTTTGGAAATTGGACATTGCTCATTGCTCACTGGACCCGTCAATGCTTCTGGATCGTCCAGAATCAACATATGCCCATGATCGGCCGTTAGAATAACAGCCGTCTCTTCCCAGTTGCTGTTCTTTTCAACCCATTTCGTAACGGCATCAAAAGCGGCTTCGCCACTGAAAACGGCTCCGATCGAGTCGTCGATGTTGTTATTGTGATTGGCCCAATCGACATCTCCGGCTTCGATCATCAGCCAGAAACCCCGTTCATTTGTCGCCAGAACTTTCAATGCCGCCGATGTCATTTCGGCAAGCGTCGGGTTCTCCCGAATTTCCTCTGGTTTGTACTTGTCGGCCTTGGACACTCCTCGCGTTGGGTCGTAATTTCCATCCGCGGTTTGGTAAGGCAAATGGCCTCCCTTGGCTCCAAAAAACCCAAACAGACGGTGCTGGCCGCTGATCGCGTTTTCAACTCCAGCGTCTAAAACTCTGCTGCCTTCCTTCCCAGCCGTTCGCTGAGCGACGACGTACTTTCCGCCCGTTTCGACATCGATTTTTTTCATATCGGCGGCCGCAATAAACTTGTTGCCCGGAACGTAGTTTACGCCCTGAGTTGCACGTGCGTCGCTTCTCGTCTCGCCCCAACCGCAACCGATCAGGACATCCATTCCCGGCAAAGGATTGTCTCGATGAGAAATCGATGGAAGTCCCACCATGTCTCGCGTAATGTCCTGATAGTCGTTCCGGGAAACATTGTTCGCGTAAGCGCAGGCCGGCGTTGCGTGAGGAATCGGAACGTTGGTCACAATACCAACCGAAAAACCATTCTCCTGCATCCGTCGAGCAATCGTTTCGACTTGGTTTCCGTCTGCGTCGAGATTAATGGACGAGTTGTAGGTCTTGATTCCAGAAGTCATGGATGACGCTGAGGACGCCGAGTCGGCAAAGATATGTGGTAAATCGTTTTTCTTGCCTAGCAAATACGAAACACTTGGCGCTTTGCTCCACGGATAGGAACCGCCAAATTCCCAAGAGTAACCACCTGTTTTTCCGCTGCGTTGATTGGTCACGACTTGTGCATTGACATCCGTTTTGGTGCCATTGTTGTGGGCGCTGGTAACAATGAAACCATAGTCAGAAACACCGTTGTCGACACCATAGTCCAAAAAAGATAATCCTGTGCCACGCCCCTTGGTGTAAACGACTCTTTTGTGGCGATAGATCGCGGCGGCCTGAGACGTCTGCCAATCCATCCCATCAAAAATAATCAAAATGATGTTTTTCTTGCTCCCTCCAAACTCCATCAGGTTTTTTTGCAGATAATAAATATCCGTCTGATCAAAATACTCCGCATTGGAATTCAGCGTCATTTCGGGAACTTTCCCGTAGATCGCTTTCAGTTTCTCTTCACAGCGATAGACGCTGTGTTCGCCGATTACGCTGTCAAGACTCAATCCATAGGTGTAAACGGGTATCAACCGATTTGAGTGATTGGTCCAACTCGAAAACTGTGAAGGATTGTCGCCCCAGTGAACCCAATCGGCCGCCTTATTTTCAACGGCTTCCAACTGCATTTGCCTGAGGAAATCCGGTTTTTCCTGCGCCAGCAACTGTCCGGTGAAAGTCAATGAAAAAGCAAAACTACAAAGACAGGCAATGAATGGGCGATACATTGGGTTTCCATCGTGCGAAATCTGAATATCAAGATTGTACATAAGAAAACTGGACAGGCGAGAGGCGCATCGAGCGGCGAGAAGCGAGAATTAAGTTGTGAGAACCGATCGCTTATCAATCTGCTATTGCGCCAACGCATTTGGCTTTGACAACGGATCGTAAACGTCGGGTCTGCGATCTTTCATCCGGTGCACTTCGTGAGCTCCGGGGATATTGACAAGGTGTTTCTTGCGTGAGAACTCTGGATCGACTTCAGCATATAAGACTTCTTCGTTGGCGTGATCGGCAAAGGCAAGATTTGCACCTCGCGGATCGCAGATTTTGCTTTTCCCAATAAACTCGAATCCGCGTTCCTGACCGATTCGATTGACAGACATAAAATATACGTGGTTCTCAAGTGCCCTGGCATTTGGAATCACATCTGCCGTTAATCCGGAAGTTGGTGGCCAATTTGTCGGAAGACAAATCAGATCGGCACCCTGGATGGCGAGGATCCTTGCCGCCTCTGGAAATGAACTGTCATAACAAATGTTCATCCCGATCCGACACAGCGTTGAATCGTGAACCTCAAATGGCCGATCGCCAGGTATCGTAAATCGATCGACTCCCAAATGTGGCAAATGGACTTTTCGATATCGGCCCAGCACACCCTCGGGACCGATGAATGCGAGCGAGTTAAAGACTCTTTCGCCGCTCAATTCAAGGTAACCAATGATCGTATGGGTATTAAGGACTTTGCAAAACGAGTGGACTTGCTGAATTGAAGGACCGTCCTCCGGCTCAGCCATCGTTTTTGCCTCTGCGAGCGACTCGTAACAATAACCAGTTGTGGTGCACTCAGGAAAAACGGTTAACGCCGCGCCGGCCGCCACCGTCTCCTTTAATCGTTGATTGATTTTTTCGAGATTCGAAGCGACTCGGGCAATCTCGATGTCCATTTGAACACCGGCAACCTTGAATTTGGCAGGCATTTTGAGTCCTTTTCTAACGGTTGAATTTCGTTTGGTTTTGCCTAATTCTTGGCTTCCAACTGCCGCGAAACTTCGCTGGCTAACGAACGATAGCCGGGATGCTGCGGATCGAGCTCGATAAGCCGTTCCACATATTTTGCTGCCTCACCAGGTTTCTGCTGTTGTTGATAGAAGGTGGCCAGTCCCAACAAGTACGTCGGTATATCGGGTTCCTGCCGATACGCCTCAAGCAAATGTTTTTCGGTTGATTCCAGATCTTGCTGGAGGTAACTGGACATTCCGAACCGATAGTGTAATCCATGCGTGCCCGCCAATCCCTGGCTGCGCTCGATATCAACTCGCAACAATTCGTGTTCTTCGTCGCGCAGCTTGTTCGACTCCGCCTGGAGTTGTGTGAGTCGTCTGGCAATGTCCTGCATTTGCCCGGCCGTCATCGAACTCCCAGCCTGGGGACGAAGCTGACTTTGCAGTGCTCTTGCCCTACCGTCCAGGATAGCAGCAAGGTTAACGCGTGGCCCGGCTAGATTGGGTCCAACCATGATCGCCGTTCGATACGAATCAATCGCTTTGTCCGGTTGTCCAGTCAACTCGTAAAGTCCAGCCAACATCGTGTGAGTCATCGCTCGATCATTTTGCACCAATAACGATTTCCGATACTCATCAAACGCCGCATCGAAAGCCCGACGTTCTTCAGAACTGGAATACCGTTGGCGAGCCTCAACCGGAATGCTGACGAACACGCGCGCTGACTCTATCCGGATTCGACGCGACGAATGGCCTAACAAATCCGCAACAACTTCCACCAGCTTTTTGAATTCGCGTGGATCGGGTGAGTCACTGTACTGCATTCGATCGGCGACTCTGCCAATCTCCATGTCGATTCGCATCAACGCTGCGGTGACAACTTTGGGATCAGGATCTTTCAAGGCCTTTAACGCGACGTCCAGAGATTCCTGTGAAGCATCGTCGGCTAACTCGATCGTTGCACTGGCTCGAAAGATGCCAGGAGCCGAACGATCAGTCGCTAACTCCAATAACGTCGGCAACCCATTTTCCGTTTTGCCGACCGCCAGGGCTTCGTAATAACCCGCGCGTTCAGGCGCCTGGTCTTCCGGATACCATTGGTTGAAAGCATCTGCCATTTGCTGATCAACGTGCTTCAATTCTGCGGCAACTTCACTATCGTTCTGTTCGCGGGCAATGATCCAGTCAAGATACTGTTTTAACTTGCGGTCTGGCTTACTCTCGTCCTGGGTCAATTTTGAAGTATCCAAATGACAGCCCGTACAGGCGTTCGGCGTACCCAATTTCACGCTAAGATCAGGGCGTGGGATTCGGAAACTGTGATCGCGTCGAGGATCGACATCCATATAAGTTGTCGCGGGCATATGACATTCAACGCACAGCGATCCAGTTGACCCCTCCTGATGATGGTGGTGGTTGATCGAGTCGTATTTGCCCGCCGGATGTTGGTGACACGAAGTGCATAAGCGATTGTCTGGAAACTTCACTTTCGTTGAATGCGGATCGTGGCAATCAGAACAAAGGACTCCATTGTGGTACATTTTGCTTTGAATAAACGAACCGTAAACGTAATCTTCGTCGCGGATTTGTCCGTCGTCATGATAAATTTGTTCTCGAATCAACTGGCACGAATAATGATCGTCATAATTACAGCCAACCGATGCTCCACCGGTATCGGTGCGTCGCGAGTGGCAAGGCGCACACGTTTCAATTTGTGGGAGGTTGCTTGTTGATTTCAGTTTGTTCAGACCATAGCCCTGTTTGCGGTCCCAAAACAGACTGTTTCGCTCGGCCAATTCAATGTGCAGGCTTCCCGGACCATGACATGCTTCACAGCTGACATCAATTTCCGAAAAGGTTGTACTGTACTTGCGTGAAAGCGGATCAAAATTCTTCTTGACGTTGGTACTGTGGCATTCCGCGCAGCTCGCGTTCCACGACTGAGTGATGCCGGTCCAGTGCAGTGGGTCTGTCGGATCGATTTTTTCGTCTACATCGGGCGGCGAAAGGTAGAACCATTTCTTGTTGATCGTATCCCAACTCAATCTCAACACTTGCACACGCCCGAGTGGCACAAGGGTTTTGTTTCCGGGATTGCTTTCGAGCGAAACCCGGGAAGTCTTGGGACCATCCAACTCAACCATGTATTGCTGCAGGGGCGTCACACCAAAGACGAATTTGACTTCATAGTCATGCATCAGGCCATCGGGACCCTCCGTGTTTACCATGAATCTTTCGCCGTCCATGAACACCCGCGAAGTTATCCCGAAATGCTCGATTTGTTGCCCGCCAAATTCTGCCAATACGGTTTTTCTCGTAGCTACATCCATCGCGAGGTCGTGATGCGAACCGTAAAACAGATCGGCTTGCTCTTGATGGCAGGCAACGCACGATTCGCGCCCCACAAATGAACGCTCAACGTTGTCGGGAACGGTTTGATACCAGTCGGCAAAAATATAGCTCGCCAAAACGAGGCCCACGACCAGCACTCCGACGATCCAATATCGTTTGCGAGCGCCTGGATTCTGAGCTGATTTCGAGTCGTTCATGCATTTCCTTCAAAGATCAATCCATCATGTTACTTCGTAACAACAAAAAACGCCACGGACGTGAAAACCTAAAACAAACGTTGACAGTTTTGGTACAATATTTCAGTGTTGTTCGTTCGAAATGGATTGTGAAATGATGCGACAGCCCGCATCCCATCTGGCCCGGGAAAAGGACGCGGTCGATGTAAACGACCTGGACGGACTCGGGGATTACCTGACCAAATTCGGGTTCGATTTGGAATCGCTCTCGAGTTCGCCGCTTGTCCGAGGCGCAAATCAACTTGGGAGCAAAACCGACGTGGTGCACCTTTGTATTGGTTTGCCCGATGGATTCTCGAATAAGAGTACTTTTGTCGCAGACCGCCTTTACTGGTTCCCAAACGGCGTGCCTGGATCAACTTCCGTTTTCGTTACCAGCTCACGACTGAAACAGGAATTAGAAAACCTGCCCGCCTGGTTCGACGCACTTCGTACATTTGCATGTCGTGTTGATTCCAATTGCTTCCTGATCACGGCAGAAAAAATTTCTACGGATCCTTTTGTGAAACGTATTGGCGAACTGTTTCGAATTCCGGTTTGCGAGTTTCGCCCACTCCAGAGCCACAAATCTTTGCAAGACATGAAGGAACGTGCGGAAGACGAAATCGTTTGCTATTTTAGCCCACGTCCGGGTTTGAAAAGGGACAATCAACAGGGTGACTTGGACCGATTATTGATGCTGGCGGCCGAGCAAGTTCTCTTGCTGTCCGTACGTGGAAACGGCAATACGTATCGAGCTGCTATTGAGCGGATCGCGCTCAACAGCGAAACTCGGGTGCTCGTTGATCACAATCTTACGCCGAAAAGAAAACTAAACTCGCTACTCAAACAAGGTGCGACCGGGTGGTGGATTTACCCTGGCGACCAACAGCACCTGGATTCATCCGACGAAATCAAGCTTACAGCATCGGTCCTTGGAATAGATGAAATCAACACTGACCAATATCTGTTGCACTGGACGCGTCGATGTGTCGGCAAATGGCCTGATCAATCCGAGAACCAATATTTGGACGACTTGATTTTTGGCTCGTCCCGAGCGCAACACGATCCTCTGGCCGCGCTTTGCAGAATTCTGGCATCGGATCGGATATTGGCATCCGTCGAAATGACACGCGAGCAAACGCCGGTGGTTTGTCTGAGCGAGATCACCGTTGATCAGCTATCCGAAAGAAGAGTCTTCAGACCACACTTGGCCCGATGGGATTGTTTACCATTCGGGATCGCAATTGAACGCGAGATTTTGCAAGCGTCGGGCGCAAAAAAAGTCATTTACGGCGACGAGGCCACGTGGACATCACTTGACAGCGATTCGCGTCCCTATTTTCAACCAGCCACGAGCGATTCTGGAAAAATCGACTGGCAGCTGGAGCAGGAATGGCGAATCGTGGGCGACTTGGATTTGCGACTGATCGGAAATCAGCAGGCGTTCGTGTTCGTCCCGTCGATGGAAGCAGCCGAGGTGGTTTCGACATTGAGTCGCTGGCCAATTGTGGTTCTGAAAGACGGGGCGTAGTCAAGTTGCTTTTCGGTGTTTGACGTAAGTCCACTCACTTCGATGCACGGTTTTTGTCTTGGTCTTAGTCATAGTCGTAGTCCTCGTGTTATTCACTGCAGAAACCAGCCGATTAAGACCACGATTGCGACTAAGGCGAGTAGTCGGCCGCAGCTTGGTTTTCGGATTGAACGTATTGAACTTAGTGGACGAGGCGACGAGTCCTTTGCCAAAACCGTTGTATTGAGGACTCGTAGCCCTCGTAGACTCGTCCACTACCCGAAAAGTGAGTTGAGAAAAAAGACTAGGATTACATTGATTACGACTGAGATTAGATAATGACACTATCATGCCAAAATTCAATCCAATTCAAATCCATCAATTTTTTTCCGAACCCCCATCCGTTGCAACGCGTACTGTCGCCGGACAGTCGGAAATCAGGGATGCGATGAAGAATGCTGTCATAAATCCGTATTGCCACCAATGTTGGCATTCTGTAATTACGCGGCACATTAGATTAATGATCTCGGTCAAGGATGGACCTTTCTTTGCAAACGAAACGGCATAAACACCGAAATAACACGGAGTTTCCACGGATTCATACTGCGCGTCGACTCCTGTGCGCTGCCGTGATTCTAATCGCAACGCTGGCATCAACAGGCTGCCAGTGTTGGGAAAACTGCAGGCTATCGAAATGGATGCCAACAGATATTGGTACTGAAGGTCGGTTTGCCAGGCAAACTAACGACTTTGATGAGATTGCAAAAACGACCGATAACCTGTCGGCTGCGACCGCAATTCAGCCTGCGAACACCACGGAACAGGTTCGTTACCAAAGTGCAGACCGCAATTCGACGGGCGACACATACCCTGGTCTGCGCACAAGTGCTCAGCAAGGCTCGGGCACCGTCGATCGAGCCAACCAGGTAGTTGAAGTTAAGATCACAGGTAACAATTATTTAGCCACTCACCAATTGCTTCGAAACATCCGCACGCGGCAAGGCCGGTATTTTGATCCTGATCAACTGCAACAGGATGTTGATCGACTTTGGCGAATGCCCGAAATCCGCCGAATCAACGGGCCTTACATTAATCGTACGAATGACGGAGTTGTTATTACAATCGATGTGGTCGAACGAAATCAGATGGTCAAAGTCGAATTTATTGGCAATCGCGGTATCACAGATCGAGCCTTGAAAAAAGAGACGGGACTGGAAGATGGCGCGCCTCTTGATAGTCACCAAATTCGCATGGCAAAAACCCGAATTGAGGAATACTACCGCGAAAAAGGCTATCCCAAGACTCAAGTCGAGATCATGGAAGGGACCGAAGACGACGACCAAAAAGTCGTCTTCATGATTCACGAGGATCAAAAACAACGGGTTTGGAAAGTTGAATTTGAAGGCAACGAATTCGCAACGGATGCCCGGCTGAAGAATTTTATCGAATCGAAACCCGGAATTCTCAAGGTCATCGGTGGCCTCGCGAAACGAACTGAAGTCGAACAGGACGTGAAACGGCTTGACGTTTATTACAAACGATTCGGATTCTTTAACGTCCGTATCGGTCGCGAAATCAGCGAAAGCAATGACGGTCGCTGGTTGACGTTGCGTTTCATTATCGACGAAGGCCCACGCTACAAAGTGCGAAACGTCGCTTTCATTGGCAACCAGGTTTTCAAGTCAGAAGACTTAATGAAACTGGTCGAACTGAAACCGGATGGTGAGATGCCCGACTTCAACGTTGGAAAAATGAACGAAGACGTTGTCTCGCTGCGAGATCTTTATGGGAGCCAGGGCTTTGTGCACGCACAGGTGAATGCTGAACCACGCTTCCTGGAAGAGCCGGGCATGTTGGATCTGGTCTACAAGGTCTCTGAAGGCAAACAATTCCGTGTCGGCAGGATTAACGTTCACATCGAAGGCGATTATGGAATCACCAAGCGCGAAGTGGCATTGAATCGGCTGTCCCTTCGACCGGGTGACTTGATCGACGCCCGCGAAATCAGAAACAGCGAACGCAGACTCGGAACAGCCAGAATTTTTGCCGGTGGCGATCCAAGTAGTCCCGGGGCTGGGCCTCGGATTGTTGTGCGACCAGCAGAACTCGACGAGATTAGCCGAACCGCTCGGCTACCAAGCAGTTACAGTGGACGCCGTTCAGGCGGATCAGGAAGCAGTTCATCAGGCGGTTCAGGTTCAAGATATTAGGAATATCTGTTTAATCTCCATGAAACAACATCAGATTAACACGGAAATCGGTAGTCACATAATCACGATCGTGGCGGCATTAGTCGTTTGCGTTTCTGGTTGCGCTACTGGCGGGATCAACACGCCCTTATTTTCATTTCGCAATGCCCCTCAAAAAATCAACCAGGACTCGGCTTCGGTTTATGGAATCGATCGCCTGGGTACCGAGGACCCACTTGAGGTCGTTATCGATGAGTCTTCGCCACAAGATGATTTTGTCGCAGTCGGCTCTCAGCAGACCACGCCACGCTACCAATCCATTCAACACCAAAACAAGGTCGTTGTTCGTGGGCAAAGCCCGAGTGGTCAGAATCAAACGTTTCAACCAACGACTTACCAATATCCTGAAACACAAGAACAGCAAAATGCGAATCCAGGGTCATTCCTCAATTCGCCAAACTCCGGATTACAGAATCCGTCGATCGATACAGGATCGCCAAATGAGCTTAATCCGCTCGTTGCGCCTTATGCTCCGGGCGGCGTGGGGACGTTTCCACAAAATTATGCGGATATCGACGTCTATCTGGCGGAAACGCAAACCGGACGAATCAACTTTGGCGGTGCTTACAATTCCGACAACGGAATCGTTGGTCAGTTCACGATCGACGAAAGGAACTTCGATCTTTGGAGATTCCCCAGAAGTTTTCGTGACATTACCGACGGCACGGCTTGGCGAGGCGCAGGACAAACGTTTCGACTGGAACTCGTACCGGGAAGGGACGTACAACGTTACCTGTTCAGTTTCGGCGAACCCTATTTGTTCAATACACCCATTAGTTTGACGTTCAGCGGCTATTTGTTCGACCGTCAATATTACGACTGGGATGAACAACGACTCGGCGGACGCCTTGCCTTGGGGTATCGGCTGACGCACGACATTTCCGTGAGTGTTGGAGTCCGCGGCGAAAACGTGGAAATGAAGAATCCACGTCTTTCAACTTCTCCAGATCTCAACGCAGTATTGGGTAACAGCGATTTGTACGTGGGCCAAGTTGGTCTGATTCGCGATACGCGTGACCATCCATTTCTTGCCACCCAGGGTTCGTACCTCGCGTTGACCTACCATCAGGCTTTTGGCGATTATAGTTATTCACGAGGTGACCTCGACTATCGGCGTTATCGTCTGATGTATCAACGCCCTGACGGTTCGGGACGGCACACGGTAAGCTTCGGAACGAAACTTGGATTCAGCGGCAAGGAAACACCTGTTTTTGAAAACTATTTCGCAGGCGGTTTCTCAACGATGCGTGGATTTGACTTCCGCGGAGCATCGCCGGTTCAAGGTGGTGTTCGGATCGGTGGTCCTTTCCAATGGCTCAATTCGTTGGAGTACATGTTTCCTTTGACGGCGGACGACATGATCAAGGCTGTTTTATTTTGCGACTTCGGTACCGTCGCAGAAAGTGCCCAAATCGATGCTGATACGTTTCGGGTCGCACCCGGATTTGGTTTCAGAATTCACATGCCAG
>JAHEJI010000200.1 GCA_024638965.1 Planctomycetaceae bacterium
GAAGTTTCATTTTCCGGAATGCAACGAATCGGTCACAGCCTATGCCATCGGACAGCATCGACACGAACCAGAAATGGATCAAATCCTAAAACGATTTAGCGGCAAATCGACGGAGATCATTTTTTCACCCCACCTGATACCGATGGATCGAGGCATTCTCTCGACTATTTATGCTCGGCCCGCAAACGGTGCGACGCCACGGCAAATGTTGACCACCTTGCAGACTGTTTATCAACAACAGCCCTTTATTCGAATCATTGACGAGATTCCGGCGACCAAAGACGTGACGGGTACCAACTTTTGTGACATTACGATTCGACAATCGCGAAACCATGTTGTTATCTTTTCTGCTTTGGACAATTTGATCAAAGGTGCTTCAGGAGCAGCCGTTCAAAATTTTAATCTAATGAACGGACTCGATCAGAGAACGGCGTTGATGTAATGACGAATATGAACCTTGAATTACCTGTTGGATTTAGATACTCCGGTTTGGCTGCCGGAATCAAGGAGTCGAAAGCTCTAGATCTGGCAATCGTCGTCTCCGATGAAAACTGTGTGGCCGCAGGCGTTTACACGAAAAACCTTGTCCGCGCGACGAGTATTGTTTGGAATAAACAGATCACGCCCAGCGACCAGGTTCGCGCCGTTTTTATCAACTCGGGTAATGCCAACGCCTGCACTGGTAAACAAGGCGAAGATGACAACCGAAAGATTGCAATCGAACTAAGCAGTCAACTCAACACCCAACCCAACCAAATCCTGGTTCTCGCGACGGGGATTATCGGTCAGCACTTGCCGATGGACAAAATCATGCCAGCAATCAGCACGGCCGTGGATGGATTGGGTTCCGATAAGGCGAATTTTGATCTGGCTTGTCGCGCGATCGTAACGACCGATTCAGGGCCAAAAACTGCCAGTCGAACATTCGAGCTGGGAAAATCATCGATCAGAATCGCTGGCATGGCGAAGGGAGCAGGAATGATTGGCCCTAAAATGGCCACTCTGTTGTGTGTGATCATGACGGACGCCGGCGTCAACCAACAACAGGCGCAATCGGCACTTCAACAGGCGGTTGATGCATCTTTTAATCGGATCAGTGTCGAAGGACACACGAGTACGAATGATGCGGTGCTCCTGATGTCCAGTAGCAATTCTGATGCAAGTGTCGGCCAACAGGAATTCAAAGTCTTTACGGATGAGCTGACGTCTTTGTGTATTGAATTGGCTCGAATGGTCCCGCTCGACGGCGAAGGAGCAAAGCATTTGATCACGATCGATGTTTTCGGGGCGGTGAATGACAACCAGGCTGATGCGATCGCGAGAACAGTCGCCAACAGTAACCTGGTAAAAACGGCTGTGACAGGCGGCGATCCAAATTGGGGGCGAATTGTTTCAGCCATCGGCTACAGCGAAAGAGTCGAGTTGGACCCTCAAACAATTTCGTTGAGCATGAATGGGTTTTTGCTTTTTCAAAACGGCAGTCCAGTTTCTTTCGATGCTGCTGAAGTGAGCCAATCGTTGAATTCTCAAACTGAAACAAAAATCGAGATCAAGATCGGCTTCGGGTCGGGTCAAGCTCGCCATTGGACGAGTGATCTCACCATCGATTATGTCAAATTCAATTCAGAGTACTCGACCTGAACGCGTCTAATGAATTTCTATAATTCGTTCGCCTAATAGTAGCGATGGCAAACCCGGCGGCTGGCTATTACGGGCAATACCGTACATATTTTGTTTTTTTGCCTCGGAAACGCTGCAGTCACCTGAACCGAGTGGAGCGAGGTGGAAGGATCTCTCGTCGATTTACGATAGATTCCTCGGTCGCTAAAGCTCCCTCAGGATGACTTGATACACAAAAACACAATCCACATAGTCGATTTGATTTATGTTCATTTGTTACTGTGTCCCGCGCAGCGAAATGTGGGGCTCAGAATGACATTGGCAGATTTCCTGCTTCGCTGAGCTGTATTGCCGCTACGGCCCAGGTTGCGATGTGGCGTTGACTCGTTCGAGCAGAAAATGTGTGAGCCATTCTGTTGGCAAAATGATCACGATCCTTACAGATGGACGTTCGGGACCGTGTTTATCGCGAAACTGACTGCTACCTCGGCCCATTCGTTTTGATGGTTGAACGGTGTCCTACCTTTTCGAGTCAAATCCCCGGATTTGACCTAAATGAGGCTTTCTCACCCCCGTGTGGCAGGATCAGTCCGTTTCTTTACGGCTGGTCCTGTTTTTTCGCCTTTCGCTGCCTCGATGCGGCTCTCCAGAAAAGACCGCATTCCGTGTTGTCTTCACCACTTCGCTTGACTGTGGTTTTCCGCTTGCCGTACCCTCGCTGTGCAAAAAAATTTTGATTTTTCAGAAGCTTGCTTGACATCCGGCGAGTCCTACATAACCTTAATCAAGCGATTTTTTGACTATTCCTCATACGTGATTTCAGGAGAGACCAGTAATGTCATCCGATGCCTCTGCTGATCAACCGAATCCAATTGCTGACGATTCTACCGAGGCTTCGCCATCAGAAGATCTTCATGATGACTTGGAAGCCGCATCTGCGGGAATGGAAACGATCGAGATAGAAGAAATCGTCGATGAAGAGTTTGACGAGAACGACTTCGACGAGGACTTCGATGACGATTTTGAAGAAGAAATCCAAGGCGAATACGATCTGGAAGATGATCAATACGGCGATGATTTTAACACCGAGTTTGGTCACTTGACGCCGCCGACCGACGACGACGATAAGTAATACGCGACACGCGGTGGTAAAAGCGGGCTTCCCAGCCGTCATTTACACAAATCGCCCGTTCGGGGATATTAGGACCTTAACGGGTGTTTTTTCGTGCGCTGATTTTCGCGCTAACGAACCTTCGCCTCTATTGTCACTCCATCATCTTGACGAGTTGTTAAGTAATCCATCGAGAAAGTCTCTTCATGTCGACGTCGCTGAAAGATTCGAGCATGTTTCAACCGGTTGAAAATAACGTCAGTTTTCCGAAGCAGGAAGAAGCAATTCTTGAGTTTTGGAGCGACAATAATATATATGACAAATCACTGGCCCAGCGTGAAAATGGCCCCAAGTACGTGTTTTATGAAGGACCGCCTACGGCCAACGGTAAGCCTCATCCGGGTCACTGCTTGACTCGTGCGATGAAAGACCTGTTCCCTCGTTACAAGACGATGCGGGGATTCTATTGCGAAAGAAAAGCGGGCTGGGATACTCATGGGCTGCCCGTCGAAGTTGAAGTCTGCAAAGAGATGGGAATCCACTCCAAAGAAGAGATCGAAGAATTCGGAATCGAGCCCTTCATCCAGAAGTGTCAGCAAAGCGTCTGGCAATACATGCGACAGTGGGAACAGCTGACCGAAAGACTTGGGTTTTGGGTCAAACTGGACGATGCCTACGTCACCTATCACCAGTCGTACGTCGAGTCGGTTTGGTGGTCGCTCAAAAACCTTTACGATCGTGGGTTACTTTATCAAGGGCACAAGATCATCTGGTGGTGGGCTCAGGGTGGTACGGCACTCAGCAGCGGTGAGGTCGGGCAAGGCTACAAGACGGTCATGGACCCCAGCATCTTTGTCTTGTTTCCGCTTGTGGATCGCGAAAATACCAGCTTGCTCGTGTGGACGACAACACCATGGACGATTCCCAACAATCAATTTGCGGCAGTTAATGAAGACATCGAGTATGCGACCGTTTACGATCCCGAACTCGATCATTATTTGATCTTTGCCAAAGACCTGGTTGAACAAATCGGCCAGAAAGTTAAACGGGAGCTGGAAATCAAATCGACTTGTATGGGCTCGGAATTGGTAGGCTTACGGTACATTCCACCCTTTGACTTTTATTACAAAAAACTCGGCCAGAAAACGGGCCAGCTTAAAGACGGACAACAACAATTTGTCGCCTGGCGCGTCACATCAGCCAATTTCGTAACGACGGAAAGCGGATCAGGCGCCGTTCACGAAGCTCCCGCGTTCGGCGAAGTCGATTTTGAATTGTTGTTGGCAGAACAGGATCGCTTTGAACCAGGACAAGGGCCTGAGTTGATCTGTGCGGTCGCTCCCAATGGAAAATTCACCGACGAAGCACCCGATTTTGCCGGGCAGTGGGTGAAGGACGCTGATAAACCCATTGTGCGGTGGCTGAAGGATAACGGCAAACTCTATCATCAAGAGCAATATCAACACGAGTATCCTTTCTGTTGGCGAGCCGACGAAGATCCGTTGATCCAGTACCCAAGGCGAAGCTGGTTCGTCAAAACGACTCAGTTCAAAGACGAATTGATCGCCAACAACCAGAAGATCAACTGGCTTCCAGGCCATATCAAAGACGGTCGGTTTGGAAATTTCCTCGAAAGCAATGTCGATTGGGCTCTTTCACGCGAGCGCTACTGGGGTACACCGCTACCGATCTGGGTCTGTGAAAAAACCGGGGAAAAGGAAGCAATCGGCAACTACGACGAACTTCTTGCCAAACCGGGGGTCACCGGAACGGAGGTCTGGGAGAAAGCGAAGGCAGCCAACCCGGACTTGCCGGAAGATCTGAAAGTGCACAAACCGTACATTGATGAGGTCTCTTACGATTCGCCATTTGCGAGCAGTGCCCGCATGCGACGGGTCACGGAAGTCATCGATTGCTGGTATGACAGCGGTGCGATGCCATTTGCCCAATGGGGATATCCTCAACAAGGAACGTCGCAGTTTGAATCGCAGTTTCCAGCTGACTTTATCAGTGAAGCCATCGATCAGACGCGAGGTTGGTTTTACAGTCAACTTGCAATCAGCACGCTTCTGTTCGGCAAAGACAGCGACACGATGAAATGCGAATACCCGCATCCTTTCAGGAACTGTATCGTGTTGGGCCTCATGCTTGGCGAAGATGGCCAAAAAATGTCCAAGAGCAAACGAAACTACAAGGAACCCCAGGAGATATTTGATAAATTCGGCGCCGATGCGCTGAGGTGGTACTTCTTTGCCAACCAACCGCCCTGGACCGCAATCCGGTACCGAGAGCAAGCGATCAAAGAGAGCATTCCCGAGTTTATCCTCAGGCTTTGGAACGTTTATAGTTTCTTTGTGCTCTACGCCAATATCGACGGATTTAATCCTGCGTCTATCACGTCACCAGGACAACTCGAACCAGCGGTCTTTGCCAGCGGCGATGGATTTCGTCCTGCAAGTGAACGTGGCGAACTTGACCGTTGGGTCTTAAGCGAATTGCAGCAAACGTTGTCGGACGTTATCGAACGAATGGACGCGTATGATAATTATGGAGCCTGTTTGAAGATTACGGCGTTCGTAGACGGCTTGAGCAACTGGTATGTTCGTCGAAGCCGTGACCGATTTTGGGCCAGCAATAAACGAGCTCAAGAAAAGCTCGACGCCTATTGGACGCTTTATGAATGCCTGACCACGATCGTGAAGATTGTCGCGCCATTTGTACCATTTGTTGCCGAAGCAATTTGGCAAAATCTGGTCGGCGTTTTCGAAGACTCGGCGCTCGCGAGTGTTCATCTGTGCGAGTATCCGACGCCCGCAGGGTCCAAAACCAACGCCCAACTTTCGCGGCAGATGAGTCTGCTTCGCGAGATTGCTTCCTCAGGTCGTTCTGCCAGGATGGCCGCCAAGCTCAAAGTACGTCAGCCACTTTCGGGCGTCACCGTGATTTTGAATGATCCAACTGAACAAGCCTGGCTGGAAGCCCATGAAGCAATCCTGATGGAAGAACTCAACGTTCAGTCGGTGACCTACACTGCTGACGCTGGTGAGTATGTTACGTACCAGATCGTACCCAACTTCAAGCGGCTTGGTCCACGTGTTGGCAAACTGATGCCCAAAGTCAAACAGGCGTTCGCGGATGCTGATGGTGCAAAAATCCTGGAAGAATTGAGCACCAACGGAAAAACGGTCATCGAAGTCGAGGGCGAACAAATCGAACTTGATAACGAAGACGTCGAAGTTCGATTACAAGCCAACCAAGGGTGGGCGGCCGCGCAAGGACCGAATGCCGTTGTCGTGCTTTCGACCGAGTTAACGCCCGAGTTGATTCGTCTGGGCAAATCACGGGATGTTGTACGCTTGGTCCAGGATCGTCGCAAGGAAATGGATTTACAATTTACGGATCGAATCGATCTCTGGCTGGTTACTGAAAAAGATGAATTGCACACGGCAATCGACGAAAACCGCCAATACATTATGAAGGAGACATTGTCGGTGAGTCTGAACCTGGAATCGCCTGCGGATGATATCGAGTCGATTGAACGAGAAGTCGGCGAAGAAAAACTCAGCATATTCATCCGAGTTGCAAGTTAGTGAGTGTATGCGATTGCTGGCGTCTACACCTCTTAGTTCGGCATTCCTTGTTCTGCATTCTGCATTCTAATCGAGCCTGGTTTCGAAACTCGAGTGCAGCATGACGAGCAAGGGGCTCAGAATGAAGAATGCATAACGGCTGTTGTTCGTTGAGCAGTCGTTCAAATCTACCAGTGAAATATCGAAACAAACCAAATGCCCGAACCGTTTTCAATTTCAGTGCTTATTTCCGGTAGTGGAACGACACTGAAAAACTTGATTCAAAAGAAGTCAGAGGGAAAACTGGTCCCCGACATCTGTCAGGTGATATCAAACAACCCGGACGCAGGGGGCCTCCAATTCGCACGACAGGGATCGATCGAGTGCGATCTCATCAATCACCGGGATTTCGATGGATGCCAGCCTTTTAGTGAGGCAATATTTCAGTCAGTCCGGGCGGCGGGAGCGAATCTGGTCGTCATGGGCGGCTTTCTGAGGCGGCTGAATATACCAACCGACTTTGTCAATCGCGTTGTCAACATTCACCCCAGCCTGATTCCGGCATTTTGCGGCGAAGGTCACTACGGTTCTCGGGTTCATCAAGCTGTACTTGATTATGGCTGTAAAATAAGTGGATGCACCGTTCACTTTGTCGACGATCAGTATGACCATGGTCCAATTATCGCTCAACGGCCCGTCTCAGTACTGTCAAGCGACGACGTCAAAACTCTGGCGGCTCGAGTTTTTGAGCAAGAGTGTGAACTGTACCCGGAAACAATAAACTTGATCGCGACAAACCGAGTTAGCGTAGATGGCCGCGTGGTGGAAGTTGTTTGGTAACGCCGTTTATCGTTCTAGTGCCCATTTCAATCTGAGTTGAGTAGTTCGTAGTACCAGCTTTAGCCGGAAAATTCAGCCTGAAGGCGGGATTACAAACATTTCAGTTTGGACATGGCACAAGGATATGTTTCGTATAATTTGATGGAGCAAGAGCAGCGAAAAAGTCATTCTGAACTGGGTGGAGCGAGATGAAGAATCTCCGTTGCCATTCAAAGTTCTGTGGTTGCCAGTTTGTCTGCGACAGCTTCAAATCCCGGGCCTAGTGTTTACATTAGCGGGATACGAATGGGATCAAGACTACGACTAAGATAGCTAGGACTACGATCAATGTTTGATCAGGCCTCGTCAGGATGAGTGGTTGAATTATCACAAATCCAACTACCATCGAATTCAAGAATCCAGCTAAATCGAAACTAATCTGTAAAGAGAGTTTGCGGTGGATCAAACGGAACAACAAAAACAATCGATCTGTGAAATCGGCCGGCGGCTGTATGCAAAAGGTTTCGCGGCCGCAAACGAAGGTAACATCTCGATTCGCATCGATGACGATCGCATCTTGGTCACTCCGACACTTCACTGCAAGGGATTCATGGAACCGGAGGACATCTGTACGGTCGATATGGCTGGCAACCAGATTTCGGGAATCCGTAAACGAACCAGTGAAGTGCTCCTGCATATTGAGATTTACAAAAGCCGACCAGACGCTAACAGCGTCGTCCATTGTCATCCGCCACACGCGACCGCCTTTGGGGTTGCCCGAGAACCCATCCCAACTTGCGTTCTCCCGGAGCCGGATATCTTTCTGGGCGAGGTGCCGATTGCCCCCTATGAAACGCCCGGCAACAAAGACTTTGCGGCGACCATCGCACCGTTTATAAAATTAACCAACACGATCGTGCTCGCCAATCATGGCACTGTCAGCTATGAGGCAGATATCGAACGGGCATATTGGCTGACCGAAATTCTGGACGCCTATTGTCGAATCCTGATGTTGGCCAAGCAGTTGGGGGGTGTAAAATATCTTCCCGCAGAAAAGGGACGCGAGTTATTGGACATGCGAATCGACTGGGGTTTTGATGACGTTCGCCATGTCGACCCCGAGGCAGGAAAAGGCCAACCCGATTTATTTGGTTCCAGTTGGTCAGCTTCGGAACTATCCCAGCACGCTTTTCCGCCTCATCCCAACCATTCGAGTACTGGCGTGGAAGCTGAATTGAGTCCTGATCTTGAATTATTGATTGACAAAATCGCCGAACGGGTCGCGCAAAGAATGCGGCCTGAAAAATGAAATGGCGTGCCAATTGGCAGCATCTCGGGTCATGTGGTTGGTATCGGTAGACTGGATCGGACAAAGCCCCCCAAAAATTACGATTAGCCCGGTTGGTCCGCTAGTCGTGATAGCACTAATTTTTCCGTGATAGTTGGAACGATCGTCAGCATTAAGACGCCTTCGAGTGAGAAGCTGTACGGAATCTGACGTATTTCGGACCCTTTGTGAATAATTCGCATCACAATTACGAACCGGATTCACGTCAAAAGCCGCACAATCCGAATTAAAAGCATGTACGTGTTTCTCATTAGGCAGACATAGATATGCTAGCGAAATATTTCTTTCTGGTCGTGACCCTGATCCTGTTCTGCAGCTCAACCTTTGGTCAGTCAACGATGTATTCGCAACCGCCGGGTCAGGTGGTCGGCGCCAGCTTCGTTTTTCAAGATGAACAAGAAACTTCGCTTGCGGAAGAATTCAAAAAGTTCAACCTGCGATTAACTGAGTTGGAAAACGACGTTGAAGAAAAACTCCGGTCCGATGAGGAGAAGGCAGCTTCCGACGACGCAGAAAAAATGGAAGAACGTGTTGCCAAGCTTGAAGAGAGTGTTGAAGAGCAAGGCGAAGATTTGGAAAACCTGGATGGAAAAACGCTGCCAAATCTGCTGTATCACAGTCACAAGTCGCCCAAGATGTCATTTTTTGGTCGGATTCACATGGACTACTGGGCGTTCCCACAAGCTCAGGCTTCTCTGTTTCCGATCGAGGGCGGCAATCCGCAAGATCGCTTCAATTTTCGGCGTCTGCGAATCGGTATTAAAGGCGACTTGAACGACAACGTGTTTTACAAATACGAAGGCGAGTTCGCTGGCGGTGTCGACCCGTCCTATCGAGACGCCTACATCGGAATCAAAGATCTGCCACGACTCAAAACGATGATCTTTGGTAATCACAAACGACCGTATGGATTGGATCACCTTAACAGTAGTCGATACAACGTCTTCATCGAACGTCCATTCATTGTCGAAGCTTTCAATCAGGACTCGAGAAGACTCGGTATTTCCAGCAATGGGGTAAGTGACGACGAGTCTTGGAATTGGCGGATCGGCGTTTGGAATGAACGCCTGACTCAGATTGCCAGCGGCTACATCGGAGATCACTATCAACTGGAACTCGCTGGCCGACTCGCAAAAACGGCTTGGTACGATGAATGCTCGAATGGTCGAGGATACGCCCACTTTGCAATGTCAGGGTCAATCGGTTACCCGGACGGTCTGGGCGGGGTCAGGAATACGGCGCGATACGACACTCGCCCCGAGGCCCGATCGACTCGTAGATGGCTGGACACGGGAAGAATTGAAGGCGCCGACACGAACATGTTGATCGGTCTGGAATCCGTCGTCAATATCGGAGCCTTTCAATTCACGGGCGAGTACCTGCGTACCAATGTTGATCGACTCGACTCTTTCGGGCCGGACCTGCAATTTGCCGGCGGCTATGTTCAAGTTGCTTATTTCCTGACTGGCGAACATATCCCATGGAATCGCGAGACGGGCTGTTTGGGGCGTATGAAGCCATTTGAAAATTTCTTCATGGTCCGAGATTGTGATAGTCGTACGCAGCGCGGTTTGGGAGCTTGGCAAGCTGCAATTCGCTATTCAAGAGGTGATTTGACCGACAAAGACATTATCGGAGGTGTCGGTGAATCGATCACACTTGGACTTAACTGGCACTGGAACCCTTATGCCCGCATGCAAATGAATTGGATTGTCGGAGATATCGAACGCTTTCCACTTGGAGGTGGGGATTATCAAATCTTTGGTGCCCGCATGATGGTCGATTTCTAATTGACATGACGTAACAACCTTTGAATGCCCTCTCAAAAATTGAACGTTTAAAAGTAGAGCAAAAAATGAATCCTAGTATAAAAATCGCTGGCCTGGCCACTTTCGTTTTGATGGGACTGTTATCCATCCACGCCCAAATCGGCTACTCGGCAGTCCCCGTAATTCAGGAATGCTGTTGTGGAAGCCCAGCTTGCGGTGGAGGATGTGCCCTCGCGCAACGTGGCTGCGGTTGCCGCAAGTGTGGTGCAAAGAAGGCTTGTCGGAAATGCCCCAAATGCGAGGAAGAGTGCTGCACGCTTGAAGTGAAGAAGACTGAAGAAGAGCGAACCTGTTACAAGACAGAACAAAAGATCGTCTGCATTCCCAAGGTTCGGCTTCCCTGGCAAAAATGCTGCCCTACTGAGACGAGAAAAACACGAACCGTTAATACGCTGAAAAAACACAAATATAAGTGCCCAAGTTGTGAATACACTTGGGATCTTTACGAACCCGAACTTACCTTCTCACAAGACGAGACGGTACCTCCGATTGTACGACAACCCGTTCAGCAACCCGCCGAGTATGAGTATTATCCGCCTGTTATTCGGAGCATTCAAACTCCCTACCAGGTGCCTGTCCCCAACTACAATACGCCAAACTACAA
>JAHEJI010000201.1 GCA_024638965.1 Planctomycetaceae bacterium
CCTGCCGAATGTGAATCGAAACATTCGTTTCCCTGGGCATCTTCGCACCCATAGTGCTCGGCAGTTGCTGATTGAGAAAGAGCAGGGCAACTACAAGGCGAAATCGCTGATCGACGCGAGCAAGGATACGCAATCGCTCGATCAGCCTATGGAAGGCGACGAGACCATTGCTTTGGCGTATTTGCTCAAAGACCATCGCAAGACGAATCCGCATCTCCTGGCCGAACAGCGCGAAGCCAAACAGCTCATAATTTCCAGCTTGAAGGCACTCAGCGAGCGCGAACGGATCGTGATTTCGCTACGGTATGGCATCGACGACGGGCGCGACCGGAGTTTGATTGAGATTGGTCGTCATCTTGAGTTGACCCGTGAACGTGTTCGACAAATCGAAAAGCAAGCGGTCCAAAAACTTAGCATCAACATGAAAGGGCAAATCTGATTCGCGATCCTCTAATACATCGTCAATGCTGTTTTGAAAAGTTCGCAGTTCCGCCTTTAGCGGCCGAGGCTCGGTAAATCCCGTTTAAAGGCGGTACTACAAACAACAAATCAAATATTGGTTCCATGCGAACCTGCGCACGATCATTCTGCGGCTGTTGCTAAGGCAGCCAGCCTTCCGTTAGCGTGAAACTCACCGTCCATGGTAAGCTGTGTTTGCAAACCGCCAATCAAAAGGCGGAGCTCATATTAAACACTGGTGGCACTCTGGCAGCAACTCGGCTGCGGACAACAACTCGGAATTGGACAACATGCACTTTGATTGCAACCGCCACCGCTTCCCATCATCGGTGCGCCAAAGCAACATTGAGCCTGGCTTTCATTTAAAGAAAATAGGGCCACGGCACAAAAGCAAAGGCCAATCAGTAACTTATTTATCTCAAATCTCCAGAATCAAAAGGTGGGGAATCGCCATCTAATTCGAGATTAGTTTGATGTAACCTGAGTGTCAAATTCCGGTCACGGTTTTGGAATTTGAGCTCAAAACCAATTACTTTAGGGGGGCAACGGCAAACAGGGACGGTCCGAATTGTCCAACCAAGAGGGTAAGATATTTCAGTATCGTCGCAAAATACCAACAATACGAGTGAAGAATCCGCTATACAACTATTGAACCCCATTGTCCTGAACAAAACAACTTTTCTGAAGGAAACACGACCAGATAGACTGCCTAATAAGAATTGCTCTTGCGTGACGGCAAGCCCAAATGTTGAGACGACTGTTTATTTTTGTTTGGCTAATTGTTTTGTGCTGTTTCGCTGCACACGCATGCGCCGTCGCTGCGTTCGATGAACGCGTCGAGTTTTACGTCAATCAAGTCAAGCCACTACTGACGACAAAGTGTTATTCCTGTCATGGAGCGATCAATCAGGAAGCTGAACTTCGGCTAGATACAGGTACATCGATTCGAAAAGGTGGCGACAACGGCACCGCGATAGATTTGCAAAATATGAATGCGAGTCTGTTGCTGCAACGGATTACAGCCGAAGATCCGGATGAACGGATGCCACCGGAAAGTGATGCACTTACGTCTGACCAAATCGACGTGATTGAAAAGTGGATCCGAGATGGTGGTCACGCGCCTGAAAATGAATTGCCGCAAGTCGATCCCGCCAAACACTGGGCCTTTCAACCGCTTGGCAAAGTTGAGCCTCCCGGTTCAGCCGACACACTTCCGATCGATGCGTTCATTCGACAACGACTCAATCAGGCTGGATTGAAACTAGCCCAACCCGCCAACGCGACGTCGCTAGTTCGTCGACTGTTCTTCGACCTGCATGGCCTCCCGCCCACACCGGATGAAATCGAACAATTTGAACTAGCGTTCGCTCGCGATTCGCAAGCTGCGGTACAAGATCTGGTTGATCGTTTGCTCGACAGCCCGCGATATGGCGAACGGTGGGCACAACATTGGCTGGATATCGTTCGGTATGCCGACACCGATGGTTTCGAAGTCAACACGCCACGCCCCAACGCCTGGCCCTATCGAGACTATGTCATTCGAGCCTTCAATGACGATAAACCGTACGACGAGTTTGTATTTGAACAGTTGGCTGGCGATTCGGTCGGCGAAGACGCGGCGACTGGATTTTTGGTGGCCGCCGCCGCTCTCTTGCCAGGCCAGATTGGAAAAGACGAAGCCTCCGAACGACTGGCTCGGCAAGACGCGCTCGACGAGATGATTGTCGGAACCAGTGGAACGTTCTTGGGACTAACCGTCGGTTGCGCCCGCTGTCATGACCACAAATTTGATCCGATCTCCCAACGTGACTACTACGCGATGCAGGCGTTTTTCGCCGGCGTCGAATATGGCGATCGTCCCCTAAAAGACGAGTCGCAACAGCAGCGGGAAACAGAATCCGCCAAGCTCACACCAGAAATTGCTGCTTTGACAAAGAAACTCCACAAGTACCAGCCGCTGGCGTTTACCGGCAAAACCATCATCGTCGACGATGAAGACGCGGCCCGTGTGACGGTGCTTGCGAAAAAGAACGGCCACGGCGTCAATCCGCCCGGCACTGGGCGGGGCTACAAAGATGATCCTGGTGACGCGACACGTCTGTCAAATCTCAGTCGAGGACGATACACGTGGTGGACCAACAAGCCGGGTGAAGACGTCTTCACCTGGAACCCGAACGTGGCTGGCCAATTTCGAGTTTGGATCTCCTGGGGTGTACACGGAAGCGGCGTCCATACCAATGACGCCCGCTATGTCATCGACCGCGATGGCGATCTGCAAACGCGCGACGATCAAAACGAAATTGCCCAGATCGACCAGTACTATTTTTCGGGAGTCCGTGAAGGCCAATCGGCCACGACGCCGCTTTGGAGTGGCTTGTTTGATACGGGCGTCCACGATTTCACCGAGACCACACGTATTGTCCTTCGTGGAGGCGTCACCGGCACGGGCATCACGGCTGACGTCATTGTCATACAAGAAGTATCAGGGAATACAGCCACCACAACCGGGCTGCCGAGCCTTCGCGATCCGGTCGATCCGGGCGGTAACGTCGAACGGTTTTCTCCCATCGCGGCCAAGTTCGTTCGGTTCACCACCAATGCGACCAGCAACAATAATCGATACGAGCCCTGCATCGATGAGCTGCAAATCTACACTGCTGGCGATGCGCCAAAAAATATTGCGCTCGCCGCACATGGCACCAAACCAACATCGTCTGGCAATCGAGCCGAAACGGGCAAGCACCAGCTCAAGCACATCAACGACGGCAAACATGGCAATAGTTTCAGTTGGATTTCCAACGAAATTGGCCGCGGGTGGGTGCAGCTTGAATTTCCCCAAGCCGAAACGATCGACCGCATCGAATGGGCTCGCGACCGCGAGGGCAACTTCAAAGATCGGTTGCCCGTTGATTACCAAATCGACGTTTCACTGGATGGAATAAACTGGACAGCGGTAGCCGGTTCCGGCGATCGAATACCGTTGGGTACACCGACCGATGAAGTTCAATCGTTGGCTCGAAATGTCCCAGCCGGTCGCGACATCAAAAACTTGATCGGCGAATTCAAAACGTTGCAACTGCGTAAGACCGAGTTGGATCGACAACCGATGGTTTTCGCTGGGAAGATGCGCGAGCCCGATATTACGTATGTCCTGTTAAGAGGCGATCCCGAACAACCCGCTGACAAGATCGAAGCTCAAACGCCCAGTCTGTTTGGTGGCGAAAATTTTTCCAGTTCTAACGAACAACAGCGGCGTATCGCGTTATCCAAGTGGATAATCGACTCCGAGAATCCACTCACGGCTCGCGTGATTGTCAATCGCGTCTGGCAGTTCCACTTCGGGCGCGGTTTGGTTGGCACACCCAGCGATTTTGGGCTCAACGGCGAGCCGCCTTCACATCCTGAACTACTCGATTGGCTGGCACAGAGGCTGATCGATGACGGCTGGTCTTTGAAAAATCTGCACCGCTTAATTCTATCGTCGGCGACCTACCAACAATCCAGCAAGATCAATTCAAGGGCCCAGTCGATCGATGCAGATAATCGTTTGCTGTGGCGATTTCCGTCACGACGGCTCGAGGCCGAAGCAATTCGCGACAGCATTCTTTATGTCAGCGGAAACTTGAACCTGGAAATGGGCGGACCCGGTTTCGACTTTTTCAAAACTCGCGGTGGACTTTCGGGCTTTCCCCCCGTCGAAGAGTTCAGTCCCAAAGAGCTTCGTCGAATGATTTATGCACACAAGATCAGGATGGAGTCGGTGCCCGTCTTCGGCGCGTTCGATTGCCCCGATGCTGGTCAATCAACGCCACACCGAAGCTGGTCAACGACAGCAATTCAAGCATTGAATCTGTTTAACAGCCCATTCATCGTAAAGCAGGCCGAGCGATTCGCGGAACACGTGACCTCGGAAGCAGGCGACTCAATTGATCGGCAAGTTGAACTTGCTTTTCTCAAAGCGCTGGGCCGAAGGCCGACCGACGTCGAGCTCGCTACGACGACGCGAGTTACCGAAGAAAACGGGCTCTCAGTTGTCTGCAGAGTTTTATTCAACAGCAACGAATTTTTGTTTATCCCGTAAAAGGAGTGGAGCAAAAGTGTAGCAACAATTGTCTCAATTGTTTTTGAGCTTCCACTGCAATTGGGACAATTGCGGCTACACTGTTAAGACATGATACCCCAAACGCAAACTCGTCGAGACTGGTTCGGCTCCGCCGCTTCGGGCCTCGGTGCAATTGCGCTCGCCGAGTTGCTCCATCGTGACGGTTTGCTCGCCGATGAACAGCCGTCTATCGATCCAGCCAATCCTTACGCCGTTCGAAAACCACATTCCGAACCAAAAGCGAAACGCGTGTTGATGGTTTTTTGCGCAGGTGCATGCAGCCAGCTCGAGACTTTTGATTACAAACCGGAACTAATCAAGCGCGACGGACAAGTGTTCAAGGACATTCCCCCGGTTACCTTTCAGGGACCTTCCGGCAATCTAGCTCGACCACAATACAAGTTCCGACCGTATGGCGAAACTGGCAAAATGATCTCCGACTTGGTGCCACACATCGCCGAGTTGGCCGATGAGATTTCGTTCGTCCATTCGTTGACCAGTAAATCGAACACGCATGGCCCTGCCGAAAATTTTCTTTCGACGGGATTCGTCCAAGACGGGTTTCCCAGCATGGGAGCCTGGATCACGTACGCCTTGGGAACTGAAAACCAGAATTTACCAGCATTTGTCGCCATTCCCGACCCTCGCGGCGTCCCCCAAGCCAGCGTAAATAATTGGGGGCCTGGTTTTCTTCCTGCCGTATTTCAAGGAACACCGTTCAGCAGCTTGAAGCCAATCCGCAATCTGAATCCGCCGAGCATGATCACGGCTGATGAGGATCAAGCCGCAAAAGGTCTGCTATGCATGTTGAACGAACAACATCTGGCTCAAAATTCGACCGACTCAAACCTCGCCGCCCGGATTGCCAGTTACAAACTCGCAGGCAAGATGCAACTCTCATTGCCCAAGGTTTCCGAGTTGTCGGATGAACCGCAGCATATTCTCGCGGCTTACGGGGCCGATTCAAAAAACAAAACGAAAGCTGACTTTGCCCGAAATTGCATTCTCGCCCGGCGTCTGATGGAAAACGGAGTCCGGTTCGTTCAATTATTTAATGGTGCCTACGCCAGCGCTGGCGCACTCAATTGGGATGGCCATCAAAAACTCCGCGAACAGTACGACATCCATGGCGAGATCATGGACCAACCGGTGGCTGCGTTGTTTAAAGACTTGAAACAGCGCGGCTTGCTCGACGACACCTTGTTTGTGTGGTGTACAGAATTCGGCCGGATGCCGATGTTTCAAAAAGGCGCAAAGGGACGCGATCACAACCCGAACGGATTTACCGCCTGGCTGGGCGGCGCCGGAATCAAGCAAGGCTTCAGTCATGGAGTGACGGACGAACTCGGTTTTAAAGCGGTTGAAAACGTGTCGTCTTTACATGACCTGCATGCCACCATCCTGCATCTTCTCGGCCTCGACCACGAACGACTGACCTTTCGCCACAATGGATTTGACCGCCGTTTGACCGATGTCCACGGCAAGTTGATTGGTGAAATTCTCACTTAAGAAGTTGTTCGCAGTTCCGCCTCAGGCGGCTTTGTTCTGGCCGCCTAAAGGCGGTACTACAAACAAGTAACGCGAACAGTAACTTTGCAAGTGCTCTAGGAAAGTCGTTTAACCGCGTGGGCAACGCCCCGCGCGCGGCTCGATGGGCACGCGTTTAAACGAGAACATGGCGCTGTCCAACTAGAGCATTTTCAAAATCAGTATTCAGCTTCTGTCATTCTGAAGGAGCGTGCGACTGAAGAATCTCTCGTTCCTTCGCGTAGATCCTTCGCCTCGTGCCTCGGTTTAGGATACACAGGTGCAGCCCCACTGCGAATAGTAACGGTAGTATGAACAGTAGACCCGTGATAAAAGGCATCCAGTATTCAGATACGCCCCATTCCTGAATCAAGGTACGACCGACCGATTTGAAGACCCCTGAAGCGACAATAAAGCTGGAGCACAAACCAGCAGCCAACGCCTCGGTTAATTTCGCCCTTCAAGAAAGGCAATGACCAGTCCAAAAACCATGCCCAACGGCAGGAACGTCCCCGCGGTGAACGGCTTGCGGAACGCCTACATGCAGAAATAGGTGCCGAAAGCCGCGACAATGCAATAGACCGAAAAAGCGGCAGGTCCCGCGCTGGAGAGTCTTCGTGAAATCAATGAATATTGGCGGTTTACCCTTCAACGCCTGAGCCGAGTTAGGCTAATCAACCGAACCAGTTTACCGATTTCAAACAGAGTTAGTCAGTTGGCAACGCCTTCCATTTTGAATTTGTGTCACCGCGTCATCTCAAATTCAAGAGTCAATTCAACCTATTGCTGGACGGCCGACGAAGTTCAATAAATCTGGAACTTGCAATTTCAGTTGCAGATAAATCTGTCTGGCCGGATCATTTAACCGTATAATCAAATTCTACGAGCAGGGCACCAGGTAGAGACGACGGTGCCCGCCTTCCCGCAATGCCAAGACCGGTGACCTGAAAAGTACTTGCCGAACACAAGAGAATTAGTCGGCGTCAAAAACTCCGAGAATTCGACGCTACCTGATCTTAAATCGAAAAACAAACCGCGATGATTCTCCAATGCCCAAATTGCCACAAGTCCGTCGAGACTCAGGCTGGTAGCATTGGCATTACGTGTCCCGCTTGCGGATACGTTGATGAACAGACGGCGTCAGATTGGGACCAAACCCTCTCCGGACGTGATTCGGTTCACGTCACCACCGATAAGTCCGAATCATCCTCTTCTTCCGGGAAAGAATGGGTTGGGAAAGAAATCGGCGATTACTCGATCATCGATAAGTTGGGCCAAGGCGGGATGGGGCTGGTGCTACTGGCGATTCAGAAAAGTGCCGAACGCAAAGTCGCCTTGAAAGTGATTCGTGACGATCTCATGCACGATCTTGACGAAAGCCGGGCGGAAGAATCCGTGGCCCGCTTCAAGAGTGAAGCGATGGCGGCGGCCCGACTGGAACACGAACATATTGTTACGGTTTACGAAGTCGGTCAACTTGAAGGCTACCATTATTTTTCGATGCAATTGGTGACTGGCAAATCGCTCGGCCAAATTGGCAAATCGCGACAGCTTGCTCCAAGAGAAGTGGCCCGATTCATCGTACCGATCTGCCGGGCGCTACAACACGCTCACAGCCATGGAATCCTGCATCGCGACATCAAGCCGGGCAACATCATGGTCGATCAGGAGGGCCGACCCTTTCTCACTGATTTTGGTTTGGCTAAATGGTTTGAGGACGACGATCACTCAATGACCCGTTCGGGTCAGATTGTGGGCACCGCCTCGTACATGTCGCCACAGCAGGCGATCGATTCATCCCAAGCCACCATCGCCTGTGATGTGTACAGTCTCGGGGCCACGATCTACCGGTTGCTGACAGGTCGGCCACCGTTTGATCAAGGATCGTTGGTGGAAGTCCTCCGGCAAGTCATCCATGAACCGCCGGTCCCTCCCAGTCGCATTTGCAAGACCATCGACTCCGACATGGATACGATTGTCCTCAAATGCCTGGAAAAGGAACCTGCCAAGCGTTACCGCACGGCCGATGAGCTGGGTGACGAACTAAAGCGATTCCTCGACGGCGAACCGATAATGGCTCGCCCGATAAAACGACGCGAGCGATTCTGGCGTTGGTGCAAACGCAAACCGTTGATTGCGTCCTTGGCTGCTTCCGCAATCGTTCTCTTGTTGTCCACCGTCGTCGCATCCACGGTTGGCTACATCAATGTTTCAAAAGCCAACGAGGATACTCGAAAAAATCTGAGAAGCGCGTTACTCGCACAAGCAATCGGTATGCAGTCATCCACGGAAGCCGGGCGCAGAGAACGAGCACTAACCGCGCTTACCGAGGCAGCCGAGATAGAACCCGGGGTCGATCTTCGCAATGAATACGCGCGATATTTGGATCAACCAGATATCGAAGAAATCCGCGATATTCAGGTCCCGGGCTGGAAATCCAACGGCAATAGCTACGCTGAAGCAATCGCGAACACGGACCGAATCATCGCTGTTCCTGATGGCGGAAACCCGATTGAAATAGATTCCCAAACCGGCCAAATCGTTAAGAATTTTCAGGAGCTTGGCCCGTTCCAACGCGGCTTTGTACGAAATTCAAGTTTCCTCGCAAAAATAAGTAACAACGGTGAATACCTGGCCGGGAATTCCAACACGGGCCGCGCCGTCGAAATTTGGGATTTTCGAAGTCTGAAAAAGCTAGGCGAGTTAAAAAACGAGAACGGAGTTCCCGTGGATTTGGAATCTCTTGTTTTTCATCCGCAAGGATCAAGTATCTTTTGTGCCGGCTACGCAGATCAATCCAATGCCGCGATTCAATTCTATCGTTATTCGCTGCCAGAATTAGAACTGTTGGAGTCATGGCAGAACCAAGCGGTGTCGGTTGACTGTTTGAGGATTGTTAATGACGAATTCCTGATCGCCCGACTTGGCGATGAAGTCGAAAGAGTCGTGATCTGGAAGCAAGTCAAAGGAAGCAAAAAAACGGAAGAAATAAATGAGATACCCTTTAGCGATGCAAAATCCAATGAAAATCTTGAGCGTGGCATCGCGATTGATATGGAATTCCAACGGATCTACTGCGGCGATGCAAACGGTTATTTTGGCTTTCGCGAGTTTCCCTCAGGAGACCCGATCGACCAAGCATTATTAGGTCGGCATGCCAAGTCGGTAACGGCCATAGATATTTCGCCGGACGGGCGGTGGGTGATAAGTTGCGGCCAGGATCGAGAACTCAAAATCTGGGACAAGATTTCCGGAAATATTGTTGCGGAGATCAAGATTGACGCAGATCGTGCAATCAATGCGCAGTGGTTTTCAGGCGGCAGCAAACTGTTGGCGGATTCGGAAAATGGAATAAAAATCTGGAGATTTTTACAACCAATTTCCAAGCAACTTCTTGCCAAAGATATGGACGGACGGCCTTTACTTGGGGTCACTCCTTTTGCACTCAGGTTTAGCCCTCAGGGAGACTCGCTTTTTTACAGTTGTGCAGGTTTTCTCGGCCGATTGGATCTGTCAAAAATTGATGACGGATTTGTATCGTTGAAGAGCGAGGAAGCTGGCAGTGAGATTTTTGTTTCACAGACCGGAAAGCAATACGCGCTATACACGCCCTTTTTAACAAATGATCAGCCTCTCAAGATCTATTCCGTCGACTCGCCTCAGGCCGTTCAGAGTATCGAAAAAAATGCGAAAGCTCCAATCGTCGACCTCACGGAAACGACTGATGGTCGGATCATTGTCACTGAATTTCAAAATGCCGAACTGTTGACCGTAAACCAATTAAATCCGGAAAAAGTCCTTTATCAACATGAACTGGAAGGGCGGGGAGGCTTTGCGCAAGCGTTTGTAACCAGCAGTGGAGACAGAATCGCCTTACTCTCATCAGAATCCGGGATGTTCGACATTTTTGACCTGAATACCGGGGCGGTTGTCTTTCAAACCAAAATGGAATGGCAGGAATTACGGATGACTTTGCACGGCGATCTCCTACTTTACCGCGACGATACAAATCTCGTTATCGTCGACGTCGAATCTGGAAAAAAGCTGAACAAGCTTCCTCTCAAAGTCAAACCGACAAACAGATTTGAAATCAGCGGAGACGGCCAATTCGTGGTCGTGATGGATGAATCTGATGGCCGGATCGACTTGCACGATACCGAGGGCAATCTTCAGCTGAGACTCTACCACAAAGAAGTGTCGCCCGTATGGATCGCAATCAGCAATACCGGAAAATGGCTGGCCGTTTGCGACAGCATCGGAGCCGTAAAAATCTGGGATCTCGAGCTCTTGCGTTCTGAGTTACGAAACGGCGGCGTTCTTCCGGCTAACTAAGCCTTCGGCGACGTTCTCCTGTAATTTCAAATTGGTTTTCAGAACGATGTCATTCTGACAGAGCTTGCGACGGAAGAATCTCTCGTCGCTCGCGTAGATCCTTCACCTCAAGTCTCGGTTCAGGATGACACAAGGGGGAATTCAACATTAAATTGCTCTAGTGACGCGGTCGCAGCAACCTAACGAAGCGGCCAACCCAACCGAACCGTCCCAAATGATAATCAAACGTTTTTTGAAACGAAAGATTAGAGCGCGTTTGGTTTAAGTTTAGCGTCTTTTCCTCGGTTTCGCCCGGAAATCAGATCGCCACGACCGCTATACGTCCGTGCGACACGCACTAGCCCATGCCCGTACCCTTGTCGTTACCCACAGATATTTGCTTGCGACCGACGCCATGATATCACTGGTTTCATTTTGTTGACAGCGTGACGAAGTTGTTGTGGCGTCTGTGTTTGCGTGCATGGTCAACCGAATGT
>JAHEJI010000282.1 GCA_024638965.1 Planctomycetaceae bacterium
ATGCATGTACAGGTAAGAATGACAATCTGCGATTCCGGCGTACGCCCGGGCATAATCGGGGTCTCGTTCGGTCGCGTGCTGAAACATTTCGCGAGCGAATTGAATCGTTTTCTTGCGCGCGCCGTAAAAGTATTCTCGCCCCCGCAAATAAAAGTCATAGGCTTCAATGTCGTGCGTCGCGACTTTTTCAAGCGCGTTTTTCTCCGAGTCCGTCAGCTCTAATTTCAATGCGTCGGCCACATTTTTAGCGATTTCCTCCTGAATTGAAAACACGTCTTTCAACGTCCGGTGGAAAGTCTGAGACCAAAGCTGATAACCATGACTTGCGCCGACAAGTTGGCAGGTGATCCGTAGATTATCGCCAGCTTTTCTCAAACTGCCTTCGAGGACAGTGTTCACGCCAAGCTGCAGACCAATCTCTCGAACATCCACCGACTGATCCCGGAACGTAAATGAGGACGTGCGCGACGCAACGTGAAGCGCCGGGATTTGGGACAGATGATTAATGATTTCCTCAGCAATTCCGTCGCAAAAATATTGTTGATCCTTGTGTTCACTCATATCGACGAACGCCAAGACGGCGACCGACGGCTTGCTGGAGGCTGCCAGCAGCTCTTTGGTTTCCTCCAAGGCGATTATCTTGCTGTCAAACGACGTGGAAACCCTTTGGAGATCCTCGAGGACCTCAGATACGTTTTGATACCGAAGGTCGACTTCTTTGGACAGTGCTCTCATAACCACTTTGTCCAAGAACGGACTCACCTTGGGGTTCAGTGCCGATGGATTTGGCGGATCATCATTGAGAACCGAATCGATCTGCGACTTGAGCTCTGTTTTCTGGAACGGAAGTTGGCCCGTGAGCATTTCGTAAAACATGACGCCCCAAGACCAGATGTCTGATCGATGATCCGTCGGTTTACCGCGCAACTGTTCTGGAGACATCGATGACGGTGTGCCCTTCACGATCGTGACTGAAGAATCTGCAGCCCGGCAACAAGCGTCGGCTAGTCCGAAATCGAGAATTTTCACAAGGCCGTCACGCATTACAATGACGTTCGCGCTTTTGATGTCGCGATGTACGATGTCCTGTTGATGGGCGGCCTGCAGTCCGGATGCGACTTGCCGAGCAATTTCGGTTGCGTCGATGATGGAAATTGGCTTATTCAGGATTCGCTCAGCGAGGTTTTGGCCGTCAAGATAGGCCATGGAGATGAACGTCTCGCCGTCTTGCTCGTCAATTTCGTAAATTGTGCAAATATTTGGGTGGTCCAGCGCCGCAGAGCTTTGAGCTTCTTTTACGAAACGATTTTTGTCCGATTCGGAACCCAAGGCATCGGGCAACAGGAATTTCAGCGCAACGGATCGATCGAGGCGAAGATCATGAGCCTTGTACACGACTCCCATTCCGCCTTGGCCGATTTTTTCGGCGATTTTGTAATGAGATATCGTGCGACCAATCATCTTTCAACCGTCCCCAGGGAACGCCATTTCACTCAAATAGTATCAGGTTCGGGGAAGGCGTCAAAACCGCGTACGCCTGATTGAGTGCGCGGATCGAAAGGCAATCGGAAAAACGAGTTGTCGGAGCTCGAACATACGAATCGATTCGACCTGCATCAAATGAAGATGACACTTATTTGGTTGGCCGCCTGCTTCCTATTTGCCCGTTTCAGAAGCAGCATTGATCGCTTCGATCGCGTCACCGGCAGCCTGACGCAACAACAAATCCTTATTCTTCAAAAGTTCCTTCAAGCCAGGTATTGCCGGCTTGCCGGCCGCACCCATTTTTGCAATCGCCATGACGGCCAATTCGCTGACGTCTTCTTCCGGGTTTTTCAGCTCTTTGATTAACGCGTTCAACGCGGGCGCGGCAGCCGGACCCATTTCACCAAGTCTTTGAATCGCTTCACGTTTGTAAGATACATCAACTATTTGCTCCACGAGCACCTTGGTTGATTTCTCCGCGTCGCCCGTAATCCGCCAATAGGTCAGCGCCGCCTGGCACTGTGTGCTTTTGCTGAGGTCGTTCATCAACCGTTCTACTTCCGGCAACGCTGATTTCGCTTCGGGGCCGATGTGGGCCAGTCCAATTAATGCGCGCTCTTTTTCAATTTGTGTAAAGGCGCTGAGCTTTTGATTAAGTAATCCAACGACGTCATGTTTTTCCGTTGGGCCAATCGCACCCAACGCAACTGCAGCCCAGGTGCGGGCCGAAACAACTCCGTTGTTCAGTAATTCGACCAGGCGATCTTGCGCCGGAGCCGCCTCGACCCCCAGCCGTTCGAAAATTCTGCAAACGCCACATTGAATATTGAAGTCTTTGTGATCGAGCAAAACGATCAAATCATCTATTGCCGGCAGAACGTCCTTGCCCATATTTTGCAGTCCGAACAACGAGCTCATAACCCGGTTGGAATCATCACTCTTCAATTGTTCCGTCATCTGAGGAATCCACTGTTTGGCGTCCGGGCCCAACTGTTGCGCCACCAAACAACCAGCCTGATACTCACGAACTTCTTCGGCATCGAAAAACGGTCCAAGGTGTTCGGAGGCAGCTGGTCCAACACGCTTGATCGCGACGATTGCCGACGCTCGGATCAATTCGTCTCGATCCAGTCCCGCCCTGGCAAGGACCGGAACGACTTTCGCAAGATCCTGCGGGGATTCGGCGAGCTTCATCAACGCCGCGATTTTCTGATCCTGGTTACCCGAATTTGCGAGAGCAATTAGTCCATCTTCCGATGCGTTCGCGATTCCTTCAGGCAATTGGCTGTCTTCCTGAGCCGTGGCTTCGGTTGGACTGGTTGTAAATAAAGTCAATGTACCAACGGTGACGAGAGCCGCGATAATTAACGCAACAGGTAGCGACAGCCAGGGATTATCCACAACAATTCCTTTTCATGATTCGTTGTACGGCATTCTACC